>JBFWOQ010000009.1:0-85290 GCA_050250395.1 Porticoccaceae bacterium
CACGATGCTCCAGCACCATGCGAACCGCGCGCTCGCGGACTTCCGGGGAAAACCGATTTGACGTTGACTTGTTCATGGCTCCATTCTCTCAAAGGTTGGAGCCTCCTCAAAACCCGGGGCGGTTCAGAATGCGGAGTTGGTAGACCTCGAATAGAAGGTGAACGGCTGGCCAAGTCAACAAAACGCCTGCCCGACATTTTAAGCGTCGTGCAGAAGCAAAATCCGGACGGCACATGGCGAGGAATCGTTATCATCCCTCACGTTTTCGAAGACAGTCTTTTTGATAATGGCCGGATTAGTGAATGGCTCCAGCAGGAAGAGTACCGAAACCCTGATCTCTTAGCTGTTGAGGTTCCCAAGCCCGTAAGTCGAATGAGCGGTGCATTCCAGAAGCTGTTTCGCTCTGGTGACGATTGCTATGACGAATGGAAGCGCATTCGCCCCATTGCTACACTCATGTCATCGGACAACAAGAAGCTGATCGACCTCGACGAGCATCAAAAGCCTACGCCAAACAGCATTGGCTATCGGTACTCGTGGATCAAGATGTCGGCGCCCTCCATCGAATCGCTCCGCCAGGCATTCCTCGATCACGAATCCCGCATCATTTTGCCGGAGGATGTAACGACAGATACGCATCCAGCACGGCGCGTTCGTCAGTCGACCATCAAGTCGATCTCGATCAAGAACGTTGCGTTCCTCGCCGACCAGGAGGTGCATTTTTCCCCCAACATGAACTGTGTCATCGGTGGCCGAGGCAGCGGGAAATCCACTCTGCTTGAATACCTGAGAATCATTTTGGGGAAGGACAAATCGAAGGATCTTGATGACGGGACCAAAGAACGGATCAAACGAGTACGCTACACGCTGAGCGAACACCGCGCAGCAGTCGAAGTGTGCTGGGTCAGCGCGGATGGCGTCGAAGATCGTATTGTCTGGCAAAACGACAGTCCAACCGTGCAGGGCCGCGACCTGGCTGATCCTGAAACCTTTTTCAATAGCTTGTCTCTTCGCTTTTACAGCCAGCAGCAGCTCAACCGCCTGACCGAGTCGAAAGCCGATGACGGAAGCGTTCGGCAAGCTCAGCGGCTGTTGGAGTTGGTCGACGGATTCACCAAAAGCAAACTGGATGAGTTGGCGGATCGGGAGCACAAACTCAAACTGCAAATCCAGGACGCTTTTTCCAATCTCCGCAAGGCCAAGACACTCGAAAAGGATTACAGGCGGCACCAGCAAGAGCGTCAGGAACTGGACCGGCAATGGAAGGCCCGCAGCGAGATTCAAGAGGATGCCCGGCGGCATCAACTTCTCAAGGCCGAGACACGCTACCTCGAAGGACTTGCTGGAACACCAGGCAAGGAGTTCACCGACGTCGCCGCTCTGGCTGAGACGATCGCTGCATCGCACGTATCATTTCAGGTTACAGATTCAGCGCACGCGATCTGGTTTAGGCAATTCGACGATAAGGTAAAGGCCGCCAAGGATTCGCTGGCCAAGACTATCCGTGATGCCGTCGAGCAATTCGAAACCGCTATCGATGATCTTAAAACAAGCGATCCGGCATGGAATGAAATTCGGGAAGAGCTGGATCAGGCTGACGCCAAGTTCAGTGAGGCCTGCGCGGCTAAAGGTCTGACAACGGATGATGTTGGCCATCTTCAGGAAATCGATCAATCACGCGCCAAGAAGCAGCGGGAGATTGATGAAACTGGGGCTGAAATTCAGCGGCTACAGGAAGCGGCGGGAGACACCGATCTGCTCATACAGAAGTTGCATCAAATCTGGAGAGAGCAATTCCAGAAGCGCGTTGAAGCCGCCGAACGAGCCAATGAACTCGCTGTACTGAACGAAGGCAGGCAGCGTTTTATCGACGTCTCAGCAAAATACCAGCAGGATCATAAAAATTTCCGTGAGCTCTGGCAGAGCTTTGCTCCCTCTGATGGGCGAACGCGGTTAGGTAAAAATTGGGGAAACTGTGGGGAGACGCTCTACACGCTTTTTACCCGACAGGACGATGCCGAGTCGCCGTGGCAGGTTCTGGAAGACCGTTTGTCCGCGGAGCAAGGTTCAACAGGACCGGATTTCGGAACGAACAGCCAAGAGCTGTTCCAACACATTCAAGACAATCTTGAACGTTGGGAAAAGCTGCGCTGCTCTCGGGTACAAGACACCGTCGACATGAAACTGTTTCGGGCGGATGGATCGACGGCAGGCAGTATCGCCGAAGGTTCCCTCTCTGACGGTCAGCGGAACACTGCCGCCCTCGCACTGTTACTCGCTCAGGAAGGCGGACCGTTGGTGATCGACCAGCCTGAGGATGAGTTGGACTCCAACTTTGTTTTCCGTGAACTGATTCCGATGCTGCGCAAAGTGAAATCGAAGCGACAACTCATTATGGCTACACACAACGCCAATCTGCCGGTAAACGGCGACGCCGAGCTGGTGTACGCCTTTGAGGCGCGAGACGGTAAGGGTGAAGTTCGAGCTTGCGGCGGACTTGACCAACCGTCTGTAACCAAAGCTGTTCTCGACATCATGGAAGGGACGGAAGAAGCGTTCCGCCGCAGGCGTGAAAAGTATCACTTTTGATCTTTTGTCCATGAATATTCACTTCCGCATCGCCGACACCTCCACCCACCTGAACGGCGATGAGCACAAGGCCGTCAAGACCACAGCCTTCGATCTGCAATTGAACCCCCCGTCGTTTCGAGGCCGGCCCGCGCAGCCCTGATCGAGCCATGCCCCGCGCTTTACCCTGTACGTTTAGGCTCGTACCATAACGCCATACCATCGAATCGGAGTCACCATGGCCCAAATGTCCGTCCGTTCCACTTACGCACTGGATGAGCAGACTGCGCAGCGCATCCGGCGCCTGGCGCGCGTCTGGGGCGTGTCACAGGCCGAAGTCATCCGCCGCTCCGTGGAGCAGGCCGCCGCCGGGCAGCGTGAGGCTGCGCCGTCGCCGGCTGAGGTCGTCGCCCACTATCAGCGGCAGCCGTTGCCGCGCACCAAGGCGCAAACACGACGGCTGATCGCTTCGCTTCGCGCCGCGCGACATGCGGATGATGCGCACCGCGCTGGAAAATCCTGAGGGTGCTTCATTTCGACACCAACGCCCTGATCGCGCTGCCGCACTGGGCGCGGGAGGGGCATCCGGCTGTTGCGCGCGTCCTGGCGGGGGAGGCCGTCGCCGTCAGTGCGCTGGTCTGGTACGAATTTCTTTCTGGCCCGTTGGCTGAAACGGAAGCTGGCCTGGCGCGGGCATTCATTCAAGGACAAATCCTGCCGGTCGGCGAGGACGCCGCCGAGCTGGCAGCCGAGTTGTTCAATGCCGCCGGCCGCAAGCGCACGCTGAAGACGGATGCGCTCATTGCGGCGATAGCGATCCGGGCCAAGGCCGAATTCGTCACCCTGAACGGTGCGGATTTCGAGCCCTTCGTCAGCCAGGGTCTGCGCCTGTTCCCGTTGCCGGCCTGAGCACGTATGGATTTCCGCATCGCCGACACCTTCACCGCCAGCCTGGCGCGGCTGACCGGCGATGAGCAAAAGGCCGCCAAGACCACGGCCTTCGACCTGCAATTGAACCCCGCCAGTCCGGGCATGAGCCTGCACAAGCTGGACCGGGCCAAGGACAAGCACTTCTGGTCGGTGCGGGTCAGCGACGACGTGCGCATCATCGTGCACCGCACCAATGCCAGCCTGCTGCTGTGCTACGTGGATCACCACGACAAGGCCTACCAGTGGGCCGAGCGGCGGCGGCTGGAGACGCGCCCGAAGACCGGCGCGGCGCAACTGGTGGAGATTCGCGAGCGGGTGCAGGAAATCGCGGTTCCGAAGTACGTGGAATCTGTGCACCCCGCGCCGGCCCAGCCGTTGCTGTTCGCGGGCATTGCGGAAGACACGCTGCTCGGCTACGGCGTGCCCCGGGAATGGTTGGCCGATGTGCTCGGCGCCACCGAGGACAGCCTGCTGGCCCTGGCCGATCACCTGCCTGGCGAGGGCGCTGCCGCCTTCTACGAGGGAGACGGTTTCGTGCGCCTGCCGGATTCCCTCCGGCTGGTGCTACCAATGCATGCAATCCAGCGATTGGTGGATCCATGACCGACGCAGCACCTCCATCGCCTGACGCCATGCCTGCCGACATTTCCTGTGGAAGATTTTGTGCGACAAGTAGGGTATCAAAACAACCCGGCACGGGACTTGCGATACTTGCCGGCAGTCACCGATGATCGTAAACGCCAGCTCGGCGATCGAGATCGACGCCAACCGCAACGACCCTATTTTTAGCCAGATACCGCGACCGTTCGTGGCCGCCACCCACCGGAGATTCTTGAATGGATAGCTCACCACCCGTCGGCGATAGCGCGCTGAGCGACACTTCAGGTGCCGTACAGAAGGCGCTGGCGGTCAACCTCAATCCGGCGCAGTACGGCAGCATTGTCGAGATCGGCGCCGGGCAGGAGACCGCGCGTTATTTCTTTCGTGCCGGTGGCGCTGCCGGCACCGTGGCCAAGACCATGTCGGCCTACGACATGACCTTCTCCGACGCCATCTATGGTCGCGCCCCGGGCGGCCGCTATGTGAGCCGCACGCGTCTGGGACGCATGCTGGACCATGAGTTCGGCCTGCTGATCGAGCGCCTGGAAGGCCGCCGCGAGAGCGAAACCACTTTTTTCGCCTATGCGGCCACGGTCGCGGCGCAGGGCTTCAAGCACCGCCAGGAGTGCCACGGCTGGCTCGGCGTGCGCCTCCAGCTCGTACCCCAGGGGCCACCGAACGACATCGTGCTCCACGTACGCATGCTGGATCAGGACGCACGCGCGCAGCAGGAGGCACTGGGCGTTTTGGGCGTCAACCTGATTTACGGCGCCTTCCACCATGCCGGCACGCCGGAGAAGCTCATCGAAAGTCTCGCCGATGACCTCTCCGGCGGCGCCAGCGCCGGTTCGGACCGCATCGAGATCGACATGATCGAGTTCAGCGGTCCGGCGTTTGCCGGCTGCGAAAACCGACTGCTCAATCTGCACCTGATCCGCAGCTGGCTGACGCGGGCGATCATGTTCGATCCCGACGGCCAGGTGACGCAACCGGGCGAAGCGCTGCGCCGCAAGGACGTGCTCGCAGTGCGCTCGAATTTCCGCCCGGCAACACGCCGCCACGAGGACATGTTCCGCGCCGGTCTCGCCGCCTTCGACGGCCATAGCGAGGACGTACTGCCCGTCGCCGAGATGACCATGGCGACCGTCATGGAGGACGGCGTCCACGTCGACAACGCGGACTTCCTGGCCCGTGTCGATAGCCTGACCGCGCTTGGCTACCATGTACTGGTCTCCGATTACCTGCGTTATTTTCGGCTGCGCGCGTTTCTGCGCCGCTATACCCAGGGTCGCATCGGCATCGTGGTGCGGCTCGACAATCTGAGCGATATCTTCAATCCGGAGTTCTACTCCGGCCTCGAAGGCGGCATCCTGGAGGCGTTTGGCCGGCTGTTTTGCGATCAGACTTCGATGTATGTGTATCCCGGCAGAGCGGCCGATGGCAGCCTGATCACCGCGGACGATTTCGTACCGGACCCAGCGGTGCACCACATCTACCGTCACCTGCAGGAGCACGGCCGCATCCTGCCGCTGCCCGGCATCAACCCCGAGGTGGTAGACATCGACTGGCGCCAGGTGTTGCCCGCGTTGCGCGCCGATGCCCCCGGCTGGGCCAGACAGGTGCCGCCGGTGGTGGCGGAGCTGATCCGCAATCGTGGCTTGTTCGGGTATCCGCAAAAGGCCGTGGAGTAAGCGGTGCTCGGTCCAATCGGGCCGGTCGCCCTGACGGCTCTTCGCGGGTGACCCGTACTCGGGAACAGGTCTTCCGGCTTGGGGGACGGACTGCCGGGACTGTCATGAAAGGAACGTCACGACAGGAACGTCACGACACGGACGTCACGACAGGAACGTGATGACAGGAACGTGATGACAGGAAGAAAAGCTGGCGCACCCGAGAGGATTCGAACCTCTGACCTCTGCCTCCGGAGGGCAGCGCTCTATCCAGCTGAGCTACGGGTGCAAAACTCGTTACTTCGTCAGCAAGCTCACTGCCTGCTGAAACCCACTCCCGGCCACCGATCGCGGATCGGTGGCGTTCGCCGGGCGGCAAGCGGTGCTTGCCATACTGCGCCCGGCTCACCCAGCTGAGCTACGGGTGCAAAACTCGTTACTTCGTCAGCAAGCTCACTGCCTGCTGAAACCCAGTCCCGGCCACCGATCACGGATCGGCGGCGTTCGCCGGGCGGCGCGCATCTTAGCAGAACTTGCCCTTGGTCATGTACCTCAAAAGGCGAGCGACTATAATGCGCCGGCGCGTTCGCGCTTCCTGTGCAGCGATGGAGATCTGACGATGAAGAAAATCCTCGGCGTGTCCGCCTTGGTCGTATTGGGGCTGGGTATGGGTTCGGCGCTGGTCGCCTGTGGTTCAAAAGACAAGGGCGCACCGCCACCCGAGATCCAGGCCCAGATCGCCGAGCGTATCGCGCCTGAAGGTGAGATCGTCAAGCAGGGCGCCGCGGCGCCAGTAGCGGGCGGTGCTGCACGGTCGGGGGAAGAGGTGTTTCAGGCCAAATGTGGGGTCTGCCATACCGCCGGTGTGGGCGGCGCACCCAAGATCGGCTCCGCCAGCGACTGGGAACCGCGCATCGGCAAGGGCATGGATACCCTCTATGCCAACGCCATCAATGGCTTCAAGGGCATGCCGCCCAAGGGCCTGTGCATGGACTGCTCGGACGCCGAGCTCAACGCGGCGGTCGACTACATGATTGGCAAGAGCAAGTAAGCCCATTCCCGGACAACGGGTCCAGAGTCAACGAGGGGTCACGCAGATGAGGGGTTGATGCATGAAACAGCCTGACCCTTTGATCACTTTGATCAAGCGTTCCTCATGGCCAGGTTGGATCCTGTTCGGTCTCGCTGCAGTGGCCTTCCTCGCAGACCTGGAAGCTACCCTTCAGCTCATAAAGCGACTCACGGGCGCACAATTGCCTCGCCTTGGTCCGAGGATCCCTTGGCTATTCTTGGCACTCGGCTTCCTGTACTTGCTGCGCCTGTGGCACGCTGAATCACGGAACGAGCCTCTCCGACAGCTTCTCCGCCTCAGTGCGCTTCCCGCCATTAGCCACTGCTTGCAGCTAAGACGCGCCGCAGGCGAACTTCTGGCGCAGCAAGGGCCAACAGGCCGCATCGCCCAAATCGGGCTCGAAGACGGAGCCCAAGACATCGACCGATCCCGCACTCAGATTACCAAACTGCTTGAGACTCCCAGTCTGATCTCCCGCCTGCGGACAACTGCCAACCAGCGCGCCTTCGTCGCTCTCTTGAACACATACGAGCGAGCCGTGTACCGGCTCCGCGACGCCGGCATTGCCGCAGATTTCGACTGGACCAATCATCCCAACTTCGCTCACTGGAAACGCCACGACTCGGACTTGATTGAGGGTGTTCGTCGCCTCCTTCACCAGTCCCGCTACTCGCGACTGGGCGATACCTTGGAGAACTCGGGCATGTGGAAAGAAGGCCTAAGGACATATCTGTAGGACCTTGTGACTCGTTAGGCATGCACGACAAGGCGAGGTCACCCAAAATCCATTCTCCGTATAATCGGCCATTGCGAACACCTCCCGAAGCAGGGTCCAAGCGACGTGCGCGGTCGAAGATGAACACTTACCTCGTCGGCGGCGCCATCCGCGACCGACTGCTGGGCCGGCCGGTGCGGGAACGCGACTGGGTGGTGGTGGGCGCCACGCCGGAGGCCATGCGCGCACGCGGCTTTCGCCCCGTGGGCCGGGATTTCCCGGTGTTCCTGCATCCCGACACCGGCGAGGAATACGCCCTCGCCCGCACCGAGCGCAAGACGGCACCCGGGCACACCGGATTCGTGGTTCATGCCGAGCCCGGGGTCACTCTCGAAGCGGATCTGCAACGCCGCGACCTCACCATCAACGCCATCGCGGAGAGCGCCGAAGGTGAGCTGATCGATCCCTGCGGGGGACTGCGCGATCTGCGAGATCGGGTGCTGCGCCATGTCTCCGATGCCTTCGTGGAAGACCCGCTGCGGGTATTGCGGGTCGCGCGGTTCGCCGCCGGCCTCCACCCGCTGGGCTTTCGCGTGGCCCCGGAGACACTGGCACTGATGACGACCATCGCCGCGAGCGGCGAACTCCTGCATCTGTCGGCAGAGCGCATCTGGCGTGAAACGGAGCGCGCGCTGGCGAGCGTGTCGCCGCGCACCTATGTCGAAGTGTTGCGCGCCTGCGGCGCGTTGGCGGTCCTGCTGCCGGAGGTGGATGCACTGTTCGGCGTGCCCCAGCGTGCCGATTACCACCCGGAAATCGATACCGGCCTCCACGTGCTGATGGCACTGGATCGCGCGGCCGAAATGCATGCGGATTCGGCGGTAAGTTTTGCGGTATTGATGCACGATCTCGGCAAAGCGGTCACCCCCGCCGATGTGCTGCCCCGCCACATCGGCCACGAGGCCAGCGGTGTGCCCCTGGTGCACGCGGTCTGCGACCGGCTGCGGGTTCCCCATCCGTATCGACGCCTGGCGGTGGCGGTTACCCGTTACCATCTCCAGTGCCACAAGATTCGCGAGCTGCGCCCGATCACGGTGCTGAAAATGCTTCAGGAGTTGGATATCTACCGTCGCATCGAGATGCTAGAACCCTTTCTGATGGCCTGCGAAGCCGACGCGCGCGGTCGCGGCGGCGGCTTGCACCGGCAACCCTATGCGTCGGCGTGCTGGCTGCGCGGATTGGTGCCGCAGGTGCTGGCGGTGCGCGCCGCGCCTCATGTGGCGGCGGGCCTGACCGGGACCGCGCTCGCCGACGCCCTGAACCGGGCGCGCCAGGACGTCATCGCCGCCTACCGGTGGGAAGCCGCCCATGCCGGCTGAGGCGCCGGTCGCACTGATCACCGGCGCGGCGCGGCGGATCGGCGCCGCCATCGCCCGCGAATTGCACGGCGCCGGCTTTCGGGTGCTGATCCACTGTCGCGAATCGCTCGCCCCTGCTCGGGAACTGTGCGCACAGCTACAGTCGATGCGCGCGGATTCCGCCGCGGTACTGAGCGCGGATCTCGCCGATCTCGCGCAGGTGCGGGAACTGGCCTCGGACGCCATCGGTCACTGGGGCCGTATCGACGCCCTGGTCAACAATGCCTCGGCGTTTTACCCCACGCCTCTCGCCGAAGCGGACGTTGCCCAATGGGACGATCTGATGGCAAGCAATCTCAAGGCGCCGTTTTTTCTGTGCCGCGATCTGGCGCCGGCGCTCGCGCAAACCGGCGGCGCCATTGTCAACATCGCCGATATCCACGGCCTGCGGCCACTTCCGGAGCACGCGATCTATTGCATCGCCAAAGCCGGCAACCTGATGCTGACCCGGGCGATGGCGCGCGAACTGGCGCCCAGGGTGCGGGTCAACGGCATCGCGCCGGGCGCCATTCTGTGGCCGGAAAATCCCGCGTCGGCGGATGTGGTGGCGCAGCGGAAAATCCTCGACTCGATTGCGCTGGGCCGGCTGGGCGCGGTGGAAGACATCGCGCGCGTCACCGGGTTTCTGCTTACCGCTGCCACCTACATCACCGGTCAGGTGATCGCCGTGGATGGCGGCGCCCGTCTCGCTCTCTCGGTATCTTGATCGGTATCAACCGCATGCCGGTATACGCGGCATTTCCCGCGGCATGACCTGCAACATGGCCTTGAAAAAAAATTCACCGGGACAATATTGGTCGGCACCCAACACTGCTGAAACGATTGCCGGGAGGTTTACCATGCCACTAGTACCACGCGGACGTTTGTTCGACCTGGACCAGGTATTCGATAACTTTCTGTCGCCGCTGCAACGCCTGGAACAGGCCGATACCGGATTTTTCGCCCCGCGAGTGGATATCCACGAAAAATCCGATCATTACGAAATCACCGCCGAACTGCCCGGCGTGAAGCGTGAGGACATTCACATCGAGCTGGAAGACGGCACGCTGACGATCACCGCGGAAACGCGCCGCGACGAAGTGGAGAAAAAGGAAGGTCGGGTAATTCGCCAGGAACGTCGTTACGGCAAGTACATGCGCAGCTTCAATCTGGGCGGTGACATCCACGACGCCGATATCAGCGCGACGTTCGAAAATGGCATCCTCAAACTCAAAGCACCAAAAGCGACCGACACCAAACCCAAGCAACGCCGGATCGAAGTGGGCTGATCGGGCCGGGCAATGCAGCGACGCCGCTCAATCCGGCGTCGCCGCGCCGGTCGTCGCGGCGGGACGCCAGTCAAGCGGTACCGACCACAGTTTGTGTCGACCGAGATCGAGTTGTGCGGCGAGCTGCCGATAGCACTGCCCCACCACGGGGTGGCGCTCGTTTGGGATGATGTCGGCGAGTGGCCGCAATACGAAGGCATATTTCAGAATTTCGTCGCGCGGAAGGTCGATGCCGTCGACCACACCGACCTGATCGCCGTAGGTGAGAATATCGATGTCGAGCGTCCGCGGCGCGAATTTTTCGCCACCGCGGCATCGCGCGTTCAGATGCTCGATGGCGCGCAGACGCTCCGCGAGCCGCCCAACGCGCAATTCGGTATCGATGCCCACCACCAGGTTCAAAAAATTTTCGCCGACAAAACCCACCGCCTCACTTTCATACACGGGCGACAGAACCAGCGCGCCGAACTCCGCCGCCAGCGCATCAAGTGCCGCGCGGAGATGCCGTTCCGGCTCAATATTCGATCCGAGGCTCAGATAGACGCGCGGCATCAGGCGCGCGCGCCACGTTCGATGACGATGCCGACGTCCTGGGCGCCGCGCAGCGCGCCGGGCTTGCTCAGGCGCAGACGCAGCCAGGGCACCGGGAATTCGGTCAGCACCAGGGTAGCGATTTCCTCGGCCAGACGCTCCACCAGCAGGCAGCCGCTGCTCTCGACGTGGGCGATGATCCGCTTGGCGACCGCCTTGTAGTTGAGCGCGTACTGAATGTCGTCGGTGGCGGCGGCGCGACCGATGTCCGCGGCCATCTCCAGATCCAGCGAAACCGTCTGCCGCACTTCGCGCTCCCAATCGTAAATGCCGATGGTGGTGTCGATGCACAGGTCGCGTATGTAGACGATGTCCATGGTGATTCCAGAGCGTGAGCGCGACTCAGGCCGCCCCCAGGGGTGGCAGGCTGGTCATGGGCCAGCGCGGCAAGGCGCGGATGGCGAGATCGTCGCCACCACCGTGCAGCAGGCGCTGACAGCCGGCGTAGGCGATCATCGCACCGTTGTCGGTGCAGAATTCGTTGCGCGCGTAATAAACCCGCGCGCCGCGGGCGGCGAGTTTGCGCTCCAGGCGTTCCCGCAGCAACCGGTTGGCGGAGACGCCGCCGGCGATCACCAGTGTGCGCAATCCGGTCTGTTCGATGGCGCGATTGCACTTGAGCACCAGCGTATCCACCACCGCTTCCTGAAAGGCGCAGGCGATATCGGCCCGGGTCTGTTCATCCGGCAAACCACCTGCAGAACTGTGCGCGGCGACCGTGTTCAACGTGAAAGTCTTGAGACCCGAAAAACTGAAATCGAGCCCGGGGCGGTCGGTCATGGGCCGCGGAAACCGGAACCGGGCGGGGTCGCCCCGAGCCGCCAGCCGGGCGATCTCCGGACCGCCGGGATAGCCCAGATCGAGCATCTTGGCGGCCTTGTCGAAGGCTTCGCCGGCGGCGTCGTCGAGGGATTCGCCGAGCATTTCGTACGCGCCGATCGCCGCCACCCGCACCAGCTGGGTGTGACCGCCGGACACCAGCAATGCCACGAACGGAAAGGCCGGCGGTTCCGCTTCCAGCATGGGTGCGAGCAGATGGCCTTCCATGTGATGCACGCCGATCGCCGGCACCTGCCAGGCATAGGCCAGGGCGCGCGCCACCGCCGCGCCCACCATCAGCGCGCCCATCAACCCGGGGCCCGCCGTATAGGCAATGCCGTCGACCTGTTCCGGTGCCGTGCCGGCGTCGGCCAGCACCCGCTTGATCATCGGCAGCAGCCGGCGCACATGGTCGCGGGAGGCGAGCTCGGGCACCACACCGCCGTATTCGGCGTGCAGATCGACCTGGCTGTGGAGGGCGTGCGCAAGCAGACCCCGCGCGCTGTCGTACACAGCGACGCCGGTCTCATCGCAGGACGTTTCGATACCCAAAACCCGCATGATCGCTCGCCGCAACTAGGGGGGCATCATAATCCCGGGGTTCGGGCCCTGGCCAGCTTGCGCGTCGGCGGCGCCGCCTTCGAAGGGAGTTTGGGCCGGACGCGATTTGTGTCGGGGCAAACGGCAATCCGGCTTTGCAAGCGGCGCACGAAGTCGGTAAAATCCGCGTCCCGACCCTGCCCGCTTGGTCATTCAGGATAGAGCATAGATGCCGTCAGTACGTGTCAAAGAGAACGAACCTTTCGACGTGGCCCTGCGCCGTTTCAAGCGCTCCTGCGAAAAAGCCGGGGTCCTGGCCGAAGTCCGCCGCCGCGAGTACTACGAAAAGCCGGCCTGGGCGCGCAAGCGCAAGTCCGCCGCCGCAGTCAAACGCCACGCCAAGAAGCTCCAGCGCGAATCCCGCAAGTTCCAGAAAATGTACTGACCGCTCCGGGTTGAAGCCGGCGCGGAGCCGGCTTCGTGGGCTGTCCATTCCAACCGAGCCCTGCGCATGACCGGGTCCGCGCTCAAACTCCGACTGCAAGACGCCATGAAGGCCGCGCTGCGCGCCCGCGAGCGGACGCGCCTCGATGCCATCCGGCTGGTGCTGGCGGAAGTCCAGCGCATCGAGGTTGACGAACGCATCGAACTCGACGACGCGCGGGTGCTCGCCGTACTCGACAAGATGACCAAGCAGCGGCGTGACTCCGCCGCCCAGTACCGCAGCGCCGGACGGGAAGAACTCGCCGCGCAGGAGCTGTCCGAGATCGAGATCATCGCCAGCTTTCTGCCCGCCGCATTGACCGCCGCCGAAATCACCGCCCTGATCGAGCAGGCCATCGCCAGCAGCGGCGCCAACTCGGCGCGCGACATGGGCAAGGTCATGGCGATCCTGAAGCCCGAGCTCCAGGGCCGCGCCGACATCGGCGCGGTGAGCGCCCAGGTAAAAACCCGCCTGGGTTGAGTCCCGCCCATCCCCGAACTCCCGGAGCGCCGGTTCTCCCAGCCCCCGAGCCCATGGTTCAATAGGCGCCGCATGGCCGGCCGCATCCCGCAAGCTTTCATCGACGACCTGCTCGACCGCACCGACATTGTCGATGTCATCGGGGAGCGCCTGGAGCTGCGCCGCGCGGGCAGCAATCACAAGGCCCGCTGCCCGTTTCACGACGAAAAAACCCCCTCCTTCTCGGTCAACCAGGAACGGCAGTTCTATTACTGCTTCGGCTGCAACGCGGGCGGCAATGCCATCGGTTTTGTGATGGCCTATGACCACATCGACTTTATCGCGGCTCTCGAATACCTCGCCCACCGCGCCGGCCTGGAAATCCCCCGCGCAACCGACACCGCCGCCACCGCGCGCCGCAACGAGCCCCTGTTGAGCCTCCTCGAACGCGCCCAGGCCTGGTACCGCGCGCAACTGCACGAACACCCTGCCGCCGCGCAGGCGACGAACTACCTCCAGCAACGCGGCGTGGCGGTGGAGATTGCCCGGGAATTCGGCATCGGCTTCGCCCCGCCCGGATGGGACAACCTGATCCGGTTTCTCGACGTCGGGAACAGCGCGCCCAGGGATCCTGCCCAAGAGGACAATGTCCACAAGGACAATGCCGACGGCACCATGACCCTGCTGATCGAGGCGGGACTCGCCGTCGCCCGGGAGTCCGGCGACGGTCACTACGACCGCTTCCGCCACCGCATCATGTTTCCGATCCGCGATGCGCGGGGCCGCACCCTGGGTTTCGGCGGCCGGGTGTTGGGCGACGACCAGCCCAAGTACCTGAATTCCCCCGAAACCCCGGTATTCCACAAGGGCCGCGAACTCTACGGACTGTACGAGGCGCGCACCCATTTGCGCAGCGGCGCCCCGCTGCTGGTGGTCGAAGGCTACATGGACGTGGTGGCGCTGGCCCAGTTCGGGATTCGCAACGCGGTGGCGACCCTCGGCACTGCCGTCACCGACGAGCACATCGCCAAGCTGTTTCGCCACACCAGCGATCTGGTGTTCTGCTTCGATGGCGACGCCGCCGGCCGCCGCGCCGCGAGCCGCGCTCTGGATACCTGCCTGCCGGCACTGAGCGAGGGCCGGGCGGTGCGTTTCATGTTCCTGCCCGACGGCGAAGACCCCGACACCTTGGTGCGACGGATCGGCAGCGGCGAGTTCTCACAGCGGATCGCGTCGGCGCAGCCCCTCTCGGAATTTCTGTTCGCCACCGCGGCGAACGAACTGGACCTCTCGCTGCCGGACGATCGCGCCCGCTTCTGTCAGCGCGCGGCCCCCATGATTCACCGCCTGCCGGCGGGTGTGTTGCGGCAGTTGCTGCTGAGCGAGCTGGCGATCCGTGCCGGCCTTCCCGCGTCGACCCTGGAGCAGCTCACCGCACCTCGCTCCACAGGCAGCGCCGGACCCCATGCCGTCGATCCGCCGGAGCAGCGCCAGACGCGCGGAGCCGTAATCGAGCCGATCGCACCCGCGCCCCGAGAAATGGCATCAAGATCGGGCCGCAACTACAGGACGCCGCTGGTTCACCACCTGCTGGCACTGCTCCTGCACCATCCGCGCCTGTGTGCGGAACTCGCACCGGCGCTGGAACCCCTGCGGGGCGAAACCATTCCCGATCTGGAACTCGTCTTCAAAGTGCATGCGTTGCTTCAGAACAATCCCGGTTACACCTTCAACCATGTACTGAGCTACTGGCACGGGATGCACGGTCAGGAGCAGCGCAATCTGCTGGCCAGAATCGCCGCGAACGAGTTGCTGCTGGCGCCGGAAACCGCGGCAGGGGATCATCTCGCCGAGGCTCGCGGCATCATCGCGCGGCTCCAGGAGCTGGCCGAGCGCGACAAGCCGGCGGCGGCGCGTCTGCGCGGGTTGCTCGATCGCGACGCCCTCTCGGCGGAGGATCGCGCGCGCATCCGTGCCCTCATCCTGGAACTGTCGGCGAGAACGCCGAACGATCCTATAATCACTGAAGCAAAACAACGTGTTATGTAACATTTATAAAGCCAATAAGATGCCTGCCTCGGGTTGCAATCGGTGGCTTGGCACCCCATCAATTGGTTACAATGCGCCGCTTTACCCGCGCGCACCCAGCCAGAGCGATCAATGAGCGAAATCCAGCAGCAGTCCCGCATCCGTGAACTCATCACCAAAGGCCGCGATCAGGGCTACCTGACCTATGCCGAGGTGAACGATCACCTGCCGGAAGACATTTCCGATCCCGATCAGGTCGAAGACATCATCCAGATGATCAACGACATGGGGATCAATGTGTTCGAGGCTGCCCCGGATGCCGACACCCTGTTGATGACCACGGGTGACGCCGCTCCCGACGAGATCGCCGCTGCCGAGGCCGCCGCCGCCCTGGCCGCGGTGGAAACCGAACAGCATCGCACCACCGACCCGGTACGCATGTACATGCGCGAAATGGGCTCGGTCGAACTTCTCACCCGCGAAGGCGAAATCGAAATCGCCAAGCGCATCGAGGAAGGCATCCGGGAGATCATGGCGGCATTGGCCGAGTGGCCGGGTGCCGTCGACGCCGTGCTCGCCGAATACGACCTCATCGCCACGGGCGAACGCCGCCTGGCCGACATCATCGCCGGCTATCTGAACCCCATGGACAATGTCCCCTCCGCACTGTCGATCGCCACCAAGGCAGCCGAACTGGCCGCCGCCAAGGCCGAGAACGCCGAGGATGACGATGACGAGGATGCCGATACCGAGGTGGAAGAAGACGATGGCGGTCTTGATATCGAGGAGGCCCGCCGCCGCTTTGACAGCATCCGCCGCCAGAACGACAAGACCAAGCGCTCCCTCGCGCGCGGCGACCGCAAGAGCAGCGCCGTCCAGAAAAACCTCACGGAACTCAGCGAACTGTTCAAATACCTGAAGCTGACCCCCAAACAGTTCGACCCGCTGATTCGCCAGGTCCAGGAAAAGATCACCGAGGTGCGCAAGCATGAACGCAACATCATGGTGCTCTGCGTCAAGCGGGCCCGGATGCCCCGCACGGAGTTCATTGAAGGCTTTCCCGGCAACGAGACCAACGTCAAATGGCTGGCGACGCTGACGCGCCGCAAGCAGCCCTATGCGGAGGCGCTCAAGGCACACCAGGAGGAAATCGTCCGGATCCAGCAGCGTCTGGCGGTGAACGAGAATGAAACCGGCCTCAGCATCGCGCAGATCAAGGACATCAACCGCCGCCTCTCGATCGGGGAAGCCAAGGCGCGTCGCGCCAAGAAGGAGATGGTCGAAGCCAACCTGCGGCTGGTGATTTCCATCGCCAAGAAATACACGAACCGCGGCCTCCAATTCCTCGACCTGATCCAGGAGGGCAACATCGGCCTGATGAAGGCGGTGGACAAGTTCGAATACCGCCGCGGCTACAAGTTCTCGACCTATGCCACCTGGTGGATCCGGCAGGCCATCACGCGTTCCATCGCGGACCAGGCACGCACCATCCGCATTCCGGTGCACATGATCGAAACCATCAACAAGCTCAACCGCATCTCGCGGCAAATCCTCCAGGAGATGGGGCGCGAACCCACGCCCGAGGAACTGAGCCTGCGCATGGATCTGCCGGAAGACAAAGTGCGCAAGGTACTGAAAATCTCCAAGGAACCGATTTCCATGGAAACGCCCATCGGCGACGACGAAGATTCGCATCTCGGCGACTTCATCGAAGACCTCAACGTCGCCTCGCCGATTCACGCCGCCACCCAGGAAAGTCTCACCGAAGCGACGCGCGAAGTGCTGAACTCGCTGACCGCCCGTGAGGCCAAGGTGCTGCGGATGCGTTTCGGTATCGACATGAACACCGACCACACCCTCGAAGAAGTCGGCAAGCAGTTCGATGTCACCCGCGAGCGGATTCGCCAGATCGAAGCCAAGGCGTTGCGCAAACTGCGCCACCCCAGCCGCTCCGAACACATGCGCAGCTTCCTCGACGATTGATCGTCGCCGCGCACGCCGACCACAAGGTAGTTCGCGGGCCCATAGCTCAGTTGGTTAGAGCAGTCGACTCATAATCGATTGGTCCCAGGTTCAAGTCCTGGTGGGCCCACCATCTTTTCCGATGGATCTCGACTTCCGATGGATCTCGACTTCCGATGGATCTCGGCGGGTGGTGAAAAAGCAGCTTGTCGAAAAGCCTTGCAACAAGCTGCCCATCCGCCGTCCGGCAATCCACCATCCGGCAACCAAAATTCCACGCCGGAAAACCTGGCCGACCGGTTCCACCAGCCCCGGTCTCAGCGTCTTAACAGCGAACCCAAGACCCCGCGCACCAGTGCGCGGCCGATGCTGCTGCCGATCGCCGAGGTGACGGAGCGCGCGGCGCTCTTCATGATCGCTTCGCCCATCGTTTGGCGCTCATGGCCGCCAGACCTTGCGCGCGGCTGTGCCCTGGGCTCCGGGGCTGTGGTTTCCTGGCTGGCTTTCGCCATCAGCATTTCGTAGGCGGATTCCCGGTCGATGACCTGGTCATAACGGCCTTTGAGCGGACTGGCGTCAAGAACCGCTGAACGTTCGGCCGGCGTGATTGGGCCCATGCGGCAGGTCGGTGGCGTGATCAGCACGCGATCGACGATCGCGGGGATACCCTTCGCATCCAGGGTCGAGACAAGGGCCTCGCCGATCGAAAGTTCTTGCACGGCGTCGGCTGCGTTGAAGTTCGGGCTCGCCCGGAAATTGTCGGCAACCGCTTTGACCGACTTGCGGTCCTTCGGGGTGAAGGCCCGGAGCGCATGTTGGACCTTGCTTCCGAGTTGACCCAAGACGTCGTCCGGAATATCGAGTGGCGACTGGGTGATGAAATAGATCCCGACGCCCTTGGAGCGGATCAGACGCACGACTTGCTCCACTTTGTCGATCAGCGCCTTTGGTTGGTCATCGAATAGCAGGTGTGCCTCGTCGAAGAAGAAGACGAGCCTCGGCTTGTCGAGGTCGCCCACTTCCGGCATGGATTCGTAGAGTTCCGACAGCAGCCAGAGCAGGAACGTGACGTAGAGCATGGGGTTGCCGAACAGTTTCTCGGCGGCAAGCACATGGATCGCGCCGCGACCGGCGGCGTCGGTGATCAGGAGATCGGAAATCTTCAGCGCCGGCTCGCCGAAAAATACATCGCCGCCCTGGTTTTCGAGTGTCAACAGGGTGCGCTGGATCGCACCGACCGAGGCGCGTGCGATGTTGCCGAACTTGGTGGAGTATGTGGTGGCATTCTCGGCCACGTGGACGAGCATCGCGCGCAAGTCCTTCAGATCGAGCAGCAGCATTCCCTGCTCGTCGGCGATGCGAAAGACAATATTCAGGACACCTTCCTGCGCATCGTTCAGTTGCAGCATGCGGGCGAGAAGGGTTGGACCCAGCTCCGACACGGAGGCGCGCAGCGGGTGACCCAGTTCGCCGAACAGATCCCAGAACACGACGGGGAAATCGGCGGGCTTCCATTCGGCGTTGCCGATCTTTTGCAGGCGCTCGGTGATGAACCCCTTCACTTCGGCCGGTTGGCAGAAGCCGGCGAGGTCGCCCTTGATGTCGGGCACAAAGGTGGGCACGCCCGCGTTCGAGAACCCCTCCGCAAGCACGCGCAGCGTCGAGGTCTTGCCGGTGCCGGTTGCGCCCGCAATCAGGCCGTGGCGGTTCGCGATCGAAAGCAGCAGACTTTGCGGCGCCGCGCCTTTGCCCAGGAAAATCTGACCCGCTTGTGCCATGGGGGGAGTCCAAGTGTTCGTTGCACGTTCTGGAAGTATAAACGCTGTCAAGGAAAGCCTGATCTTGCCCCAAATCCACGGATTCTCGTCAAGCTCCATGGCGTGCTTCAAGCGTCTCGGGGAGAGAGATCGCATTTCCGCTCCGCTTGCGTTCAGAAAGCGACATCACCGACCCTACCCCAGCGCCCGAATCCCCACTGCCCGGCGCAGCTCCGCCAGTACCGGCGTGGCGATGGCGCGGGCCTTGACGGCGCCGGCTTGCAGGATCGTCTCGATATCCGCCGGCCGCGCCACCAGACCTTCGTACCGCTCCCGGGCGCTGCCCAACTCGGCGTTGATCAGTTCGAACAACTGCTTTTTGGCTTCGCCCCAGGCGATGCCGTCGGCAAAGGCCTGACGCATGGCGGCGGTCTGCGCCGGCGTCGCAAAGGCCTGCCAGATCTGGAACACGGTCGCATCCTCCGGGTCCTTGGGCACGCCGGGTTCGAGCAGATTGGTCTTGATCTTGTTGATGTGCTTCTGCAACTGCTTTTCGGGCAGGAACAGCGGGATGGTGTTGCCGTAACTCTTGCTCATCTTGCGGCCGTCGAGGCCCTGGAGCAGCGCCACGTTGTCGTCCACCGCCGCTTCCGGCAGCACGAAGTGTTCGCCGTAGTGGTGGTTGAAGCGCTGGGCGATGTCGCGCGCCATTTCGATGTGCTGAAGCTGGTCGCGACCCACCGGAATGCGGTGCGCGTTGAACAGCAGGATGTCGGCCGCCATCAGGATGGGATAACTGAACAGGCCCATGGTGATGCCGAAATCCGGGTCTTCGCCCGCCGCTTCGTTTTCCTGCACCACGGCCTTGTAGGCGTGCGAGCGGTTCATCAGGCCCTTGGCGGTCATGCAGGTGAGCAGCCAGGTGAGCTCGGGAATTTCCGGAATGTCCGACTGCCGGTAGAACACCACCTTGTCGGGGTCGAGACCGAGCGCGAGCCAGGTGGCGGCGATCTCCAGGGTGGAGCGATGCACCAGCTCCGGGTTCTGACACTTGATCAGCGCGTGATAATCGGCGAGAAAAAAAAACGATTCGACGTCGCTGCGCCGGCTCTCGGCAACGGCGGGGCGGATCGCGCCCACATAGTTGCCGAGGTGGGGAATGCCGGTGGTGGTGATGCCGGTGAGAACGCGTTCGCGGGTCATGACTGGTTGCGACAGCTTGAAAAAGGGCGTTCATGATACCCGATTGCCCATCCACACCCGCCCGTCGGGATGGCCCCGGGCCGGCCCCGCGGAGCCGAGATTGCGGGGAGCCACGATCCCGGTGCGCTATGATCCGCCGCTGCATCGTCATCTCACCGGGGGTTCCGTGTCCGCACTGCACCACTGCTACAACGTCGAGGATTTCCGCCGCCGCGCGCGCGGAAAGCTGCCCTCGCCCCTGTTTCATTACATCGACGGCGGCGCCGACGACGAGCGCACCCTACGCGCCAACACGACGGCGTTCGACCAGTACCAACTGGTGCCGCGCATCCTGCGGGACGTCACCCACACCGATCTGCGCACCCGGGTGCTGGGCTGCGATGTCGCCCTGCCGCTGCTGCTGGCGCCCACTGGCATGTCGCGCTTCTTTCACTACCAGGGGGAACTCGCGGTGGCACGCGCCGCCGCCACCTTCGACACCCTGTATTCGCTGTCGACGGTATCGACCACCGCCATCGAGGACGTGGCCCGTGCCACGCCCGGCCCCAAGCTGTTTCAGCTCTATGTGCTGCGCGACCCCGGCATCAACGACGAGCTGATCGATCGCTGCAAGGCGGCCGGCTTCAATGCGCTGTGCCTGACCGTGGATACCGTGGTGCAGGGCAACCGCGAGCGCGATCTGCGCACCGGCATGACGGTGCCGCCCGCGCTCACCGCAAAAAGCTTTGCCAGCTTCTTCGCACGACCGCGGTGGTGCTACCGCTTTTTGACCTCGCCGCGGTTGCAGATGGCCAATGTCGCCCATCGCATCGCCGAAGGCAGCACCCAGGTGAGCTCGCTCGCCAGCTACATCAACGGCCAGTTCGACCGGGCGCTGAACTGGACGGCGGCCGAGCGCATCCGCGCCCGCTGGCCGGGGCCCTTCGCCATCAAGGGCGTGTTGTGCGCCGAGGACGCGCGCCGCGCGGCCGATATCGGCGCCACCGCGGTGATCGTGTCGAACCACGGCGGCCGGCAACTGGACGGCGCGCCCGCGCCCATCGACGTCATCGCCGAGATTGCCGATGCCGTGGGCGATCGTCTGGAAATCATTCTGGATGGCGGCATACGGCGCGGCACCCATGTGCTGCGGGCACTCGCCCGGGGCGCCACCGCCTGCATGATGGGGCGGCCCTATCTTTACGGACTGGCGGCGGGCGGCCAGGCCGGGGTCGAGCGGGTGCTCGAATTGCTGCGCGCCGAGATCGAGCGGGGCATGATTCTGAGCGGCCGGCCGCGCATCGCGGATATCGACGCGAGCCTGATCCGGGGCGGCGGAGCCGGTTGACTCCGCCGCCCAATAGCGCGACTAGGCCGCCAGATGACTGGCCAGAAAAGTCTTCAGCTCGCCCCAGGCATCCTTGGCTGATGCCTCGTCGTAAGAGGCCCGGTGGTTGCAGAAGAAGCCGTGATCGGCATTCGCATAGCGCTTGATGCGGTAGTCCTTGCCCAGTTCCTTGAGCTTGGCATCCACCGCCTGCACCTGATCCAGCGGAATGAAGCCGTCCTTGTCGGCGAAGAACAACAGCATGGGCGCCTTGATCGCGCTCGCCTGCCCCAGGTGATTGGCGATGCCGCCACCATAGAACGGCGCGGCGGCCGCTACCTGATCGGGCAGCGCGGCAGCGGTGAGGAAGGTCAGCCGCCCGCCCATGCAGAAGCCGGTGACGCCGACCTTGTGGGCGCGCACCTTGCCGCTCTGCTCCAGGAAGGCAAAGGCCGCTTGCATGTCCTCGATGAATTTTTTGTCGTCCACTTTCTGCATCAGACCGATGGCCTTGGGCAGCTCGTCGTAGCCGGTCTTGTTGTCGGGCAACTGGCGGTAGTAGAGATCGGGCGCCAGTACCGCGTAGCCCTCGCCCGCCAGCCGCTCGGAAACCTCTTCGATGTGTTTGACCAGCCCGAAGGCTTCCATCAGCACGATCACGCCGGGGAACGGCCCGGGGCCCGCGGGCAGCATCCAGTGCGCCGGCATGGTGCCGTCCGCGGTTTTGATGTCGACCATGGCTTTCTGAATCATCTGAACCTCCTGATGCGGTTGTTCCGTGGGTTTGCTGTCGGTCCTGCCGATTGTAGCCAAGTTCCGCGCTCCGGCAGCAACAGCCCTCAGAAGTAGCGCAGAACCAGCCAGCCGATGGCGGCGATGCAGGCGAGAATCCCCGGCACGGCAATCCGTGTGACGGTCTGCTGGCGCCGCAACGCCAGCCGCTGCAGGACGATGGATTCCGCGACCGCGTTGCGCGAGCGCTCGACCTGCTCTGCCAGCAGGCTGCGCTGGGCGGTGAGCAGCGCCACCATCTCGCGCTGGGTGGCCGCGATCCCGCGCACTGCGCTCAGCGGTTCCGACTCGGCTTCCGGTGATGTCGCCATGGCTATCTCTCCCCGGTCGGGTCCGCATTGAGCGGCCGCGCGCGCCTCAGCAGCCCCCAGAGGGTAAGCCCCAGCGCCAGCAGGATGGTCACGCCGCACAGTTGCAGCAGGCCCGTCACCGCCCAGTGATCGGGGCCGGCGGGGGCGGGAAACTTCGCCGCGGTGGTGGGCATCAGCACCGATGCATACCCGAGCAGCCCGCCGACCAGACCGGCCGCGCCATTGCTCCAGGTCCCGACCTGCAAGAGCGCAAACCAGGCTTTGAGCGCGGTGGCGCGCAGGTGGAGTTCCGGCACCAGGAAGCCGAACGCGACCATGAGGATGCCATTGACGGTGAACTCGATATGGGCCATCAGGATGCCGCGAAACCAGGGCACCGCGGCGGGCGGGATCAGGCCGACGAGACAGCCGAGAGTGATTTGCGCCACCCCCAGTATCAGGGTCCAGCGGCGCAGGGTGAGACGCAATTTTGTTATGTCATTGTTCATCGGGGCGCTCCGAAGATCGATTCAGACGGCGCCCTTATCGTACCGGGTTTCGGTGACTCATTCGTCGCCGGGGCGGGCGACGGGAAAACGGTTGTACTTCCGCTTCCGCCGCCATCCCCCGCCGACTCAATACGAGCGCGGCAGCCCCATCACATGCTCGGCGATGTAGTTCAACACCATCTCGCTGTTGAGCGGCGCGGTGCGCAGCAGGCGCGCCATGGGATACATGTCGAAAATGCCGTACTCCTTGGTGAAGCCGTTGCCGCCAAAACATTGCAGCGAGGCGTCGATAGCGTGGATCGCCGCTTCGGCGGCGGCATACTTGGCCATGTTGGATTCGGCGCCACAAGGCAGGCGCCGATCGAACAGCCAGGCCGCCTTGCGCGTCATCAGCGAGGCCAGCTCGATCTCGGTCTTGCCCTTGGCAAGCGGATGCTGCAACGCCTGGTAGGCGCCGATAGGGCCGTTGAACACCACCCGCTCGTTGGCGTAGGCGACCGCCTTTTCGAGGGCGTACCGACCCATGCCGGTACAGACCGACGCGAGAATGATGCGCTCGGGATTGAGCGACTCGAACAGGATCTCGAAGCCCTTGCCCACTTCGCCCAGGATATCTTCCGGTCCGATGTCGACGTCATCGAAGAACACCTGGTATTGCACTTCCGGCATCTGAATGCTGACGTCGATGGGGTGCACCTCGACGCCCTTGGCCTTGGTGTCGACGATGACGATAGTGAAGCCGTCGGTCTTTTTCTTGACCTCGGTGTGCGCCACGTTGCGGGTCACCACCAGCATGTAATCGGATTCCTTGGCATCGGTGATGAAGGTCTTGCGGCCGTTCAGCTTGAAACGACCGTTGCCCGCGTCCTTGATCATGGTGGTCGCACGCATGGTATTGGTGCCGGCATCGGGCTCGGTGATCGCGAAACAAAACCGGATATCGCCCTTGCAGCCCGCGGGCAGATATTTCTGCTTCTGTTGCTCGGTGCCGTGATCGCCGATGGGCGAGAGCGACATGGTGGCGCCCACCACCAGACTCAGCAGCGGAATGCCGACGTTGGACAGGCCTTCCTGAAACAGCACCATTTCCAGCATGCCGAGCCCGGCGCCGCCGTGGGCCTCGGGCACCATGATGCCGACGAAACCATCCGCCGCCACCTGCTGGTACATCTCGGTGGGAAAGCGCTTGTGCTCGGCGCAATCGACCCAGTAGGCGCGGTCGAACTGCTTGACCAGGCTTTGGCCGTACTCGTGAATCATTTTCTGTTCTTCGGACAGTGCAAAATCCATGACAACTCCGATTGCGCAAATGGTTGGGTAACGCGCCCGATCAGTAGGAGCGGGGTAGTCCCATGACGTGTTCGCCGATGTAGTTGAGCACCATCTCGCTGTTGAGCGGTGCGGTCTTGAACAGCCGTGCCAGCGGATAGATATCGAAAATGCCGTATTCCTTGGTGAAGCCGTTGCCGCCGAAACATTGCAGGGAGGCATCCACCGCGTGGATGGACGCTTCCGCGGCCGCGTACTTGGCCATGTTGGCTTCCGGGCCACAGGGCTGCTTCCGGTCGAACAGCCAGGCCGCCTTGCGGGTCATCAGCGACGCCAGTTCAATCTCGGTCTTGGCTTTGGCGAGCGGATGCTGGAGCGCCTGGTAGGCACCGATGGGACCATTGAACACCACGCGCTCGCTGGCGTAGGTCACCGCTTTGTCCATGGCAAAACGGCCCAGACCGCAACCGATGGCACCGACCAGGATGCGCTCGGGGTTGAGGCACTCAAACAGAATGTCGAACCCCTTGCCCACCTCGCCGAGCACGTGCTCCGGGCCCAGATCGACGTCGTCGAAGAACACCTGGTATTGCACCTCGGGCAGCGGCACGCTGACCGGGATCGGGTGCATCTCCACGCCCTCGGCCTTGGTGTCGACGATGAACAAGGTGAAGCCGTCGGTCTTGCGCTGGACCTCGGTGTGCGGCGTGGTGCGGGTCACCACCAGGGCGTAGTCCGATTCCTTGCCGTCGGTGATGAAGGTCTTGCGGCCGTTGAGCCGGAAGCGGCCGTTAGGCTGGGACTTGGCGATGGTACTGGCGCGGATGGTGTTGGTGCCGGCATCCGGTTCAGTGATGGCGAAACAGAATCGGATATCGCCGCGACAGGCCGCCGGCAGGTATTTTTGCTTTTGCTCCTCGGTGCCGTGGGTGCCGATGGGGCCCAGCGACATGGTGGCACCGATCACCAGGCTGAGCAGCGGAATGCCCTGGTTGGAGAGGCCCTCCATGAACAGCTCCATCTCCAGCATGCCCAACCCGGCGCCGCCGTACTGCTCGGGCACCATGGTGCCGACGAAGCCGTCGGCCGCAATCTGCCTGTACATGGCTTCGGGAAAGGCGCGCCGCTCGGCGTGCTCCATCCAGTAGGCACGGTCGTAAGTCTTCGCGAGACTCGCGCCGTACTCGTAGATCATCGTCTGCTCTTGGCTCAGTACAAAATCCATTCGGTCCTCCGGTAGTAACCGCGTTCAATAGGAACGCGGCAGGCCCATCACATGTTCGGCGATGTAGTTGTGGATCATTTCGTTGTTGAAGGGAATGGTGCGCATCAAGCGCGCGACGGGAAACAGATCGAAAATACCGTATTCCTTGGTGAAGCCATTGCCCCCGAAGCACTGAAGCGACGCATCGACGGCCTTGATGCAGGCCTCCGAACCGGCGAGCTTGGCCATGTTCGCCTCGGGTCCACAGGGCTGGCCCTGATCGAACAGCCAGGCCGCCTTGTAGGTCATCAGCGCGGCGAGTTCGATCTCGGTCTTGGCTTTCGCGAGCGGATGCTGCAACGCCTGATAGGCACCGATGGGACCCTTGAACACGACGCGCTCGTTGGCGTATTCCACCGCTCGCCCCAGGGCGTAACGCCCGAGCCCGGCGCAGATCGCGCCCACCAGGATGCGCTCGGGATTCAGCGTGTGGAACAGGATGTCGAAACCGCGATCGACCTCGCCCAGCACCTGGTCCGGCGTCAGCTGCACGTCGTCGAAGAAAATCTGGTATTGCGTCTCGGGAATTTTCACGCTGACCGGGATCGGGTGCATCTCGATGCCGGGCGCCTTGGTGTCCACGATGAACAGCGTGAAGCCGTCGGTCTTGCGCTTCACCTCGGCGAGCGGCGTGGTGCGGGTCACCAGCACCATGTAATCGGAGTCCTGCGCGTCGGTGATGTACACCTTGCGGCCGGTGAGCTTGAAACTGCCGTCCGGCCGCGGCTTGGCGATGGTGGAAATGCGCATCGAGTTGGTGCCGGCGTCGGGCTCGGTGATGGCGAAACAAAAGCGCGTGTCGCCGGCACAGGCGGGCGGCAGGTATTTTTTCTTCTGCGCCTCGGTGCCGAAGCTCGCGATCAGGCTGAGGCCCATGGTGGCGCCCACCACCAGACTCAGCAGCGGCATGCCCTGCTCCGCCAGACTTTCGTTGAACAGCGCCATCTCGGTCATGCCGAGTCCGGCGCCGCCGTAGGCTTCAGGCACCATGACACCGACGAAGCCGTCCTGCGCGACCTTTTTATACATCCGGTCCGGAAAGCGGCCCGTTTCGGCGCACTCCACCCAGTAATCGCGCCCGATATCGGCGGCCAGACTGCGGCCGTATTCGAAAATCATTTTCTGCTCGTCGGAAAGTATGAAATCCATGATGCCGTCTCCGGTGCTGGTGGGCGATCAATAAGATCGCGGCAGACCGAGCACATGCTCGGCAATGTAGTTCAGGATCATCTCGTTATTGACGGGCGCGGTCTTGGTGAGACGCACCAACGGGTACAGATCGAATATGCCGTATTCCTGCGTGAAGCCGTTGCCGCCGAAACACTGCAAGGACGCATCCACCGCATTGACGCCCGCCTGGGAGGCCGCGAGCTTGGCCATGTTGGCCTCGGCGCCGCAGGGCAGGCCTTGATCGAACAGCCAGGCGGCCTTGCGCGCCATCAGCGAGGCCAGCTCGATTTCGGTCCTGGCCTTGGCAAGCGGATGCTGCAACGCCTGATAGGCGCCGATGGGGCCGTTGAACACCGTGCGTTCGCAGGCGTAGGCGACAGCTTTTTCGAGTGCATAACGGCCCACGCCGGAACAGATGGCGCCCCCCAGGATGCGCTCGGGATTGAGGGATTCGAACAGGATATTGAAGCCCTTACCGACTTCGCCCAGGACGTCCTCGGGGCCGAGATCGACGTCGTCGAAGAACACCTGGTACTGCACTTCCGGCAGCGGCACGCTCACCGGGATCGGGTGCATTTCAATGCCCCTGGCCTTGAGGTCCACCAGAAACAGCGTGAAACCGTCGGTCTTGCGTTTGACTTCGGTGTGGGCGGTGGTGCGCGCCACCACCAGCGCAAAATCGGACTCGCCGGCGTCGGTGATATAGGTCTTGCGACCGGAGAGACTGAATCGCCCATCGGCCTTGGGTTTGGCCAGGGTCGAAATACGGATGGTGTTGGTGCCGGCGTCCGGTTCGGTGATGGCGAAACAGAAACGGAGCTCGCCCTTGCAGGCGGCGGGCAGAAACCGTTGCTTTTGCGCCTCGGTGCCATGCTCGGCGAGTGGCCCCATGGACATGGTGGCGCCGATCACCAGGCTCAGGAGCGGAATGCCCTGGTTGGCCAGGCCTTCCTGAAACAGCAGCATCTCGGTCATGCCGAGTCCGGAGCCACCGTATTCTTCCGGCACCATGGTGCCGAGAAAGCCGTCGGCGGCAATCTGCCGGTACATGGCTTCGGGAAAGCGGTGGGCGCGCGCGTGTTCCATCCAGTAGGCGCGATCATAGGTTCTGGCGAGCTCCGCGCCATAGCCGTAAATCATTTTCTGCTCTTCGGAAATATCGAAATTCATGACGGATTCCTCCGGAAAGCCATTGCTTGGGAACCCGTCCGGGGCAGAAAGTCGGGCGGGGTGCCAACCTTAGAAGCCGGCGCGCGGGCGGACAATGGCGATGCCTGACTCCAAAGTCACGCTTGCGCAGAAGTCACGCCCACGCACGCGACGCTTGCCGCGAGCACGCGCGCCATCGCTGCGCTCAGCCCACGAGACCCTTCAACACCACACCCGCGCCATAGGCCAGCACCGCCGCGACCCCGCCGATGCCGAGGGTTTCGCCCCCGGACAACAGCCAGGATTGATTGACGAAGCGGCCCTTGAGCGCACCCACCCAGAAAAAAGCGACGCTTGTCAGCACCGAACTCCAGAGAAAGGGATTCGGGATCGCCTCCATCCCGCACCACTGACGCTGTCCGCACCAGTTGAGGAGATAGGGCAGCAGCGGAACCAGCCCGACCAGCACGAACGCCCAGAAGGTCGCCAGACCGGCGCGGGTCGCGTCGTGCCCGCCCAGGGTCATGCCGTGTTCTTCCTGGAGCATCACGTCGACCCAGCGTTCCTTGTCGCTGGTGAGCACGCCCACCACCCCATCCAGCAACGGGCCTTCGAAGCCCTTGCGCGCATAGATCTGCCGGACTTCTTCGCGCTCGCCCTCGGGCCACTTGTTGATCTCGTCCAGCTCGCGCCGTCGGGCCTGATCGCGATACTGGTTTTCGGCGCGCGTACCCAAAAAATTGCTGACCGCCATGCTGAACCCGTCCGCCAGCAGATTAGCAAAGCCCATGATGATGATGATTCCCGGCGCCAGACCCGCACCCGCAACGCCCGCCACCACGGCAAAAGTGGTCACCGCGCCGTCGATGGCGCCGTAGACAAAATCCTTCAGATAAACGGACTCGGGTCCGTTTTCGAGACGGGCCGCAATCTTCTCGGGGGCATGCTGGTGCTGGTATGCCTCGCGACTTTCCGGACGTGTACTGGCCATGGGCAGCTCGTGAGTGGACGGCGGGGGCGCCGGATTTTACCGGATTGCGGCACCGGTCAGGGCGCCGGATTTCCTGGCGAGCGTCGGGGACTCAGGGCTGCGGGGATGGGACCGAATCCGGCGCTGGCGTCGCGGCCGCGTCGACCACCCGGTCGATCGCGAGCTCGGCGGCGATCACTGCGGAACTGCGCGCGAAGGGTCCCGCGCGCCCTTCGATATCGCCCGGACTGGGCGTTGGCGTGCCACCCAGGGCCACCCGCGCCACCACCTCGATCTGGCCGATGGACGACAGCGGACGCGCCGGCATCAGCGCCGTGCCGTCGTCGAACTCCAGCGTGACCGGCAGCTCCCCAAACCGCAACCGCCGCGCCGCCACCGGCATGGGCGGCCCCTGCCACTCGCGCACAAACACGAATACCGGGGTTTCCGGCGCAATGCCGGCGGCGTCGACACCTGGACCCAGCGTCACCGCAACCCGCACCAATGGAGGCGGCGGCGCTTCGCCCAGCCGGGCGCGCGCGGCGGCGATGGCGCCACGCACGGCATCCGCTTCGGCGCTGGCGGGCGCCGCGGCGATGAGGGCGTTCCAGGCAGCGATAGCGCCCTGGTAATCGCCGGCCTGAAACGCGCCGATGCCGCGCAGTCCCAGGGCCATGGCATTGCCGGGATCCTGTACCAACACCTGCTCGGCTTCGGTACGCACGCTATCGGTAATTTTGTTACCCGCCGCTAAAAACAGCGCCTGCGCGTATTCGGCCCGTACCTGAGTGGCATCGGGTTCGCGCTTCAATAGTTCCCGGTATGCCGTGAGCGCGTCATCCAGATGACCGGCTTCCAACTCCAGCCGGGCCAGAAAAAGTCGGTAGTAGGTGTTGTCCGGACGCTGTACCAGCCGTACCCTGAGGTGTGTCGCCAGCTCCGACGACGACGTGCCACTGTCCTGTGCCAGCAGCGCGCGCAGCGCCAGATCCGGCGCCGCTCCGAGCCGCGCATAGCCCGCCACCGCGAGACCGATCACCACCGCACCGGACAGCGCCAGCAGCCAGGCGCCACCACTGCGCGGCGGGGCCGCGTTGGCATTGCCATCGCCTTCCGCATCGGCGACCAGCAACAGTTCCGCTTCCGCCAATAGTTCCCGGTGACGCGCGGCGTCGATCTCGCCCCGTTCTTGCTGTTCGTCGAGCTCCTGTCGCCGCGCACGAAAGGCCGCGACGTTGTTCGCGGTCTCCGGCTTCGTCCCAGGCGGTCGCGGGGCGCGTCGCCACAAGGGCAAGGCGACGAACAGCAGCGCCACGACGAGCAGGCCACCGAACCCCAGCCAGCTCGTCAAGGGTCATCCACGCGGTTGTCGCCGGTTTCGTTCAGCAATCGCGTCAGGGTCTCCCGCGCCGCATCGTCGATTTCCACCGCAGGATGCGCGCGCCGCTGCCGTACCTCCAGGGCCAGGATGAGTCCTGCCACGACGAGCAATACGCCCGGCCCCAGCCAGAGCAGGTAGGTAGCGGATTGCCAGCGCGGACGGTAGCGCACGAAATCGCCATAACGCTCCACCAGAAAATCGATGATCTCCGTGTCGCTCCTGCCGTCGCGCATCAGCCGCAGCACCTCCTTGCGCAGATCCGCGGCAACCGGGGCATCGGACGCGGCGAGATTCTGATTCTGGCACTGCGGGCAGCGCAGCTCCTCGATCAACACCCGGTAACGCTCCTGCTCTTCCGCACCGGCGAAGTCGGCGAAGTCTTGGCCCGCGATCGCCGCTGCGCCAAGCGACCACCACAGCCCCAGCACCACCAGGAAAACCCGCCCCGTCGCGCTCAGGGGCATCCGCGGCTCCCGCAAGCCCCGATCACTCTGGACACCAGCACCTTCATGGGGTTTGCCACTGGCGATACACGGGCTCCATGCGCTCGCGCCACACCTGTTCGTTCAATACCCCGACGTGGCGATAGCGGATGACGCCCGCCCCATCCACCACATAGGTTTCCGGCGCGCCATAGACGCCCAGGTCCAGACTCAACCGGCCATCAGGATCGGCAATCACTTCCTGGTAGGGATCGCCCATGTCCTCCAGCCAGCGGCGGGCGGCCACCGGGTCGTCCTTGTAGTCCAGGCCGACGATGGACACCCCCATACCCGCCAGCCGGATCAGGAACGGATGTTCGTCGCGACAGGCGACGCACCAGGTTCCCCAGACATTGAGCAGGCGGGGACCGCCGCGAAACAGCGTCGCATCCAGCGGTTTGCCGTCGCGCAACGACGGCAGCGCGAAGGCCGGCACCGGCCGATCCACCAGCGCGGACGGCAATTCCCGGGGATCGCGGCCGAGTCCGAGATACAGCAGCGCCGCCAGCGCCACAAAGATGAACAGGGGTACAAACAGCTTGATGCGCGCCATGGCTCAACGTCCGACCGCGTTCGCGGGCACCTTCGCCGGGACCGATACCGGTCGCCGATAGCGCCGGTCGCCGACCGCTATCACCGCGCCGAGCGCGATCAGCACGCCCCCGAGCCAGAGCCAGCGCACCAGCGGCTTCACATGCAGCCGCACCGCCCAGGCGCCGTCATCGAGGGATTCGCCCAGCACCACATAGAGATCGCGGTCGAGGCGGGCGTCGATGCCCGCCTCGGTCATCACCTGCCCACCCTGATAGCGACGCTTTTCGGGTTCCAGATGCGCCACCAGGCGGCCGTCGCGGTGGACATCGAAAGCACCGATCTGCGCGCGATAGTTGGGGCCGGCCTGTTCGGTAACGCCGGCGAAATGGAATTCATAATCCGCGACGACAAGCGCATCGCCCGGCTGCATCCGCGCTTCGTGGTTAGCGCTGTAGCTGGCGGTGACGCCGGCCCCGGCAATGGCCACGGCGACGCCGAGATGGGCGCAGACCATGCCCCAGTAGCCGCCGCGCAACCGCCGCAAGCCCTGCCAGCGACCCGGAGCAAACGCACTTTTGCGCCACAGATCGCGCACGGTCAGGGCGGCCACCCAGGCCGCGGTGCCAAGCGCCATCGCCGCGCCCCACTGCCAGGAACCCCAGAGCCAGGGCAGCAGCAAGGCCGCGGGCACCGCCACCAGCGCGCCCCTACCCGCCGCGCGCGCCAGCGGGGCGGGGGCGCTGTCCTTCCACTGCACCAGAGCGCCGATGCCCATCAACAATGCCAGCACCAGCGTGAGGGGTACGAAAAAACTGTTGAAATACGGCGGTCCCACCGAAATCTTGCCCCAACCCATCACATCGGCGACCAGCGGGTACAGGGTGCCCAACAGAATCACCGCCGTAATGACCGCCAGCAGACCGTTGTTGGCCAGCAGGAATGCCTCCCGAGAACGCCAGCCAAAGCTCGCCGGCACCCGTAGCGCGGGCGCCCGCAGGCCGTAGAGCAGCAGCGACCCGCCGATCACCACGCCCAGAAACGCCAGCACGAACACGCCGCGGGTGGGATCGCTGGCAAAGGCGTGGACCGAGGTCAGCACCCCGGAGCGCACCAGAAAGGTACCCAGCAGGCTGAGCCCGAACGCGAAGATCGCCAGCAGCAGGGTCCAGCCCCGAAACAGTCCGCGCTTTTCCGTCACCGCGAGCGAGTGCACCAGCGCCGTGGCGATCAACCAGGGCATGAAAGACGCGTTTTCCACGGGATCCCAGAACCACCAGCCGCCCCAGCCCAGCTCGTAGTAGGCCCACCAGCTACCCAGCGTGATGCCCAGGGTCAGAAACGCCCAGGCAGTGTTGGTCCAGGGCCGGGTCCAGCGCGTCCAGGCCACGTCCATGCGCCCCCCCAGCAGCGCCGCGATGGCGAAGGCGAAGGGCACCGACAGCCCCACATAACCCATGTACAGCAGCGGCGGATGCACGATGAGTCCGAAATCCTGCAACAGCGGGTTGAGGTCGCGACCCTCGGCGGGCGCGATCGGCAACACGCGCTCGAAGGGATTGGAGGTGAGCAACAGGAACAGGTGAAAACCCACCGCGATCAGGCCCATCACCGCGAGCACCCGCGCCGCCAGCACGGGCGGCAGCTCCCGGCTGAAGGCCGCCACCGCGGCGGTCCAGCCCGCCAGCGCCAGCACCCACAGCAGCAGGGAGCCCTCGTGGGCGCCCCACAAGGCGCTGAATTTGTAGTGGAAGGGCAACAGGCTGTTCCCGTTCTGGGCCACATAGCGCACGCTGAAGTCGTCGCTCAGAAATGCCGTCGCCAGACAGTCGAAACTGATGGTCACGAACACCAGCTGGCCGACCGCGAGCGGTCGCGCGCAGGCCATCCACAGGGGGCGGCACAGTGCCGCGCCCAGCATCGGCACCACCGCCAGTACCAGGCTCAGGCAGCACGCGAGGATCAACGCGAAATGCCCGTACTCCGGGATCACGGCGCGGAACTCCTCGCTGCACCGGCCGGGGCGTTGGCGTCGCGCGCGGCGCGGGCGGCATGGCCGGCTTTCATGGCGTCGGCCACTTCGGGCGGGGTGTAGTTCTCATCGTGCTTGGCCAGCACCTGGTCCGCTTCCAGCACCCGTCCGGAACGCAGGTAACCGGCGGCGACCGCCGCTTCGCCTTCGCCAAAGAGGTCGGGCAGAATCCCGGTGTAGCGCACCGGCAACTCGGCATTGCCGTCGGTGAGGCGAAAATTCACGCCGAGATCGCCCGGCGTCCGCGTCAGGCTGCCGCGCACCACCATACCGCCGACCCGGATGCGCACATCGCCCGGGACGGAGTCGGCCGCCACCTGACTCGGCGTGTAAAAAAAGTTCATGTTCTGGCGCAATGCATAAGTCGCCAGCGCCACACCGATCGAACTCACCGCCAAAATGAAGACGACCACCAGCAGGCGGCGTTTGCGCAGCGGATGCATCAGCGATTTTGCTCCCGTGCGACGGCCTGACGCACCGCTTTGATAATGGCGGCACGCCGGCGCAGCGGCTGCACGACCAGCCCGACCAGCACCGCCAGGGCAACGCCGTAGGCGCTCCAGACATAGGGCCCATGACCGCCCATGGCGAGTAATTCGGCAACGCTATGAAACTGTGGACTCAACCTTGGTCTCTCCCCGCGAGCTCGCGAACCCAGCCGCTGCGACGCTCCCGTGCCAGAATCTCCGCACGGGTGTTGAGAATCAGCACCAGCGCGTAAAACACATAGAGCCCCAGAATCATCACGAGCAGCGGCTTGAACATGTCCGGATGCATGCTGGGGGCCGACGTGAGCCGGATGGTCGCGGGCTGATGCAGGCTGTACCACCAATCCACGGACTTGTAGATGATGGGAATGTTCACCGTGCCCACCAGCGCCAGCACCGCGCACGCGCGGCCGGCAGCTTCCCGACTGGAAAACGCCTGACGCAACGCCACCATGCCCAGATAGAGAAACAGCAGCACCAGCATGGAGGTGATGCGGGCATCCCACACCCAATAGGTGCCCCAGGTGGGCTTGCCCCAGACCGCGCCGCTGAACAGCGCGACGAAGGTGAGCGCCGCGCCCAGCGGGGCCGCCGCCGTCATTACCATGTCGGCCAGCTTCATCCGCCAGATCAGATGCACGGCGCCGGCCGCTGCCATCACGTAATAGCCCGCGAGCGCCAGAAACGACACCGGCACATGGATGTAGATGATCCGGAAACTGTTGCCCTGGCGCGCATCCGCTGGCGCGTACGCCAGCCCCCACACCAGGCCCGCCCCCAGCAGCAGCGCCGCGGCTACCGCCAACCAGGGCACCCAGTAACCGCTCATCCGGTAAAACCCCGGTGGCGATCCCAACCGGTGGAACCACTGCCATCGCCTAGCCATCGATGCCCGCCCGCAATGCGGCGGCCGCCGCGAAAGGTGCTACCGCCAGGGCCACCGCGGCCATGGCGCCCAACAGGGCCAGCGGCCCGCCAATGCCACCGCCAGCGACCGCGTGCGTCACCGCACTGGTGCCGAAAATCAACACCGGCACATAGAGCGGCAGCACCAGCAGGGACAGCAACACACTGCGCCCCCCCAGTGCCACCGTCAAGGCGCCGCCCACCGCCCCCAGCAGGCTGAACACCAGGGTGCCCAGTGCCAGTCCGGCCAGCAGCGGCAGGAAACCGGGCTCCGGCAAGGCAAGCATCAATCCGAGCAGCGGCGACAGCAGGGTAATGGGCAATCCGATCACCAGCCAGTGGGCCGTCACCTTGGCCAACACCAGCAACCACAGCGGCTGCGGCGACAACACCAGATACTCCAGTGCGCCATCGACAAAATCCTCGTGAAACAGCGCGTCCGCCGCCAGCAGCGTGCCGAGCAACGCCATGATCCAGACCATTCCAGGCGCGAGCCGCGTCAACAACGACGGCTCCGGTCCCACCGCCAGGGGTACCAGCGCGGTCACCATGACAAAGAAAATCAGCGGGTTCACCGCCTGCCCGCGCTGGCGCCAGGCGAGTTGCAGGTCGCGGCGCAGCAGCGCACCGAATCCCGCGGCGAGGCCGGGCAGTGCCGGTGCTGCCACGGTCTAGTCCGCCAGTGCCAACTGCTGCACCCCGGACAGTGCCAGCGGTTGATGGCTGCTGAACACCACCGCACCGCCGGCCGCCCGGTGGTGGCGCAGCAATTCCTCGACCTGGACGGTTCCATCCCGGTCGATGGCGGTCAGGGGTTCATCCAGAATCCACAGGGTGGCACCGGACAGCGGCAAGCGCGCCAGCGCGACGCGCCGCAACAATCCGGCCGATAGTTGCGCACAGGGAATATCGGCCCACTCGGCGAGTCCGAGCCATGCAAGCGCCGCATCCACCCGCTCCCGGTGCAGGGGAAAGAGCCCAGCCAGCCAGCGCAGATTCTCGCGCGGCGACAGCGCCCGTTTCAGGCCCGGGGTGTGACCGATGAACGCCAGTTCCGCGAGATAGCGGCTGCGTTGCCGAGGCAGCGGCGCGCCGCGCCAGCTGAGACTGCCCGCCGCGGGCGTCAGCGCGGTGGAGAGAACCCGCAGCAATGTGGTCTTGCCGGCACCGTTGGCACCGAGGATCTGGAGGATGTCGCCGCCGCGCACCGCGCCGCACAGACCCGCGAACAGCGGCACGTCATTGCGCTCGAAAGTCAGGTCCCGGAATTCGAGTAGCGGCGCCGGCGACACAGGGTACTCCCGATAAAACCGGGCGCATTATGCCGGAATCGGTGCGTACGCAAAAACGCGGCACCGCAACGGAGCGGGCCGATTCGCCACCCCAGGCCGGCGAATCGGGGCGCCGGTGTCAGTCGAGATCGCGTTCGAGATCGAAATCGTAATCCCGGATCAGCTTTTCGAGACGCCGCTGCTCCAGTTTTTCTTCCAGACGCTTGCGGGCTTCCATATCGATGATTACCCGCCGCTTGTCCAGAACGCCATGAAACGAATCGCTCTGGTTCTCGAGAAGCCCCGGCTCGATGTCTGTTTCAATCATGCTTCAAAAACCCTCATGCGATGTTCCGGCCGGGTAGGGGCCCAGCCGGTCAGGAGACACGTGCGAAGACGTGCCACGCGCGCACGGTAATTCCAATCAACCCTCTGGTCAAGAATTTTTATATCAATAAAATCATTATGTTATTGAAACAACCTCAAAAAATACCCAAGTCTCTTACCAATTCCAGGTCAGCGGGATCATCGATGTCCGACAACGCCGGCAACTCGCGCCAACGCCAGCCCAGTTGTCGCAACCGGTCGCGCGTCTGCTCCAGCACCCGCCCGGTACCCCAATCGACGTCCGCGAACAATTGCGGGTGATTGCGCTTGAGCCCCAGCAACACGTAGCCGCCGTCCGCGGCCGGTCCGAGCACGGCGTCCACGTCGGGCGCTTGCAGGAGGTGAAACGCCTGCAACAGGTAGCGCGTCGAAAAAAACGGGCAGTCGCTGCCGACCAGCACCACCGGACGGGCGCGCGGCAGCGCCGTCTCGAACGCGTGCCACATCCGCTCGCCGAGATCGTCGCCGACCTGCATTACCGAGGGCGCCAAATCGGCCAGCGCGGCGAAAAACGGATGGGGCGCGCTGATCCACAGTTCCACCGGTGCCAACCGCGCCAACGCCAGCTTGCCGAGCGTATGGCGAACCAGGGCCCGATGCAGCGCGGCACTCTGCTCGCCGGAGAGGACCGGATGCATGCGCGACTTGACCTGCCCAGGCACCGGCGCCTTGGCGAACTGGATCAGCAGGCCTCTCGGGTACTGAAAAACCATGTCCATCGCCGGCTCCCCCGTCGAATTCCCGTCGCACCAGCAGAGCGCGCTGGCGATGATTGTGCCGCACCGCTGCGGCCGTTACCTATGGAAACGCTGAACAATACGTGTCGATCGTCATGCCCGCGTAAGCGGGCATCCAGGTTTTCCCCGAGTCTCAATCAGTTGCCGGGCGTATGGATTCCCGCTGAAGCCTGCCCCCGACTCCGATCGGGGGCGGGAATGACGAATAAATCAGCGCTTCCCTATCAAATGGATAGGCTGACAGCCTGTTGAAAAGCGTCGCGAGGTGGCCAGATGCGAGGCGCACGGCGACCGAGACATCTCCGATGGCCGGATGAGGAAGCGAGCACCGCGCAATCGAGCAGACAGCGTGGCAGCAGTTTTTCAGCACGCGGTTAGGTACCATGGCACGCTCTACCATCGGAGTGCTCCATTGGCGATGACGCGCCCTCGGTCCATCGTCGTCCTGACCGGCGCCGGCATCTCGGCGGAGTCGGGTATCCGCACCTTCCGCGATAGCGGCGGCCTGTGGGAGGACCACGACATCGAGGAGGTCGCCACCTACGAAGCCTACACGCGGAACCCCCGCAAGGTGCTGGAGTTCTACAACGCCCGCCGCCGCGATCTGCAGCGCGCCGAGATCGCCCCCAACGCCGCCCATCGCGCGCTCGCCGAATTCGAGCGCGACTTCCCCGGCGACTTCCTCCTGGTTACCCAGAACGTCGACGACCTGCACGAACGTGCCGGCAGCCAGCGGCTCCTGCACATGCACGGCGAATTGCACAAGGTGCGCTGTCAGCGCTGCCACCAGATCTACGAGAGCCGTGAAGATATTGTGCTGACCACCCAGTGTCCCTGGTGCATGGCGGCGGGCAGGGTGCGCCCCCATATCGTCTGGTTCGGCGAGATGCCCCTGCACATGGACGAAATCCATGTCCGGCTGTCGGAGTGCGATTTGTTCGTTTCCATCGGCACCTCGGGCAATGTCTACCCGGCCGCGGGCTTCGTGGAACTGGTGCACCAGCGCGGCGTCACCACCGTCGAACTGAACCTGGAACCTTCGCTCGGCGAAACCCTGTTCCGGGAGCGCTACTACGGTCCGGCGAGCAAGGTGGTACCCGAGTTTCTCGATCGCCTGCGCGGGAACTGATCGCGCGGCGCCGCCTCCAACAGGCGTCCCCAGTTCGAGGAAGCGGACCCATGAACAGGCCTATCGCACGCATGATCACCTTCGCGCTGGCGCTCGCCGCCGGCGCCATTTCCGGCGGCACACCGATCGCGGCGGCCACGGAGCCCGCGCGCGCCATCTTTGCCGGCGGCTGCTTCTGGTGCGTGGAAGCGGCGTTCGACGCGGTCCCCGGCGTCATGGCCACCAACCCGGGCTATACCGGCGGGACGGTTCCCGCACCCACCTACGAACAGGTATCCGCCGGCGGCACCGGCCACGCCGAAGCGGTGGAGGTACTCTACGATCCGCAACGGATCGGCTACCGGCAACTGCTCGCGGTATTCTGGCGCAACATCGACCCCCACGACGCAAATGGACAGTTCTGCGACCACGGCAACCAGTACCGCAGCGCCATTTTTGCCGTCGACGCCGAACAGCGGCGGCTGGCCGAGGATAGCCTGCGCGCGCTGGCGACCAGCGGTCTGCTCGACCGCCCCATCGTCACCCAAATCGCCGCCGCCGGCCCCTTCTACGCGGCCGAGGAATACCACCGCGATTACCATCTCAAGAATCCGGCACGCTACAAGTTCTACCGCTGGAACTGCGGGCGCGACCAACGCCTCGATGCGGTATGGGGCGGGATCGGGACGCTGCCGTTCGAGGTCAATTGACCACCAGCATTTCGGTCGTCATGCGATGAAGAATCCGCTCCGCGGTATTGCCCAGCACCATGCCTTTGAGGCCTCTGTTGGCGACGCTGCCGATCACCAGCAGGCCATCCGCCGCCAACTCGGTGACGACATCCTCTACCCGGCCCGTCTCCACGCGGCCGGCGTCGGCATGCAGCCCTATGCGTCCCAGGAGGGTGCGCTGCGCGGTGCCGGCGCGTTCGGTCAACTCGGTGGCAATCTGCTCACTCATGGGCACGGCGACCGGGCCCGCGTAGAGCAACGCGGGATCGGGCACCACGGTGACCACGGTCAGGGGAACCGCGTGCGCGTGCGCAAACGCCGCCGCCGCATCGAGCACCCGCTCCGATAACAATTCCTGCTCCATCCCTTCACTCAGCGCATCCACCGCCGCGACCACTCGCAGGATCGGTTTCGGCACCCGCGGCAGCAGGAGCACCGGACAGGGCGCCTCGCGCAACAGGTGCCAGTCGTCGGCGCGGTGAATCAGGTTCGCGAGGACGCCGTGACGGCTGGCCGACATCAGAATCAAATCCGCACCGATCAGCTCGGCGCGCTCCACCACGGCGCGATAGACCCGCTGGCACCAGACCACCTCGCCCGCAGCGTCGCCCCGCAGCGCATCGAGCCGCTCGCGCTCGACCGTCAGGATCTGCTCCCGGATCCGGCCAAACTCCACCGGATCCATGTAATGTTCCAATTCGCGCACCTGTGCATGCACCGGGCGCAACAGCTCGCAACGGGTGTGCAGCCGCTCCGCCAGATAGCGCGCCCGTGCCAGAACCTGGTCGGCATCGTCCCAGCCGGCGATTACCGCGAGTACCTTTTCCATGTCCTTCTCACCCTGCTGGCCGTCGATCCGGTGAGTTTAACGACAAAAGACGGCCGAGCGCGCGACGCATCGGCGTCCGTGATCCAGCGCGATTGACGCACGTCATGGCGCCAACAGGCGCCGGGCCCCAGAGTCGTCCCCGGACCCGAACACCACGATCAGCGCCCCCACATGACCTTTACCCCGCCCACCGAGCAACCGACGGCGCGCCCGGATATCCTTTCTGCGCCGCCCGCACCGACCGCGTTCGGTGTCGCGGTGCTGCCCTGGTATTCCGAACAAAAGCACGCCAATCCCGCACAGCGCGAACGCGTTTGCGCCGCGGACGGCGGCCGGATCGGCATCAACATCCAGTGTCCGCGCGACACCGTCGACGATTACGTCGGTCTCCTTTGCCGCGAAGCGGAACTCGCCCGCGCCCTGCTTCCGGAGTCGTGCGCGGTAACCACCCTGTGGCTGCGCGGCAGTCCGTCGCGCCAGTTCTCGCCGGAAGCGGTCACCGAACTCATCTTTCGCCTCAACAACCAGTTCCCGCTCACGGTCCCGGGCGCCGTGCGCGGCGTCGAGCTGTCCGCTCCCGCGCTCAGTGCCGAGCGCCTCGCACTGCTCGCCGGACTGGGCTTCAATCGCATCGGGCTGCGTGTCGACGCCACCTTGGGCAGCGACGAGCGCAGCCTCGAACGCATCGACGCCATGCAACGCCAACTGGCCGACTTCGCTTCGCTTACCGTGAACTACGAAGTCATCTTCGGCAGCCAGTCGCACCCGGGTTATCTGGCGCGACTGCTGGCTGCGCTGCGCGGCTTTCCCGCCGCGTCGATCGAGCTCAAGGACACCCGCGAAGGCCTGCTCCAGGCGCTGGAGGATCGTCGCGAGACCGGCGATCTGCTCGCCAGCGCGGCGACCGCGATGGCCGCCGCCGGCTGGAAAACGTTCGGCAATCACCTGTACGCGCCACCGGACAGTCCGCTGGCGCGGGCGGGCGCCGCCGGACCGCTGCGCCTGACGCCCTGGGGGCCGCAGCCAACGGAGCACCGCCTGTGGCTCGGCCTGGGTATCGGCGCCTTTGGTTATCGGCACCCGGCGTTTTACCGCAACACGACTTCCGCCGCGGATTACCAGGTCGCGTTGCGGCGCCGGCAATTGCCCGACAAGGTGATTTACCGGGTTCCGGCGCAACTCGCACCGGTACTGGATGTAACGCAATCCCTGTTATGTCACCATGAGGTGGCGCGCAACGCCGCCCCGGAGTTCTGCGAACAGCTGCTTTGCGACGCTCTGGTAGAGATCACAAGGGACGGCTATAGACTAACCCCCCGCGGGATCCGTCAGCTCGGAACCATTGTTCACCGCTTGCGTCAGCAAGCAGTATCGGGAGATGATCATGGAACCACGCAAAACCGTGTCTGTCGTGACTGATAGCTCCTGCCCCCACCGACACAACGTCAACTGCGGCGATTGCCGCATGAAGACGCTGTGCCTGCCGCTGGCGCTCGAGCTCGACGAGGTGGAACAACTGGACCGCATCATCCAGCGCGGCCGTCCCTATCAGAGCGACGAGCACATCTACCGCGCCGGCGATGCGTTCCATGCGGTGTATGCCGTGCGCAGCGGCGCGATCAAGACCTTCGCGATGACCGATCAGGGCGTCGAACAGGTCACCGGATTTTATCTCCCCGGCGAGATTTTCGGCATGGACGGCATCGCCCATACCCACCACATCAGTTCCGCGCTGGCGCTGGAAACCTCCGCGGTCTGCGAAATTCCGTTCAACCGGCTGGAAGACCTGAGCATCGCGCTACCCAGCCTGCAGCGGCATTTCTTCCAGTTGATGAGCCGGGAAATCATCAACGACCAGCGCCTGGTAGCCCTGATCGGAAAAAACAGCGCCGACGAGCGTCTGGCGACGCTGCTGCTCAGCATTTCCACGCGCAACGCCAAACGCAATCTGTCGGAACAGCGCTTCCGACTGCCCATGTCCCGCGCCGACATCGGCAACTATCTCGGCCTCACCGTCGAAACCGTGAGCCGGGTGTTCAGCCGCTTCCAGAAACAGCGCCTGCTCAAGGTCGACAAAAAGGAAATCGAGATTCTGGATCTGGGCGGCTTGCAGGAACTGGCCAACGTTTGAAGCGGCGCGCGGCGCGCCACCCCTTTCCGCTCATTAGCAGCTTGTTGAAAAACGTCGCGAGGCGGCCAGATGCGAGGCGCACGGCGCGCAGCGACCGAGACATATCAAATAGATAGGCGAGGGAGCGAGCACCGCGCAACGAAGCAGATGGCTGCCGCAGCAGTTTTTCAACAAGCTGTTAGATCCGTGCGGCGCTGCGCGGCCTGAGTTCGGCCAGTGCCGCCGCCAACCCCGGGCGCCAGTCGTTGCCCAGCCCTTCCAGCACCTGCGCCAACCTGACACAGGATAGCTGTGCATTGCGCGGACGCACCGCAGCCGTGGGATATTCGGCGGTGGTGATGGGCCGCACTTCCGGCGCACGCATCAGCACACCGAATCGCGCCGCTTCCGCAAAAATCGCCTGCGCGAATTCGTACCAGCTCACGTGCGGGAAACCGCCAAAATGGTAGATACCACCGGCCACCGGTTCACCTTCCAGCCGCCGGCGGACGAGTCGCAGCAGCACCCGGGCAATGGCCGGTGCATAGGTGGGTCCGCCCCGCTGATCGGCGACGACCGCCAGGGACGCGCGCTCGGCGCCCAGCTTCAACATGGTTTTCAGAAAATTGTGGCCGAACTGGCTGAACACCCAGCCGGTGCGCAGGATCAGCGCGTCCGGGTCCGCCGCCCGCACCGCCTGTTCACCTTCGAGCTTGGTGCGCCCGTAGACGCCGAGCGGATGCGTCGGGTCCAGCTCCGTATAGGGTTCGGGACTGTATCCGTCGAACACATAATCCGTGGAGACGTGGAACAGGGCGATGCCCCGCGCGCGGCAGGCCCGTGCGAGCACCTCGGGACCGAGCGCGTTGGCGCGCGCGGCAGCGGCCGGCTCGGATTCCGCGCGATCCACGGCGGTATGGGCCGCCGCATTCACCACCGCCCGCACCGGACTCGCATCCAGGAAGCGTGCGACCGCGTCGGCAGCGGCGATATCGAGCGCGCCACGCTCGGCGAAGATCGGCTTGATCCCGACGGCCAGCGCCTCGGGCGCCAGCCAGCGAAAGGATTGCCCCAACTGGCCCTTGGCCCCGGTCACCAGCACGGACGCGAGCGCCGCGCCCGTCATCGAAGCTCGCCGAGCAGCGCGTCGAGGGTCGGATAGCGACTGTCCTTGGCGGACAGCGCCGGAGCACGCACCGGCCAGTCGATACCCACGCGGGGACAATTCCAGGCCAGGCCGCCCTCATCCGCCGGATCGTAATAATCGGTGCATTTGTAGACGAAATCCGCCTCCGTGCTCAGCACGCAAAAGCCGTGGGCATAGCCCGGCGGTACCCAGAGCTGGTGGTGATTGGCATCGCTCAACTCCACGCCGACATACCGGCCGCAGGTGGGCGACGCCGGATCGATATCCACCACGACATCGAACACCGCGCCCCGGGTCACGCTCACCAGCTTGCCCTGGGGCCGGGTGCGCTGAAAATGCAGGCCCCGCAGCACCCCCTGCCGCGAGCGCGAATGATTGTCCTGCACGAAGGGCAGCGCGATACCGGCCAGCGCGCGGTAGCGCTCGGCGCTGAAGGTCTCCAGAAAAAATCCGCGCGTGTCGCCGAACACACGGGGCTTGATCAACAGCACGCCGGGCAGCGCGGTCGCCATCACTTCCACCCGTTGGCCTCCTCCTCGACCAGCCGCAGCAGATACTGACCGTAGCCGGTGCGGCCGAGCGCCTGCCCCTCGGCCGCGAGCTGCTCCCGGGTCAGCCAGCCATTGTGGTAGCCGATCTCCTCCAGGCAGGCGATCTTGAGTCCCTGCCGGTGCTCGACCGCCTGCACGAACATGCCGGCTTCCAGCAGACTTTCATGGGTTCCGGTGTCGAGCCAGGCGAAGCCCCGGCCCAGCAGCTCCGCATGCAGGTCCCCGCGCGCCAGATAGGCGCGATTGACGTCGGTGATCTCCAGCTCGCCGCGCCGGGACGGCACGATCCCGCGCGCGATGGCGATGACATCGTTGTCGTAGAAATACAGTCCCGGCACCGCGTAACGGGAGCGGGGTTTGGCGGGCTTTTCCTCGATGCCGATCACGCGCCGTTCGGCGTCGAATTCCACCACGCCGAAACGTTCCGGATCGGTGACGTGATAGCCGAAGATGGTGGCGCCGCGCTCCCGCTCCACCGCGACCCGCAGCGTTTCGGAGAAATGATGTCCGTAAAAAATATTGTCGCCCAGCACGAGGCACACATTGTCGGCACCGATGAAATTCGCGCCGATGATGAACGCCTGCGCCAACCCCTCCGGACGCGGCTGTTCGGCGTACTGCAAACGCACACCGAAGCGACCGCCATCGCCCAACATGCGGCGAAAGCCCGGCAGATCGTCCGGCGTCGAAATCACCAGAATGTCGCGGATTCCAGCCAGCATCAGCACCGACAGCGGGTAGTAGATCATCGGCTTGTCGTAGATCGGCAGCAACTGCTTGGACGCCCCGAGGGTGATGGGATGCAGCCGGGTGCCATTACCCCCGGCCAGTACGATGCCCTTGTACTGCGTCATGCTTCGCTCTCTTCGTGGCTCGGTGCCCAAGGGCAAGACCGGGGAAATCCGCTGTTCCGGCGCGTGCGTGAATCGACGGCGCGGGGAAAGTGCGGCCTTGAGGCGCGCGGTATTGTGACTCAGAGTCTGTTGTCGCCCAACCGTTCCAGCCGATAGGCGCCCGACAGCACCCGTTGCCACCAGTCGCGATGGTCCAGATACCAGCACAGCGTCTTGCGCAACCCGGTGGCAAAGGTCTCCCGCGGCATCCAGCCCAATTCCCGCTCGATCTTGCCCGCGTCGATGGCGTAGCGGCGGTCGTGACCCGGACGATCATCCACCCGGGTGACGAGATCGCGGTAACGCGCCACGCCCGGCGGCTTCGCCGGCGCCAGTTCCTCCAGCAGATCGCAGATCGTCTCCACCACGGTCAGGTTGCGCTGCTCGTTGTGGCCGCCGATGGCGTAGGTTGCGCCCACCCGGCCCCGGGTCAGCACCCGATACAGCGCGCGGGCATGGTCGTCCACATAGAGCCAGTCCCGTATCTGGCCGCCGTCGCCGTACACTGGCAGCGGCCGGCCCGCCAGCGCGTTCAGGATCATGTGGGGAATCAGCTTCTCGGGAAACTGGCGCGGCCCGTAATTGTTGGAGCAGTTGCTCACCACCACCGGGAGGCCGTAGGTGCGCCCCCAGGCGCGCACCAGATGATCGCTGCCGGCCTTGCTCGCCGCATAGGGCGAACTGGGCGCATAGGCCGTCGCCTCGGTAAAGGGCGCGGCGTCGGGTTTCAGATCGCCGTACACCTCGTCGGTAGAGACGTGGTGAAAGCGAAAGTCGGCGCGCGCCGCGGGACCGAGCCCGGCCCAGTACTCCCGCGCCGCTTCGAGCAACACGCAGGTGCCCAGCACATTGGTGGCGATGAATTCCGCCGGTGCGTCGATGGAGCGGTCGACATGGCTCTCCGCCGCCAGGTGCATCACCGCCGTGGGGCGAAAAGCGGCGAACACCTTGCGCAACGCCGGGCCATCGCCGATGTCCACCTGGTGAAAACTGTAGCGCGGCGAGCCGGCCACCTCCGCGAGCGATTCCGGATTGCCCGCATAGGTGAGCTTGTCCAGATTCGCCACCCGGGCCGAGGTCTCCTTCAGCAGGAAGCGCACCAGGGCGGAGCCGATGAAGCCCGCGCCGCCGGTGACCAGAATGCGTTCGCCCGCAGCGGCCGCCGTCATCGATGCCACTCCTCCGGACAGGTCGTCCGCCAATCGGCCAGGGCCGTCTCCAGCGTGTAGCGAAAGGGATAATCGTGCGCACGCAGATAGCCCGGCACGATATCGTTGGCCGCCACCAGCTTGCGAATGCGCGTCGGGCTGAAGGGATGCGCGATACCCAGCGGCCGCGCCACCAGATCCAGCAGCCAGCCCGCGGTCAGCAGCAAGCCGTAGGGCAGGCTCGGCACCCGCCGCTTCACGCCGGCCACGGCGCAGATCGCCGCGACATAATCGGCGAGCGCCGGCGCCGGGTACAGGGTCGCGTTGAACAGGATCACCGCCTCCCCCGTCGCGTCCTGACGCTCCAGCGCCCACCACAGCGCCGCGCACAACTCGCGCACATAGATCCCCGCCTTGCGGGTGCCGCGATTGCCCGTGTAGACGAAATACCGGCCCAGCACTGCCCGCACCAGCCGCGACACATTGCCGCCCTCCCCCGGGCCGAACACCACGCCGGGACGCGCAATCACCAGTCGCCGCCGCGCATCGCCGGCCTGCCAGGCGCGGTGAATGTGCTCGGCGACCAGCTTGGAGCCGCCATAGGCGGTCGCCGGCACCGGCAGCGATTGTTCGTCCCGCCGCGCCGTCCCCGGGCCGTAGGGCGAGATCGAACTGGTAAAGACCATGCGCGTGCAACCCACCCGCGCCGCCCAGGCGCAGACCTGCTCGGCGCCGCGCACATTGGTGTCGTAATACTCGGCGTCCGCATGCCCCGGCTCGCGATGCACCGCCGCGAAATTGCCGATCAGCGCCACCGGCTCCGGCGGCACCCAGGCGAGGGGTTCGCGCACGTCCGCCGCGATCCATTCAAGGGCGGGATCGCCGCTCAGTTGCGCCCGTCGCCAGGCGCTCGCGATGGCCGCCAACGGCTGCCGGTCGACCAGATACACCTTGTGAAAATGGCCCCCGTCCACGAGCAAGCGCGCGAAAAAGCCGCCGATAAAGCCGGTACCGCCGAACAGCACCGCGCAGCCGCGGGTTTGGTCCACAGCCGCTATCCCGCCCATTGTCTCTGCTCGTCGCGCATCGGCGGCCTCGGCGTTCCCCTTGATTGCGGGATTTTACGGTTTATCCCGGGAGCCCGGGGCAGAATTACCGAATGCAACCCGGCGCGCGCGGGACTCGGCACTCCAGCAGCAGTTTCCCACCCCAGTTTACTGGTGCTAACGCCGCGCGATCTGCTCGTAAAGCGCGCGGTGGGCGGCGGCGATCACATCCCAGGACTGGCGCTGGACCCAGTCGCGCCCTGCCCGATGCAGCGCCGTCCGCGCGGTTTCATCGGTACGCAGCGCCCGCAGTTCGGTCAGCGCCGTGGCCGGATCGGCCGCGAAGCGCACCGCCGACTCCAGACCGGGCGGGGTCTGCGGCCCGCGGCTGGTGATCACCAGCGCGCCATTGCCCAGTGCCGCCAGCAAGGTGCCACGGCGCTCCGAAGCCCCATCCGGGTAGTGGAGATACAGAAATCCGGTTTCCGCCAGGCGCTGTGCCACCTCCTCGTCGCTGCGGCCGAGATCCCAGATCAGGCGCGGCAGCCCCAGAGCGGCCTGCCGCATCTGCTCGCAGTACGCCTGCTGCCCCAGCGGAATCGCGCCCAGCACCCGAAAACGCAACTGCGGCGCCGCATCCGCCGCCAGCCGGGCCAGCGCGAGAAAGGCTTCCAGGCCCTTGTCGGGCCGGATCAGACCGAAATAGCAGACCTCCTCAAGGTCCCGTGACTTTGGGGCCATCACCCAGGGAATGTTGGAACCGATGGGAATGACATGGCTACGGTCCCGGACCCAGGGGTACCAGCGCCCAAAGGCCGCGCGCTCGCAGGCATTGGTGAACACCAGTGCATCGGCGCGGCTGAACGCCAGCCCGGCGATCCGACGCAGCGGGTGCGCCTGGGAGAACTCGTGCAGGGTTACCAGGGTGCGACAGCGCGGCAACTGCGCCACCCAGTGGGGCATCAGCGAACTGCCGTAGCGCGCCATCGGATATTGCACATGGACGATATCGGGCTTGAGGGCCCGCGCCTGTGCCGCCACCGCGCGGGCCGACAGCCGGCCGTTGCGCTCGCCGCGCGCGAGGGTCACGCCGACCCCCAGCTCCTGCAATGCGGCGGCCAGACGCAGCGCATAGTCCATCACGCCGCAGGGCCCGCCCTGCTCGGGAGCCAGGAGTAGAACCTTCACCGGACCGACTTGCGCGGTACCGTTCCGCAGCGCACGGGAACCGTCACCACGCCGGGACGCGCCCCTTTCGGCACTGAGGTCAGCACCAAACCCGCGCCCATCTCAATCCGCACGCCGATCAGACCGACCCATCGGAATGACGCTGCCGCAGGCCACAGACCAAACCCCGAACCACCGCCCGCGCGCGGCCGAATTCGCCGCGCAGCAGCCGTTTGCAAAAGCGCAGCGACCCACCCACCAGGGTCGCGCGCCAGGGATGCTTCGCGTAGCGGAACATGAACCGCACCGCGGACTGATTGAAATGCCGGTCTTTCTGACGCAGGCGACGCTGCGACGCGCCCGGCGCCCGATGCAGCACCCGACTGCCGGACGCAACCGCCAGCCGCCAGCCCTGTTCACGCAGGCGATAGCACAGGTCGGTCTCCTCCCAGTAGAGGAAATACCCCTCATCGAGCAGACCCACGGCTTCCAGAGCGCGTGTTCGCAGCAGCAAACTGGCCCCGGTCAGATAATCGAGTTCGGCGTCCGCCACCTGCGCCAGCGTATGCGCCGGCCGCCCGAAGCGCAGATCGACCCGACCGCCGCCCCAGGCCAGCACGCGGTCCGGATTCGCGCGATCGCAGATCAACGACCCCACCGCGCCCACTCTGGCATCCGCCTCGGCCACTTCGACCATCGCGGTCAATGCCCGCGGGTCCGCCCGGGTGTCGCTGTTGAGCAGCCAGACATAGTCGGCACCCAGCGCCAAGGCGCGCCGGATACCCACATTGCAGCCGCCGGCAAACCCCAGGTTCGCGCCGGTTTCCACCAGATCGATGTCGGGACAGACCTCCGCAATGCGCGCCACGGAGTCGTCACCGGAGCCGTTGTCCACGACCAGGACGCGAAAATTGGGGTAATCGAGCAGACGCAGCGACTCGACACAACCGAGCGTGTCGTCCGCGCCTCGCCAGTTGAGGGTTACGATGCAAACCAGTGGTGCCATTGACTTTCCAAGCCCGCCAACCAACGCGACGGTGACGCCACCGCGCGCCGCCCGTCAGCACAAACGCGGCATTTTACCGGCGCGGCGATACAAAGGGCAGACCGACCCGTTCAGCGGCATCGCGGTTGATCGCGGCGGGGGCGCCGCTCCTACGGGGTTGGGGTGGGGCGTCCGGGGTTGGTTGATCGCGGCGGGGGCGCCGCTCCTACGACGGCCCGGTGGTTGTAGGAGGCCCGCCCCCGGGCCGATGGGTTTGGCGCGGGATCAGGGATTGATCGCGGCGGGGGCGCCGCTCCTACGTCAGCCGCGAGGGGTGCGCAGTCCGGCCTGCCACTCGCGCCAGCAGCGTGCGATCAGCGCCTTGAGTTCCGCGCGAAACCGCTCCGCCGCGAAGCGTTCCGCGTGGTGACGGATGGCAACCGGATCGAAACGGGTTTCGTTCGCCTCGAACAGCGCTATCGCCGCGAGCAGGGATGCCACGCTTTGCTCGGGGAAAAACACCCCGGTCGGCGCGCGGCTCTGGCCCGTAACGGGGGCGGAATGCTGAGCGTCTCCGGACCCCCGCATGGGGTGGATACTGCCGCCACGCGCGCCGGCTTCCGCGGCTACGGCGGCGCTGCGGTGCAGGCATCCGGCGTCCGTGTCCGCCATGGCACCGGTCTTGGCTACCGGCGCATTGACGGCGCCGACTTCCTCCAGGGCAACCACGGTTTCGGTGACGCCGCCTTTCCCGAAGGCGATGACCGGGGTACCGCAGGCCTGCGCCTCGACCGGGATGATCCCGAAGTCTTCCTCGGCGGCGAAGATGAACGCCCGCGCGCGGCGCATGTGATCCCGCAACACCTCGGCCGGTTGATAGCCCAGAAACTGGACATTCGGCGGCGCCCGCCGACGGATTCGCTTGAGCGCCGGCCCTTCACCGATCACTACCAGGCGCTGATCGGGACGCTGCCCAAACGCGTCGACGATCAGATCCATGCGCTTGTGGGGCACCACCCGCGAGGCCGTCAGATAGAACTCGCCGGTGCGTTCGCCCGGCCCACCGGGCGTGAACAGCTCAACATCGACGGGAGGGTAGATCACCGTGGCATCGCGGCGGTAAATCTTGTGAATGCGCCGGGCGATGAACGCCGAATTGGCGATCATGTGATCGACGCCGTTGGCGGTTCGCTGATCCCAGATCCGCAGGCCGTGCAACTGCCAGCGCGCGAGCCAGCTCAGCGGTCCGCGCTCCATACGGCTCTCGCGCAGGCACTGATGCTGCAAATCCCAGGCGTAGCGCATGGGCGAATGGATGTAGCTGATGTGAAGCTGATCGGGCCCGGTCAGCACCCCCTTGGCGACCGCATGGCTGCTGGAGATCACCAGATCGAACCCCGAGAGGTCCAGTTGTTCCATGGCCAGCGGCATCAACGGCAGATAGTGCCGATAGAACCGCCGCGCGAACGGAAATTTCTGGATGAACGACGTGCGCACCCCGCGGCCCTGCAAAAAGCCGCGCTGCGCCGGCGGCACACAGTCGATCACCGCAAACAGCGTCGCCTCGGGATAGAGCCGGAGGATCTCTTCAAGGACACGTTCGGCGCCGGCAACCTGGGTCAGCCAATCGTGGATCACGGCAACTTTCATCGCTTTTTCACCGCCCTGATTGACCTGACCCCGGCTGCGCGGGTCGGAATCGCAACCCGCCCGTACCGGAGATGGGGCGCCCATTGTATTCGCCGCTCACTGCCAAAGTCAGGCACCGGGAGCGCCCCACCCCACTACAACCGCGCCTCGCCCCCATGGGCCAGGAACCACCGATACGTCTCCCGGATGCCGTCTTCCAGCCCGATGCGGGCACGCCAGCCGAGCGCACGCAGGCGCGATACATCCAGCAGCTTGCGCGGCGTGCCGTCGGGCTTGCTCGCATCGCCCACGATCTCGCCCGCGAATCCCACCACCCGCCGCACCAGCTCGGCCAGTTCGGCGATGGACACATCCTCACCGACACCCACATTGACGATGCGTTCGTCGTCGTAACCCCGCATCAGAAACAAACAGGCGTCGGCCAGATCGTCCACATGCAGAAACTCGCGCCGCGGCGTGCCCGTGCCCCATACCACCACCTGCGCCGCGCCGCTCGCCCGGGCCTCGTGAAACTTGCGGATCAGCGCCGGCAGCACATGGGAATTGGCCAGATCGAAGTTGTCCCCCGGCCCGTAGAGATTGGTCGGCATCAGCGCGATCGCGTTGAAGCCGTACTGCCGCCGGTAGGCCTGACACAGCTTGATGCCGGCGATCTTGGCGACCGCATACCACTCGTTCGTGGGCTCCAGCGGCCCGGTGAGCAGACATTCCTCCGGCATCGGCTGGGGTGCGAACTTGGGGTAGATGCAGGACGAGCCCAGGAACAGCAGTTTCTTTACCCCATGGCGCCAGGCGGCATCGATCACCGCCGTCTGGATTTGCAGGTTGTCGCGCAGAAAATCCGCCGGATAGCTGTCGTTGGCGTGGATGCCGCCCACCTTTGCCGCCGCCAGAAATACATACTCCGGCCGCTCGGCAGCGAAAAACGCCTGCACCGCCGCGGCATCCCGCAGATCCAGTTCGGCACGGCCGCGCAGCAGCAGATTGCCGAATCCGGCCTGTTCCAGCCGGCGCACAATCGCGCTGCCCACCAGGCCGCGATGACCGGCGACGAAAATGCCGCTGTTCTTATTCATGATGATCAAACGTCTGAAAACCCTCGCGACGGCAGAGTTCATCGCGTTCGGCGGCTTTCAAGTCCTCGCGCACCATCTCGGCCACCAGTTCCGCAAAGGACGTGCGTGGCTGCCAGCCCAAGCGCGTCCGCGCCTTGGTCGCGTCGCCGAGCAGCGTATCCACCTCGGCGGGCCGGAAATAACGGGGATCGATCGCGATGATGCGGCGACCCGTCTCACGATCGATACCCTGCTCCTGCGCACCCGCGCCTTGCCAGTCGATATTCATGCCGAGCTGCTTGCCCGCCGCCTCCACGAATTCACGCACCGAATGTTGCTCGCCGGTGGCAATCACATAATCGTCAGGCTCCGGTTGTTGCAGGATCAGCCACTGCGCCTCGACGAAATCCCGCGCGTGCCCCCAGTCCCGTCGCGCGTCGAGATTGCCCAGATACAAACAGTCCTGCAGCCCCAGCTTGATGCGCGCCAGCGCGCGGGTGATCTTGCGGGTGACGAAGGTCTCCCCGCGCACCGGCGATTCGTGGTTGAACAAAATGCCATTGCAGGCATACATGCCGTAGGACTCACGGTAATTCACCGTTATCCAGTACGCGTAGAGTTTGGCGACGCCATAGGGAGAGCGCGGATAAAAAGGCGTGGTTTCGGTTTGCGGCGTCTCGCGCACCTTGCCGTACATCTCGGACGTAGACGCCTGGTAGAGCCGCGTCCGCTGGCCCAGGTCGAGAATGCGCAGCGCCTCCAGCAGACGCAGCGCACCCAGCGCGTCGGCATTCGCGGTGTATTCGGGCGTCTCGAACGAAACCGCGACGTGGCTCTGCGCCCCGAGGTTATAGATTTCGTCCGGCTGCACCTGCTGGATCACCCGGATCAGATTGGTGGAATCGGTCAGGTCGCCGTAATGCAGGATCAGCCGGCGATCCAGAACATGAGGGTCCTGGTAGAGGTGATCGATGCGGTCGGTATTGAAGGACGAAGCCCGGCGCTTGATGCCATGTACTTCGTAGCCTTTGTGCAATAGCAGTTCGGCGAGGTAGGCGCCGTCCTGCCCGGTCACCCCGGTGATCAACGCCCGTTTAACCTGTGTCACAACAGTTTCTCCCTGCTCGGCGTGAAGTACCGCCATCACCAGTGCACTGGTAGCTGTTCGATAAGCAGCCACACCGCGACAACTGTTTCATGTTTCATGGATTCACTTTCCCGACGTGCTTGCGCCCGTCAGCGAGCCCATGCAACTGCCGTTCGAAGGCGGCCAGAATTGTGTCCCTGTTCAGGTGCTGTTCCGCATGAGCGCGCGCATTGCGTCCCATGTGCTCCCGGCGTGCGGGATCGTCCGCCAGCCGCAATAGCACCGCGGCCAGCGCGGCGGCGTCTTCCGGTGCCACCGCGACGCCACAATCGTGGCGACTCAGCAGCTCGAACAGATCGGTGTCGGCGGCCGCGGTCGCCACTGTCGGCCGGCCCGCGGCCATGATGTTGGCCAGTTTCGATGGCATCACCAGATCGGCCGCCTGCGCGCGCTGTACCACCAGATGCATATCGCCGATGGCCAGCAGATCGTTCATGCGTTCCTCCGGCTGCACCGGCAGAAACCGGAGATTGGTCAACGCCAATTCCCGCGCCAACGCCTCCAGACGCGGGCGATCTCCCCCGGACCCGACCAGGACGAACTGCAGCCGCGGCTGCTCCCGCACCAGCGCCGCCGCCCGCAACACCACATCCAGACCCTGCTTGGCACCCATGGCCCCCGCATACAGCACCAGCAGATGCCCGGCGTCGAAACCCAGTTCGCCGCGCAGTCCGTTGTCCCTTTCGCCCGGAACTATCGCGTCGGTATCCGTCCAGTTGGGAACCAGCCAGGTGCGCCGCGGATCGGCGCCCTTTTCGATCGCCCGCCGGTACATCGCCGGGGCGATGGTACTGACGCACGCGGCCATCCGCACCAGAAAATTCTCTCCCGCGTACAGCAGCCGTTGCAGGGGTCCAAGCCGCAGCATTCCCAGGCGAACTGCCGCATCCACCTGAAAATCCTGGATATGCAGCACCCAGGGCACGCGCCTCAGCAGCCCATACAGCCAGGGCATGATCGCGCCCTGCAGCGGCGGACACACCGCGATCACCAGATCGTAACGACGCCGCCGGCAGAGAATCCCAGCCCACCAGTAAAGCCCGGCGATGGAAAAACTGGTCTCCATCAGAATCCGGCCCAGTGCCGACACGCGCGTGGGCGCGGGCACCCGATGCGGCGTGCGCATGACCCGGGTGCCATGCAGGGTTTCACGGCGAAACCCCAGGCCCCGATACGCGGGAAACACCGCCCATTCCGGGTAATGGGGCAGCCCCGCCACCACATCCACCTCGTGCCCGCAGGCCGCCAGCCAGGCCGCCATTTCACCGGTGTATTTGCCGATACCCGTCAACTCCGGGGCATGGTTGATGCTCTGGATCAGAATTTTCAGCTTGGCGCCCCGGGATCCGGCCGCATCGGTCGGGTGTACGTCGACCCCGAATTCAGCACAGGTCGCGGGTTCACCGCTGGGATAGTGGGTAACGTTTTGGCTTCCGGTTTTCATATTGATAGCCAGCCCATCGGCCCGGGGGCGGGCCTCCTACAACCACCAACCCCGTAGGAGCGGCGCCCCCGCCGCGATCAACCCCGATACCGCGCCAAACCCATCGGCGCGGGGGCGGGCCTCCTACGATCATGCCATCAAATCCACACCGCATCCCAATGGGGGTAATCACCCGCCTTTTTCACCAAACCTGCGCGCAGCGGATTTCCCACCAGATATCGCGCAGCGTTTTCCAGGTCCTCCTCGCGGCGCAGCGCACGGTCGTGAAATCCCGGCTGCCAGATGCGCATCCCCAGACGATGGGCGGTCACGGATTTGACGGCCCCCACAACCGCGGACAGCGTTCTGCCCTCACCGAGCTGCAGCAACCAATGGAGGTGGTCCGGCATGACCACATAGGCCAGGGTCCGCGCCCGCTGCTCGGCCTCCTCCAGACGCAATGCCTGAACCAACGTCCTGGCCGCAAAAAATTCCCTGAACACCGGGGTGCGCTCGCGGGTTACCGCAGTCACCAGATACACCCGACCCGCTTCCGAATAACGTCCCCGCCGCAACGCCGAGGCATGTGGTCTGCCGTCCATGGTTCGACTCCCCGTCGCAACGATCTCGGCCCGGGGGCGGGCCTCCTACAACCGCCGGCCCCGGTAGGAGCGGCGCCCCCGCCGCGATCACCGCGTCGGCCAGCGCCTGGCCAAAGCTCCACCAACGAGCAAACGTAGCGTGGGCAAAGCGCAGCGTGCCCGCGCGGTCAAGCCTCGTTTCGCGTCGGCAGATGAAACCTGCCCACCCTTGGCTTACACCCAGTTCTCCAATAATAGCCCCGGGACACGGGAGAACTCCCTTTCGTTGTTGGAGACCAGAGTCAATCCCAGGCTGCGGGCATGGCCTGCAATCATCAGGTCATAAGGCCCGATTCCCTGGCCGGACCGCTCCAGCGCCGCCCGGATCTGGCCATAGTGAACGGCCGCCTTGTCATCGAATGGCAGCACTTCCAGCCGGGCTGCAAAGCGCTCCACCTGGTCGAGGTTGTGTTCCTGGCGCGACGACTTCTCTGCGCCGTACAACAGCTCGGCCAGCACGACCGACGAGATGGCCAAATGGGCCGCATGGCGGTTGAACCGCTCTCGAAGATGGGCGGGGCGCTGTTTCAGCGTATAGATACAGATATTGGTATCCAGCAGGTAGCGCAGTGTCACAGCCCATTCCGCTGTTGCATCGCCAGCTGATCGCGTTCGGTCATGAAGTCATCGGTAACACCGGGGCTATCGAAAAAATCATCCCAACCGTGCCCGACCGGAACAATCAGCCGCGCCTGTCCCACTCGGATAACTTCGACCCGCTTCACATCATCGGGCAAAGCCACCGCCTTGGGCAGGCGCACCGCCTGACTGCGATTGCTCTTGAAAACTGTGGTTTCGATCATGCGATGCCTCCGGCGTTGGATCATGTGGAGAAAGATGGCTCGATTATTGGCTTGCCTTTGGGAGATGTCAACGGGATATACATCATCAGCATCGCACCCGCCAAACCCATCGGCCCGGGGGCGGGCCTCCTACAGGTGCCCCGCTGCAACCGCCCCCGCCGCGATCAACCCCGATACCGCACCAAACCCATCGGCCCGAGGGCGGGCCTCCTACAACCACCGATCCCCGTGGGCAGATATTTACTCCGACCCTTTTTACGCTTCAGCATAGTTTGGGTATACCGTATCATTCCACCGTAAACCCGCTACCTCAGTCATATCCGGCGGGCAGCTTCCGAGACTTGCCGCTCTGTCGAGATAGCCTGCAGCGAACTGTCGTGCGCGGCCCCAGCCGACTAAACTGAAGATCTTGCGAGGAATCCGTCATGACAACCGACATCACCGAACTGACGAAGCAACTGCACGCTGAAGTCGATCTGACGCCAGAGCGCTACCGGCCGCTGCTGCTGCGCCTGGTGCATTCGTTTCGCGAAGGCATCGAGGAAGACGAGCCGTGGCCGACGGCCGAGGAGAGCCTGCGTGAGGGACTGCGCGACATGAAGGCCGGGCGCGTCTATCCCATCGACACGCTGTGGGATCGCGTGAATGCCGACTGAGCCGACGCCGGTCGCGCTGAACTACTCCGCTGCCTTTCTCCGCCAGCTCAAACGCCTCCGCAAGAAGTACCGTCGCATCCAGTCCGATCTGCAGCCGCTGCTGGATGAACTCCAGAGCGGCTCTATGCCGGGTGATCGGGTGCAGGGCATTGGCCATACCGTCCACAAAGTCCGCCTGCCCAACAGTGATGCGCAGCGCGGCACCAGCGGCGGCTATCGGGTGATCTACTACGTCCAGACCGCAAGCGGTCGCCTGCTCGTGACGATCTACTCAAAAGCCGAGCAGTCCGACATCCCGGACGACGGCATCCGTCGCATCATTGAAGAAGAAATCGGCGGCTGACACCCCGGCTGCACGGGCCATGACGCGCCCGCATGCCCGGGGGCGGGCCTCCTACAACCACCGACCCTGTAGGAGCGGCGCCCCCGCCGCGATCATCCCCAGATGCCACACCCCACCCCCGTAGGAGCGGCGCCCCCGCCGCGATCAACCCCGGACACCACACCGCAACCCCGTAGGAGCGGCGCCCCCGCCGCGATCAACCCCGGCGCCAAACCTCACCGCCCAAACAAAAAATCCGCCTGCACCGCCCGGCCGCGCTCGTCATACGCCATGTGGTAGACCCCCGCCAGGCGCAAACCCCGTTCGCGCAGCCAGGCGATCACCTCGTCGGCAAACGCCTGCCCCGCGTACAGCTCCTGAAACGAACACTCCGCATACACCCAGGCAAAGCGCTCCAGCACCTCCTCGCAACCGGCCAGCGCCTGCAACTCGAAACCCTGCACATCCAGCTTGAGCAGTGCCGGCGCGGCGATGTCCGCCGCGGGCAGGGCATCGGCCAGGCGCAGCACGCGAATGGTGGCGGTGCCGGCTTCGGCCGTGCCGGGGAACAACTCATTCTGCTGCGCCGTGATCGGCAGCAGGGACGAAGAATCGTCCCGCGCCGACAGATGAATGGTTGCCGTCCCTGATTCCGGCCCAATGGCCGCCTCTACCAGTCGTGCGCGACCATCACCCGCAAATACTGCCCGATACCCCGCCGCCGGCCCCGGCAGCGGCTCGAAAGAAACGATAGCGGCATCCGGAAAGCAGTGCCGCACCGCCAGCGCGAACTGACCCCGATTAGCGCCGATGTCCACCACCGTGCGCGCCGGCCCCAGATTGCGCAGCACGCGGGCATGTTCCACCCCGGCCGCCACCCGGTGGCGGAGCAGCGCCGCGCGCCAAGCGGGAACGGCGAGAATGCCGGCGAGTTTGCGGGCCTTGGCGGTCAGGTTTGTGAACACGACCGCTCCATCTCGATTGCGCGGTTGATCAGTACCACATAGGCAAAACTTGTCAACGCGGGCACCGGATGGCGACTGAGCACCCCCGACAGCCACGCGTGGATATCTCGCAGAACCGGAATCTTCTGGTAATACGCCCCGTGCCCGTAAAAGCCGAGATATTGTTCGACCTCGTACCCCAACCGTTCAAACCTGCGAATCTGCCCGCGCGACGGACCGCGGCACCAGCAATAGCGCGCCGGAAACTTGCCCAGCTTGCCGGACCTTTCGCGCCCGGGCTGGAGAAGATGTAACAACTTCTCAGCCCATGTCTCCGGCAATGCGGCATTGACCAAAAAAGGCAACGCAAATAGCGTCGGGAAAAAGTGGAAAGCGTAGCCGCCATCCCTCAACAGCGAACGGATGTTCTGGTGAAATTGTTCGCCGTTTGGCACATGCTCGGCCAGCATGCGGCTGAACGCAAAATCGTATTGCCGCCGAAGCAAAGGTGCATCCCCGCAAATATCCGCGCAAACCTTCAGATAGCCCACGGGCGCCTTATCCAGCTCGGATTGGGAAATATCGAGCAATGTGTACTCGATCCCGCGGGATGCGACAAAGTCAGCGGATAACGTCGGATTAGCGCCGGCGCCGATTTCCACGATCCGTGTAAAGCCATGCGCCTTGACCATCCTGACAATGTGAGGAACGACGTTTTCCCAAGCGTCGTCGGATAAACCGTAGCGAATATGCGTCACAAAATAATCTCGATAGCTCCTGTCGTGCCGCCGATTACCTGAGCCCCTTGTTCTGTTGAGCACACTCCTTCCCGACCGCGATTTTCCCAATCGACCAAGCCTTTTACGACATCTCTCATTAGAAACCCCGGCTTCCAACCACGTTTGCGTGCGGCTTTCTCCGGATTGCCCTGACTCCGGCCAATATCCGCGGGGCGAAACAGTGATGGATCGGAATCAACATGTTTTCGCCAATCCAGGCCAACAGCCCCAAACACAGTGGCGACGAACTCCTGAAGCGAATGCGCTTCGCCAGTGGCGATAATGTAATCGTCGGGATCGTGTTGCTGGCGCCATGGACAACAACCGAACCTGAGCTTTAACGCCAATTGTGACAAGATTGGCAGTCGTGGCGATCGCCGCCTCGCGAAGTGCCCCGGACCTGATATCCTTCAGCCAACCGCTATTGGGCAACAAAAAGCCGCCCTCTTGCTCACCAACCCAACAACTTAGAGCGCCTTTCACGACAGACTGCTATATCGTTCGATGGTTGAATCCGTGCAGAGCTCCCAGGTAAATCGAGTATAGCGTTCACGGCCCAGTTCGATTAATTCATGGCGTCGCTCTGAAGACCCTAGCGTTTTCTCCAATGCGAGGCGTATCGAATCAGTGTCGTGTGGATCAAAATACGCTGCGGCGGCCCCTAACACCTCGGGAAGCGAGCTGGTATTGCTGCAGATAACCGGACAATCCAGCGACATGGCTTCAAGCGGTGGTATGCCGAAGCCCTCGTAAAGCGAGGGATAAACAAACGCTGCCGCATTGCGATAATGCACGGCCAACCTTCCATCGCCGCCACCTGTTTGGCTAACTTGATGCTCGGGTATTCCCAACTCACTGATCAAACGAAGTTCATCTGACCGCAGAAGGCCCCCGCCAAAACAGATAACCCCGAAATTCTGGCGTAGCCACGAAGAGCTACCGAAAGCACGTAAAAATCCCGAAAAGTTTTTATAGCCGGCGCGTTCTCCGACATAAAGGATGTAGGGCAAGCAGCCCGGTTGTAGTTCCTGGTTGAGCAGATCTCTCGGATCGGCAAGGCGATCAAATCCCAGATGAATTACGGATACCTTGTCGCTGCAAAGATTGAACATCTCCAGCAAATCTCGGCGAGTACTCTCCGATATGCAGATAACGTGATCCGCTTGGAGAACGGCTTGCTTCTTCCACGTTGACAGGCGGCTATTCATCGGAAACATGGTCGAAAAGCGTTCATGGATCATATCGTGCACCGTGACTACCCGGCGCGCGCCTTTCGGCGCGCAGGTCCACGGAAAGTAGTAGGTGTGATGTACGATCTCGGGCTTGAACCGCCTGATCGGCGAGCAAGATAACGCCAAATTGAGCGCATGAGTGAGCTTGTGTTGTTTAGCGGCTATGGGAACGTGTCTGCCGAACACAAGCTTCGGCGGCAGAGCAGATAGGTAGGAATTGATATGCAGTGGAGCGAAGATTTTCAGGTCAACAGTGGGACGTGAAGACAAGCATCTGGCCAAATTGCAAAAATAGCGAGAAACTCCTCCATATTCTTGCATGGCAAAGATTTGGGAATCGAGGGCGATGCGCATGGTTGAGTTCACGGGTTAGTGATAACAGGCGTTACAGTTGCCAATGATCGTCTCAAAGAGCAGATACACAGTTCAATTTACAGAGCTTCGATCGCTTTGTACAAAATGCGAACGAACCGATCACTCTGCGCTTTTTGCCTTTCGTTGACTCTTATAAACATTCTATCTCTGCATGCTCGGTAGGCTTCCGTTGCATTCCCGCTCCCACCGGCGATTTCATTGCAACCATTCCAAACGTGTTACGAATCCCCAACCATTCCCCGAAAAATTGCGCCTTGTCACTATGCAAACTGCAATACCGCACTGTCTCGCACATAAATCCGGCGGCAGAAAGGGCTTGCGCGATCCGGTCCTGATTCACTCCATCACGGACCGCGTGATACTCCACATTGTCATGCAGCGAATCCGGCGAATAAATTCCAGCCATGCGCCGAAGACGACGTCCGATCCCTGCCGTAACATCCCCCTGAAAGATCCTCCATAGAACATACGCAACCCAAGAAACTGTGGCGTCGCGGCGCGACAGGGAAGCGCGCCACATTGGATCCTGAAAGCTGAAAAACGCCCCGTGGTCCGAGAGACGCGGGATACAGCGCAAAATCATATCCAAGTAATCCGGAATATGATGCAACAGTGAATTCGCGACAATAACATCGAATTGAGCGCATTCTTCCAGAATGGTATCGATGTCTGTGCAACGAATGGTCAACTTGCCTGGCAGCCCCACACAGGTTGCGCGTAGTTGCTCCAACTGACGCTCGGACACGTCAACGGCCAAGACCTCGGCGCCGAGTTTCAGAAAGGACGCAGTGGCTACCCCGTCGCCGGCACCGAGATCCAACACCCTTGCACGACCTTCGTTGTCTTTGCAGACATCAAATGCCTTTGCCACCATTTCGTCGTACAACCGCCTTATCGATTCATGCCGCAAATGTGGCGCCGTGGAGGAGTACTCTCCTATCCCCAGAGAGTCATAGTACCGCTTGTTCGCATCGCCCTTTGGACGGGATTTCGTCAGATCACGCATGCATATGCATCCATAGACATTCAACCATCATGGAACGCCCAGAGCGATAGTTGATGGCAACCCATCTTGCAGCACAGCAGTCTGCGCAACAACAAAACACACCAGTAGCACCATGGCCGTCAATCAACCACGTCTATAATTCCGGTCACCGTCGTTCCTTGCAACAACAAATCTATAGATTCTTGTAAAAAAAGGAACGTGTGAAGCCACAAGTCGTATATTGTTACGCCTGAAAAATACCGTGATGAATACAGCAACATAAACGCAAACGTTCTTAAGCGCGTTACCTCCGCTTGCAGCCTTTGCCATATGCGAGGCAATTGAAGCACCTATGGCAATCCACGGAAATTTTCCATGCCATGCCGGCAGGCCCAGAGCCGAAACCATGCGGCGAATGGTAGAAGCTGTACTGTCTTCGAATTCCCGGTGAATAAAAACGCCAGGGACAACGGCTGCTTTCCCTCGCAAAAGAACATCCGCTACCCACGCCCAATCGCCCGCGAGAATATTCGGTATCCTGCACTTCTCCACCATGCTCCTTCTATAAACCCCATAAAACATCGAGTTGTCCCAGACGCGCCACAGATACTTCATCACTCTAAGTATCGGCAACGACGAGCCGGCCTCGATTACATTGCCGTGATACGCAAATGAACCGTCATCCCGGTGGTAGGCGCCTTGTCCTGCCGCGAGCGCCACGGACGGATCGTCTTCAAGCGCCTGTACGCAAAGTGAAATGTACGTTGGATCGATCCAGTCGTCATCGGCAAGCCACATGAAATACTTGCCTCCCGCCTGCGCCCTGGCAAACTCAAAGTTTTTGGTTGGCCCGACATTTTCGGACTGCCTGAAATATCGAATGCGCTTATCGTCATCCGACAGCTCGGCGCACAAGCGCTCTGTATTGTCCGATGAGGCGTTGTCGGAAATGATTATCTCGATATTCCGATAGTCGCTGGCATAGAGTGAATTAATCGCTCGCATCAATTTCGCGGATCGATTGTAGGTCGGGATACAGGCGCTCACCAATGGCATGGTCGCATGGGTAGCGGACTTCCGATCATCTAGCATGCAGACACCATTCCGGAAACTTTACTCACGGCAACCGACGCCGGAGTGCGCCGATGGAGCACATTAACGGTCCTCGGCAGAGCGGTGTGACAAGCACGGCGGCAAAAAGAGCCATCGCGGCGGCGAGCAATAACAATACGGCGGATGGCAAAGCGCGATCAAGGGCGGTCGCTGGCGCCATCAGCCACACCGCGCCAACGGCCGCGAATGCCACCAGTATCGGCGCCAACACATCCCGGCCATACCACCTCCACATTTCATCCGGAAGCAGCTTGCGGTGCATCAGCGGCACGGCCAGCGCAATACAGCAACTGTTGAAGACAATCCACGCAACGGGCGCCGCGATGACACCAAAGGCCTTGACGCCGAGATAGATCGCGGGCACCAGCGTCACGACAGCCACCAGGTTCACTGTCGCAGGGAGCCGGGTCCAGCCGTGCGCGAGTTGCAGCGAATACGGCAGATTCATCAGGCCATTGAGCATATTGCCGACGACCAGCAAGCTGACCAGCGGTGCCACGACGCGGGTCAGTTCCAGGTCCCGGGTCCACAGCAGCACCAGATGATCGGAGAAGAACGCCAGCACCAGCGCCGCGGGCACCAGCGCCAGGGTCAAAGCCTGGCAGTAGCGGTGATAGGCTTCGGCCAACCGATGCTGGTCACCCTGCACCACCAGCTCGGTCAGGCGCGGATAGACGGCGTTGGTGATGGGCGCGACCATGATATACAGGGCCGCAGCCAATGTACTGGCGAGGGCGTAGTGACCGAATTGCGCGAGGGGCAGCAGTCGGGACAGCAGCACCTTGTCCGCCTGGGTGAGCAGGATTCCCAGCGCGGTGATGACGCTCATGCCCGCCGCGAACCGCCAGATGCCGCGCAAAGCCTGCCAGCGAAACCGCAGCGGCGCGGAAACGGCGGGCAGCAGCCGCCGCATTCTCACCGCCAACACCAGTGCTTCGAGCCCGGTCACCACCGCCTGGTAGATGAAAAACGCCTGACTGGTCGGCGCCAGCCAGGCCAGCACGGGAATCACTCCCAGCCCGCGCAGCGTCGCGAACCCGGCGGTGACGAGGTTGAGCCATACCTGATCCTGCAAGCCCTGGATGGTGCTGCGATACAGGGTCGCGAGCCAGCGCAACGCAACGACCACGCCCATGGCCATCAGCGCCTGGGAAACCGTTGCGGTCGCCAGGGCCTGCGGCCGCAACCAGTCCCCCGCAAGCCAGGGCGAAGCGACCGCCAGGCCCGCGGCAATGCCGATGGCTATCGCCCAATACACGCGCTCGATGGCGTGGACCAGCGCGCGCATCCCCTGCGGGCTATGCGCGCCGGCCTGAAACCGCGCCGCCTCGCGGCTCAGGGCCGGCGCCATGCCCATGTCCAGCACCAGGAATACCGATTGCAGCACGGCGAACACCCCGATTACGCCGTAAGCTTCCATGCCCAGAATGCGGACATAAAGCGGGATGAAGGCAACGCCCATCAAACCGGTCCAGGCGGCGCCGAAATAATTGGCGAGCAGGTTGCGCGTTACCTTGCCCATGATGGGGGACCGGCCGCTTACGGTTGGATTCGCTTCAGATACCCATCCGGCGCGACCGTGATCAGCAGCTTGTGCTGAATGCTCCTGTCGATGTCGAATTCCGGGTGGCTTTTCAGGTATTCCCAGACTGCGGTCTTGGGGTTGTTGCCCGGCCCCCAGGGGCGGTCGGGGAACATGTCCTCCGGCATGTCTTCGATGATGGTATCGAACACCACGCAATAGCTCCCTGCGCTGACGAGCGGCGCATAGGCTTCCAGCTCCGCCAGTACGTGATCATGGGTATGGTTGCTATCCAGACACACCAGCACGCGCGAATGATCGGCAGCGACGGCCCGCACCTGCGCGATGATTTCCGGCGCGATGCTGGAGCCCTGGATCATCTGGATGCGCGAGGCCATCGGGTGCGCCTCGATCGCCGCGCGGTTATGGGCGCGGATGTCGATGTCGACGCCCAGGACCTGGCGCCGCGACACACGCGGATCCAGCGTGGCGCCGGCCTCGATGGCCTCGCACAAATCAAGCAGGGCAAGCATCGAGGCGCTCATGATCAGCGAACCACCATGAGCGATGCCGGTCTCGATGATCAGATCGGGCTTGATCTGCCAGATAAGCTCCTGCATACCGACCATATCAATTGGGACTTGGATTACCGGCCGCCCGAGTGACTTGAAGTTGTACATGTATCTTTTATTAAATGCACACTGCAACCATAGTCGCGAAAGATTCTGCCATTCCTTTTCATTGGCATACGTTTTGATTGACGACGCACATTCCGACTCGAACTGAGTTAATGGATCCATGCTTTCTTCCGTTGTAAATGTCGATTAAGTTATTTTAGCCCTTGGTTTGTGACCAGGGATTTATAAAACTGTGATATACGAGATAGCGCTCAGGTGCTCCGCATAGCTCATCCTCGACCCAAGTTACCTGATCTGCGGATTCATGTTTTACGAGAGGAACTCTTTTAGTCTCGACGAAACCAACTCGATTATAGAAAGAAAGAGCGCGATTGTCCGACAGCACGCGGACGCCGATATGATTGATGCCAAGCTGGTACCTGGCCCAATTCACAAGAGTGATAAGTCCGTCTGTCATAACACCTTTTTCTGACGGATGCCCGCGCACTATGGCGTCCGCCTCACCGTAACCCTCAGCCCATTTGATATGGCCAAGACCCATATACCCAATTGGAAACTCATCAACGCCCACAAGCATGAATAAAATGCGGGTGTCATCGTTGTGAACCACTTCAGTTAGCCAACGTTCCGTGCGAGCCGTGGTTGCGGTAAACTCCGTTAGAAATGCCTTTTGGTTACGATTTCTCCACTCAGTTAAATAAAGAACGTCCTTGGAGTTAAGAGCGCCTGACTTCGTTGGAATGGGCCTTAAATAGCAATCCTTGAAATCAGGAATCCTTAAAACGAGTTGCTGCCCTGCACAGGCGGCGGTTTCTTTTAAGGCCTGCAGCAAGCCCCTGCCTTGGTTAAGCATCGACCATTCCTCCCGAAAAAAAATCCTTTATATGCATCGATATTTGAGTAATGTCACGCTCATCCATAAAGCTATGAAGGGGTAAAGAAAGAATTTCCCCCCCAATTTTGTTGGTTATCGAAAGGTCACCTTTCCGAGAATCCTTAAATAAACTAAACAAGTGTCCAGGTTGCCAGTGAATGCCTGTGTCGACGCCGCGGTCCTTAAGAAAGTCGCGAAGTGGCTGTCTCTTTCTGGCAGGAACCCGGATGTAATAGAGGAACGGCGTTACGTTACTAAAGTCTGACTGTGGGGGGGCAACGTCACTGATGGTATATAGAAGTTCGTTGTAGATACGGCATGCCCGTTGTCGCGTGCTTATTATCTTTGAAAGTTTGCGAAGTTGAGATAGCCCAATTGCGGCATGCAGATTTGCCATATGATAGCGAAACCCTAAGCGGGCAACGTCATATGTCCACGCGCGCTGGTTACCATACATGATGCTGGCAGGTTGGCCCATGCCAATTAGGCGCATTTGGTGTAGCGCTTCAACATCATTTGTTGTTTTAACTATCAGCGCCCCTCCGTCAATACATGTGATCGTTTTGACTGGGTCAAAGCTAAATATGCAAATATCAGAGAAAGACCCGATTTGTTTTCCCTTGTAAAGCGAGCCTAGCGAGTGTGCGGCGTCGTGTATCACCCGAATGCCGTAACGAGCCGCCAAATCCGCGACCGCGTCGTGATCAGCTAGGCAGCAACCATAATCCATCGCGATGATCGCTTTTGTTTGTGGCCCAATAAGCTTCTCGGCTTTTTCCACGTCAATACAAAGCGTGCCCTCGTGGATATCGCAAAACACTGGTTTAGCGCCAACGGCCAAAATGGCCTGAAAGTCTGCGATATTGTTGAACGATGGGGTAATTACTTCATCGCCATCTTTGACACCTATTAGCATCAGCGCCAAATGTAAGGCTGCATGCCCAGTACTTACCGCTACGGCGTGCCGATCTGTACAACCCAGAACTCCCGCTAACGCGGATTCGAAGGCGCCTACGGAGGCACCCATCCCGAGCCACCCTTGTTCGAGAGAGTGGACGGCGGCTTGAATCTCTTCATCCTCAATGAGAGGTTTAAAAACAGGGATATGAGCCATGCTAGATACTCGCTAAAAAAATTGTCTCTGTTGAATTTCGGGTGGGTGGGTAGGACGATGATTCAGCCGGTGATCGGGGTCAAGGGCGGGCGCGGGCGCGGCCATGTGCAAAGCCCCGGTGCAACTGGAGGTGGCGATGGCGTATTTCACGCCAAGGTGGGTTTTGAAGGATTCTTCGAAACGCACAATGTAGTCGTAGCAGTTTTCGCCCCAACCGTTGGCCGCGGCGTCCGTTGCGTAACGGATTTCGAGTTCGGTGATGGATGGCTTGGCGTAATGGATGCGCGGTTTCATCGGCGGCAGTTTACCTCGCTAATGCGAAAAGTCGGCGCTGGCGATACGGCGCGGATGGTTGGCTTTGGGCGGGTTTGAGTCCGGTCGCAGGCTGTCATGATTGCTTGGGGTAGTAACCCCCGGTTTTCGGCGCGCCACGAAACTCGATATGCCGACCGTTCTTGAGTTGTTTCAGCCAGCGTTCGACGGTTCTTTTGGGCTTGTTCATCCGGGTGGCAAGTTCAGCGGCTTTTAGCCCTGGATGAGAGCGGATCAGTTGCAACAAGCCGAGCGTTTCGCCACTTACTCCGCCACTTACTCCGCCACTTACTCCGCCACTTACTCCGCCACTTACTCCGCCAACTGGCTGCTTTTGGGCAAAGGTGACCATTACACCACCGGCATATTCCTTGATCTCGAAATCGATCCCCGGGTAATCCTGCAGGGCCTCGCGGATGCGTATGAAGCCGCTGCCGTATTTTTCGATGGCGTTGATGAGATAGAAGCCCTCGGCCACCAGCTTGTTGCGCAGGCTGGACCGGTAGTTGTCGGCCTGGATGTCGGCAATGCTGATGCCGCCGTAAAAAGTGCCGGGGCTGAAGAGCGTGATCTGGTCGTCAAAGATTTTGATCTGGATGTCGCTGGGATCTGTGTAACTGCGATGGACCACGGCATTGAGCAGCGCTTCACGCAGCGCAGGCAGCGGATAGGCAAAGCGTTCCTTGCGCTGGATGCCGCCGTCAAACTCAAAGGCGACGCTGATGTGCGAGACGATGAATGTCATCGCTTGTTCGACCACCTCGAACAGGGTGTCGGTGAACTGCCGGTCGTCAATGATCATGCTCGGCGTTTTGAACCGCCCGATATGAATGTGGTGCCTCAATGGCTGGCTGGCAAACAACAGCATGGCGGCCCAGGTGGGCCGGCCTTGGGTGAGGTACTTGAGTTTTTCCAGGGCAGCCATGGGTGTGCTGCCATCGAGGGCAAAGCGTCCGCTGGCGTTGACCCGCTGGATGAAGCGTTCGATTTTGGCGGGTGACAAGTCCGCCAGGCTGGCGTTGGGCGCGATGTGGGCATCCCAGGAAATTTGCAGGGATTGCAGGTAGAGATCGGCAATTTCGTTCAGGGCCAGTGTGTGATTGGAGCTGGCAATGCGTTTGTAGTAACGCCCCCGCGTGCTGACGGGTTTGACCGGGAACTCGGCGACATGGATGGATACAACGGTTTTGCCATGCAACGAATAAGTGACAAGTTCGGGGACAAGTGAGGGGCTGGTGGCGGATTTGATTTGCCCAAGCCACTCGTTAAGGGTTTCTTTGCCGACCGTTACGCCCTGAATAGCGGCGGCATTGGTCACGCCCACCAACACCGTGCCACCCTGTGCGTTGGCAAAGGCCACCAACGATTCGATGCTGGCTTTGTCAAACCAGGTTTTGAATTCCAGCGTTTGCGATTCGCCAGCGGCGATCCGTTCCAGAAACCCGGCGGGTATTGCATCGGCTGCGGCTACTGGCATGACGTTGTTTTTAATCCGGGCACGGCTGTCACAAACTGTCCGTCCCATGCGCGGATGCCATCGAGTTGCACCATCACTTCATCGCGCAAATTCCAGGGCAGGATCAACACATAGTCGGGTCGGCGCTCGAGCAGGGCGGCGGGCGGCAGGATGGGAATGTGGCTCCCGGGCATGAATTTGCCCTGTTTCGACGGTGCCGCATCGCAGACGAACGGCAGCAGGTCGGGCTTGATGCCGGCGTAGTTGAGCAGGGTATTCCCCTTGGCGGCGGCGCCGTAGGCGGCGACCTTCTTGCCCGCGTTTTTCTGCTGGATCAGGAATGCGAGGAGGTCGTTTTTGATGCGGTCGGCGCGGGCCTGAAAGGTGGCGTAGGTCCGAAGATCCTGCATCCCGTGCTGGGCTTCCTGGGCATGCAGTGCAGCAACTTGGGTCGTGGTGCTCCGGGCGTCTTCGGCATGGCAGCCAAACACCCGCAGGCTGCCGCCGTGGGTGGGCAGCTCCTCTACGTCGAAGATGCGAAGCCCGGCGGCCTCGAAAATGCGGCTGACCGTATGCAGCGAGAGGTAGGAGAAATGCTCGTGGTAGACGGTGTCGAACTGGGTGTGTTCGAGCAGCCGCAGCAGGTGTGGAAATTCCAGGGTGAGCGTGCCGCCGGGTTTGAGGGCGGCCTTGATGCCACGGGTGAAGTCGTTGATGTCGGGCACATGGGCATAGACGTTGTTGCCGATGATCAGGTCCGCTTGCCGGCCCTGCGCTGCCAGTTGATGGCCAAGGGCCTCGCCGAAAAACTCCCGCAGCACGGGGATGCCGAGGGCTTCGGCGGCGGCGGCGGTGCTGGCGGTGGGTTCGATGCCCAGGCAGGGGACGCCCGCCGCGACGAAGTTTTTCAGCAGGTAGCCATCGTTGGCGGCGATTTCGACGACAAAGCTGCCCGGTCCGAGCGCGAGCCGCTGGCGCATGGCTTCGACGTAGCGCCTGGCGTGTTCCAGCCAGGTGCTGGAGGTGGACGAGAAATAGGCATAGTCGGGGCGGAACAGCTCGTCGGGGCGGGTGCAATCCTGGGTCTGCACCAGCCAGCAGTGCTCGCACACCAGGAGCCGGAGCGGGAAGGTGACTTCGGGCGCCCCGAGATCGGCCGCGCTCAGATAGGCGTTCGACGGCGGCGCATGGCCGAGGTCGAGAAAGACATGGTGCAGCGGATGGCGGCAATGCCGGCAGTTCATGGCGCCAACCCTTCGAATTGCGCGGACAGCAACGCCCACTTCGCATCGCGTTCGGACAATTCACGCACCGGCAATGGCCAGGCAATGGCCAGGCGCGGCTCGGTGGGCGATACGCCACCTTCGGATTGGGGAGCGTGGGGCGCGGTATGGAAATACAGTAGTTCGCAATCGGCTGTCAGCGTCTGAAAACCGTGGGCGAAGCCTTCGGGAATGATCAGGGTGCGGTGATTGTCCTCGCTCAGGGTTTCGCCATGCCAGCGCATAAAGGTGGGCGAACCCCGGCGCAGATCGACCGCCACGTCGAACGCCGCGCCGCGCAGGCAACTGATCACCTTGGTTTCGGCGTGGGGCGCGTGCTGAAAATGCATGCCGCGCACGGTGCCCTCGGTGCGGGTCAGCGTATGGTTGATCTGGACGATGGGCTTGGCGAGCCCGAGCGCGGCGAAGGTGTCCGCGCAGAACATGCGCTCCAGATAACCGCGCGGATCGGCGATGGGCTGGCGCTCGACCAGCGTCAACCCCGGGAGCGGCAACGGGCAGCGGTGAAAGCGTTGGTTCATGGCGCCGCCGGTTCGCGGCGGGCGATATGAGCCGGCCAGGGCCATCGCTGGCCGTGGCCCGGATCCGCAATGACGGAACGGATAGCGGCGCGGCTGCGGCGCACGGCGGCGAGCCGGCTTACATCGGGCATCACGCGATGCGCTAGGCGAGCGGTCGTGTAGCCATAGACGCGATTTTGCGTGTGGCCTGCTGAAGAGAAAATGGTGGTCATGTGTCATGTGCCAGATGACGCGGGGAGTTGCGGTGGCCAGCCTTGCGCAGGCGGGCTGAAACGGCCGCCGGCGTAAGCGTTCACCGCTTTATAAGTGCCCACCAGCAGTGGCACCAGCTCGGCGGCGCGATTCAACGCGCCGGCAAATTCCGCTTCATCCCACAGGTATTCGTGGACGAGGCGGTTGCGCAGGTTGCGCGCTTCCATCCAGTCGGTCACGGATGCCAGCAGTCCCAGCTTTTCCATGCGGTTCAGGTTGTCGAGCGTGGCGCCTGGGGTTTCGAGCAATCTTCGCCGCAGTTCGGGGATGAGTTTGTCGCCCAGGGTGTCCTGCATGCGTCCGAAACGGGTGGCGAAGGCATCGGTGCGTTCGGCCAGTTCCGGCTGGTCTTCCAGTCGCTTGACCCAGGCCGCGTCGACTGTCTCGGCAAACAGACGCGCGGTGGTGCCGATGAGATGGCGGCCTTCCTTTTCCACGGTTTCGAGCAGAAACAAGAGGCGATCATTGCCTGGCTCGGTCCCGCTCACAGCGCGACCCCCTCATGGCGCGCGACGGCGTGGATGGTTTGGGGCGTGGTGTTGGGGTCCACAAGCACGATGTCGATGCGCTGTTCCCCCAGGATGAGCTGCAATCTGGCCGCCAGTCGGCTCGCGGTCGCCGCCCGATTGGGGAGCGCCTGATCGACTTCCACATAAAGGTCGATATCGCCGCCGCGCATGCTGTCATCCACCCGCGAGCCGAACAGGCGCACGCGCGCGCCCGGCCCGAGGAGACGAGCGGTCTCTTCGACGATGGCGCGGCGTTGTGCGTCGGTCAGGCGCATAGGGTCTCTCGGGTCGTTCTTGTCGGTCAGCGTTGGGTCAGTCTATCCCCTGATTAATTGCCACGCATCAAGCACCGCGGGGCCGTGTCTGGCGATGGAGCGGGGCGACAGCCTGTGCGCGAATCATCTGAATCCAATGCCCAGAAACTGTTCGATCTGGGTGGCGATGTAGTCGAGCCACTCTTCGTCATGCCCGTGCAGGCGGGTATCCAGAGCCGACAAGGACGTTCTTCGCGCCAATGGATTCCCGCTTTCGCGGGAATGACGGGAGGTGGGAATGACGGAGGTCGGGGTGCCATCCATCGTCACCCCCTGGATTCCCGCTTTCGCGGGAATGACGGAGGCGGGAATGACAACCCCCAGATCGCGCCTGGCTGAGATTCGAGCCTAATCACGACGACATTTGTCCTTTGACGAGGGCACGGTGGAGGCGCTATGGCCGTGGTTCGTGAGGCTGGGCGGCGCTTGCCGTCAAACCTTCGTATGCTAACCGAGCGCTCCAGCGCTCCCACATGGCGCGCAATTCGCGCGCAGCCTCTATGGCTGCGAGTAGCGCCGCAAAGCGTAGCTCGGGGCGATCGGGGTATTCGTGGGCAAGGCGATTCCGCACCTCCCGCCATGCCAGCCATGAGTCCACTTGCAGGTAGCCGAGCTTTTCGAGCCGGTTGAGACGGTCCCGCATCGGCCAGTCTTCATAGGGTTCACTAAGCGCGGCCAGGGTGGCCGGCACCAGGCGCTCGCCGAGCGAGTCTTGCAGCTTGATGAAGCGAAACAGCAACTGGTCGATCAAGCGCACCTTTTCGCGGTCGGCATCGAGGGCAGGCCAGTCAGGCGCCGGATCGCTGTCCCAATCGCCCAGGGCTTCGGCCAGGGTGCGCGCATGCCGGTCGGCCTCCCACAGTGCAACGGCCAGTCTGTCGGATGTGGTCATAGCTGCGCCAACAGGATGCCGGTCTTGCGCGCTTCCGCCACCACCGGACGGGCATCGGGCTCGCCGCGGGTTGTGATGACGGCGTCTATCCGCTGCTCGTCCAGGCTTCGATACAGCTTGGCTACGAACCGGGTGCGGCGCGCAACCAGCTCGGCGGGCGGCATCGGGGCCGGAGTTTCGATCAACAGATCGACATCGCCGCCGCGGCGCGTGTCATCGGTGCGTGAGCCGAAGACGAGTACGGCCGTACCGGGAGCGAATACCTCCCGCGCGGCTTGCGCAATCGCTTCCTGGTCTTCGGCTCGGAGTCTCATGGCTCGCCCGCTCCTGCTACTGCAACACGGTGATTTGGCGGCGGTGAAAAAGCCCCTCACCCGGCGGCAATCGGCTGATCGCATCGAGGCTGAGTGGCAGCGCAAAAAGTCGATCATCCGTGCGCCGTAAATAGTGTGCTTCCTGCAGACCCGTTTCGATGAGTGTCCGCGTTCGTTGGGCGCTGTCCGGAGCGGGCAGGTTCACAGGGCCATCCCGTGACGACAGGCGATGTCATGGATGGGCAGGGCAGGGGTTTCGGGCGTGGCCAACACAATGTCGACATGCCGTCCGTCCAGGCGCCGTTCGATTTTCACCGCCAGACGGGCGGCGGTGAGCGCGGGCTGAGCGACCGGGGTCGGGGTTTCGACCAGGAGGTCGATATCGCCGCCGCGAGCGCTGTCATCCACCCGCGAGCCGAACAGGCGCACGCTCGCCGCCGGCCCGAGGAGGCGAGCGGTCTCTTCGACGATGGCGCGGCGTTGTGCGTCGGTCAGGCGCATGGGGTCTCTCGGGTCGTTCTTGTCCGTCAGCGTTTGGTCAGTCTATCCCCTGATCCATTGCCATGCATCAAACACTGCGGGGCCTCGTGTCTGGCGGTGAAGCGGGGCGACAGCCTGTACGCGAATCATCAAAATCCTATCCCCAGAAACTGTTCGATCTGGGTGGCGATGTAGTCGAGCCGCTCTTCGTCGAGGGCGGGATGACCGACTTGCCGGGCGAGAAGGGTTGGGGCGCATGTCGGTGCGCGGCAAACTGGGGGATATCCAGGGTAATCAGTTTGCGCAGCGCGCGTTCGTAACCCGTGCCGCTCAGTTTGGCCAACGGTTTTTCGAGTCGGCTGGCGTGAAGATTAAAGGTTTTATCGGCGCGCAAATGACTGACAAACGGCAAAGGCACGCCGTCGTAGTCTTCCTGGCTTAGCGCGTAGCCCTGTGACACCGGGACAGGTGTTGTCGTGATAAAAGCGACGCGCACATCGCCCGTCTCATCGACTCCGCCCAATGCCAGTACCGGGCGCTTCTTCGTTGCGGATAAATCGCTGAACGGAAACAGCGCGCTGTAGATGGCGCCTGGCTCGACCTCAAAGTGCATTCCAGCAATCCTCCTCGGGACTGTCGAGCACATTTTTCGCGAACCCCGTTTCATCCATCAACTGGGCCATGACGAGGCTTTCCGCCGACATCGACGCCGCGGTTCCAACGCTCGGGACAACGACGATTTCAACCTCATCGCCCATCTCGGGCGGCAAGGTGACGTGGATGGTGTGGTTGGCATCGGCAGTGACGCGTTGCCGAAAGACTTTTGATTTCATGGAGCGGCTCCGTCGGGGCAGTCGTCAATCCGCCGCAAGCAGCGGGTACTCAAGCTCTTTTTGCGCTGGAATGCGCGATGCCGGGCGATTATGGATTCGACCGCGCGGCCAAGGTACCACCGTGAACGCGAGCCCACCCTCCGGCGCGCCTTGGCGCCACCGGTCCCAGGCGCTCCATGCGGCCCCGGTTGTCGATTGCAGCCATCACGGGCTCGCCGGCCGCCAGCAACAGCGCGGGGATCAGTTTATCGATCACTGTGTCCTGCATGCGGACGAACTTGGCGCCAAAGGATTCAAGTCTGTCGATTCCGGTGTCGTCACTGAGCAACCCGCTTACCCGGCCGGCATCCTGGCTACAGTCATCGCCCAGCAGCCGATCACGGACGGCCCGCAGATGGACGTCTTCCCGTTCGACCAGCCGGGTGAGCCGTTCCCGTTCGGACGCCAATGCGGTCACAGGACGACTCCCGTTTGCCAGGCTCGCTCGTCGATGGGGCGCGCAACTTCGCCGCGCCGATGCACGACGATGTCGATGCGGCGATCACCGAGCCTCCGAATCAGGCGGACATGAAATTTGAGTTCGCGATCCAGCAGCTTGGCGGGGCTGCCCTCCGTCTCGACATGCAGGTCGATATCGCCGCCGCGCATGCTGTCATCCACCCGCGAGCCGAACAGGCGCACGCGCGCGCCCGGCCCGAGGAGACGAGCGGCCTCCTCGACGATGGCGTTGCGTTGTTCGTCAGTCAGGCGCATGGGGTCTGGCGGTTTTATCGGTTCGCGTCATGTCAGTTTATCGCGCAACCGATTGCGCTGCCGGGAGCGCATCGGTCCAGCGTAGTCTTCGAGCTGCCGCACGCATGCGGCGTGCATGTCTTCGTTGCGCTGAAATGCGCGATGCCAGGCGACGATGGATTCGAGCGCATGATCGATATCCCACTGCGGCTGCCAGCCCAACCGGCTGCGCGCCTTGGCGCAATCGAGCTTCAGATAATGCGCCTCGTGGAGTTGTGGGCGCGCGTCGAGTTCCCAACTCGCACCTTCACCCCAGGCGTTGACGAGGCGTTCGACGATCCACTGTACCGGCCTCGCATCCGCCTCGGCGGGGCCGAAGTTCCAGCCTTCCGCATGGGCCGGGCCGTCTTCCATCAGGCGCCGCGCCAATAGCAGATATCCGGCCAGCGGCTCCAGCACATGCTGCCAGGGGCGGATCGCGCGGGGACTGCGGATGTGGGCGGGCTCACCGGCGGCGATGGCGCGCAGGACATCGGGGATCAGTCGGTCCGCGGCCCAGTCGCCGCCGCCAATGACGTTGCCGGCGCGGGCGCTGGCCAGGGCGACGCCGTGTTCGCCGTGTCGGGCCGGATTGAAATACGAACTGCGATACGCGGCGGTGACCAGCTCCGCACAGCCCTTGCTGTTGCTGTAGGGATCATGGCCGCCCAGGGGTTCGTTTTCGCGATAGCCCCAGACCCACTCCCGGTTTTCATAGCATTTGTCGCTGGTGACGTTGACCACGGCACGCACGCTGTCGGTCTGGCGCACGGCTTCAAGTAGAAGCACGGTACCCATGACGTTGGTGGCGTAGGTGGCGACCGGGTCGGCGTAGCTGGCGCGCACCAGCGGCTGGGCGGCCATGTGAATGACGATCTGGGGTTTGGCGGCGCGCATCTCGGTGGCCAAAACTTCGCCATCGCGGATGTCGGCGATGATCGAGCGCATGCCGGCACCGACGCGGGCGACTTCGAACAGGCTGGGCGTGGTGGGCGGATCGAGCGCGTAGCCGGTGAGATCGGCGCCGAGCTGTTGCAGCCAGAGCGAGAGCCAGCCGCCCTTGAAACCGGTGTGGCCGGTGAGAAACACGCGCCGGCCGCGCCAGAAATCGGGATCGATGCCACTCACCAGCATTTCCAGGGCGCGGCTCCGGATTGCCAGAGTTCTTCCAGCTGGACCCTGTCGCGCAGCGTGTCCATGGGCTGCCAGAAGCCGTCGTGGGTGTACGCGGACAACTGTCCCTCCCGGGCTAGCGCTTCGAGCGGTTCGCGCTCCCAGGTCACCCGGTCGCCTGCGATGTAGTCCATCACGCCGGGAGAAAGCACAAAAAACCCGCCATTGATCCAGCCGCCGTCGCCGGCGGGTTTTTCGCGAAAGCCGGTGATGCGGTGATGCTCGACGTCGAGCGCGCCGAAACGTCCCGGCGGGCGCACTGCGGTCACGGTGGCCAGGGTGCCCCGCGCGCGGTGAAAGCGGATGGCCGCGCCAATATCGACATTGCTCAGGCCATCGCCGTAGGTAAAGCAAAACGCATCTTCGTCCCGCAGATGATCCCTGACCCGCTTCAAGCGGCCGCCGGTCATGGTGTCGTCGCCGGTGTCCACCAGCGTGACGCGCCAGGGTTCGGCGCTGTTGTTGTGAACGTCCATGCGGTTGTTGGCGATGTCGAAGGTGACGTCCGAGGTGTGCAGAAAATAGTTGGCGAAGTATTCCTTGATCAGGTAGCCCTTGTAACCGAGGCAGACGATGAAATCGTTGATACCGTGGACGGCATAGATTTTCATGATGTGCCAGAGGATCGGCTTGCCGCCGATCTCGACCATGGGCTTGGGACGCACCACGGTCTCTTCGCTGAGCCGGGTGCCGAGCCCGCCGGCGAGAATGACGGCTTTCATCGCTGGCCGTGCCGGTGCCGCCGCGCCGCCGCGAACACAGGTCTAGCGGCCGGCGGAACGGAAAGAATCCCCGAACGCCTCGCCCCAAGGTGCAATCGGGTCTGTTGGCTGCGCTGCGCTTCCATCTGCTTTCCCGTATCGCGCGATGGGCCGGATCATACCGGAGCCGGCCCGGGGGCTCTACCGAAGTACAAGGCATCTGTGGCCCGCCGCACGTTCCGGGACGCCGCCCCGGCAGCGCGCCGCGGTTACGCGGTTTACGGCGCCAGACCGGCGGCGGCGCGATCCGCCAGCAGCAGCGCCGACGCCCGGTTGACGCGGCTGGCGGGCAGTGCCGGATCGCCATGGATCAGGCGCGCCAGCGTCTCGGCCTTGTCGGCTCCGGTCACGAGCCAGAGAATGTGGCGCGCCCGGTTGATGGCCGGAAAGGTGAGCGTCATCCGCCGCCGCCCCTTGTAGAGCGCGGTGACGGCGACATCGGCGTCGCGGATGTCGAGTGCCGCATCCCCCGGCACCAGCGAAGCCGTGTGGCCGTCCGCGCCCAGGCCGAGCACAACGAGATCGAGCCGCGGCGGCGCGCCCGCCAGGCGCATCAACAGGCGACCGTAATGTTCGGCCGCTGCGACGAGATCGACATCCTCGACCGGCATGGCATGGATCTGGGCGGCCGGCAGCGGGATGCGCGCGAGCAGGGCCGCCCGCAACTGCGCGAGATTGCGGTCGGGGCTCTCGCTGGGCGCCACGCGCTCATCGACCTGTAGCACCTGAACCTTGCGCCAATCGATCGCCGTGGTGGCCAGAGCGCGCAGCATCGGCAGCGGCGTACTGCCGCCGCTGAGCGCGAGCACGCAGCGATCCCGTTGCTCGATCGCCTGCCGTGCCACCCCGGCAATCCAGGCGGCGGCGCGGCGGGCCACCGCTGCGGGATCGGCATGGACTTCAGTCCGCAATGCCACACCCCGTGCCGGATGGGTGGCCGCGCCGGGCGCGCACGTTGCGGTCTGGCAAATTCATGCGTCCGTCGCGCTCGGATTGCGCCAGCCACCGGTCGCGCCGACCATCGCGTTGGCTTCGGCCGGACCCCAGGTGCCCGGCTCGTAGTCCCGCACCGGAGTATTGTTGTCCAGGATGGGATCGACGATGCGCCAAGCCGCCAGCACGGAATCCTCGCGCGCAAACAGCGTGGCATCGCCTTTCAGCGCGTCGCCGATGAGGCGCTCGTAGGCTTCCATTTCATCGTCGTGAGTCTTGCACGCGAACAGCTCGACCTCGTCGCCGATATTTTCGGTGCCGCTGCGCTTCACCCGGGCGCCGATCGCGATCGCGATCTGACCCGGACCGAGCCGGAAGCGCACATAGTTGGGTTGCGTCAGGCCCGCTTCGGGAAATACCTGCTGCGGCGGACGCTGCAACGTCACCATGACTTCGGTCGCGGTCATCGGCAAATTTTTTCCGGCACGGATGAAAAAGGGCACGCCCTGCCAGCGCCACGAATCCAGATGGATTTGCATCGCCGCGAAAGTCTCCACCGCGGAATCCGGTGCCACGCCCGCTTCCTCCCGGTAGCCGCGATATTGTCCGCGCACCAGCGTGTGTCCGGTCAGCGGGCGGATGGCGCGGAACACCTTCACTTTTTCGTCGCGCAGCGGCTCGCTGCCGGTGCCGATCGGCGGCTCCATGGCCAGATTCGCCACGACCTGCAACAGGTGGTTCTGGATCACGTCGCGGACCGCGCCGACCTCTTCGTAAAATCGGCCCCGACCTTCGACGCCAAAGGCTTCGGCCATGGTGATCTGCACGCTTTCCACGTAATTGCGATTCCAGATCGGTTCGAGAAACGAGTTGGCGAAGCGAAAAAACAGCAGGTTCTGCACCGGTTCCTTGCCGAGATAATGATCGATGCGAAAAATCGCCGCTTCGTCGAATACCCGGTGCAGGATTTCATTGAGGTGTTGGGCCGAGGCGAGGCTGCGCCCGAAGGGTTTTTCCACCACCACGCGCCCCGCCGTGCCGCAGGGCAGCCCGCCGAGTCCGGCCACCACGGTGGGAAACATGCTGGGCGGGATGGCCAGATAGAACAGCGGACGCTGCGCGCTGCCCAGGGCGGCGCACAGCTTGCCGAAGGTGGCGGGATCGTCGTAATCGCCGTCGACGAATCCCAGCAGACCCGCGAGTTTTTCGAACACCGCCGGGTCGCAGTCACCACGATGCTCCAGGCTGTCGCGCATGTGCGCGCGCAGACGCGCCAGATCCCAGCCGCCGCGCGCGACGCCGATCACCGGGATATCGAGACGACCGCGCCGCACCATCTGGTACAACGCCGGGTAGATTTTTTTGTAGGCGAGATCCCCCGTCGCGCCAAACAGCACCAGGGCATCGCAAATCGGGGGGTTCATATTGGGTCTTCCGGAGCGGACTGTTCGGCGTGACCGCCGAATTCGCTGCGCATCGCGGATAACAGCTTGTCGGCAAAGCCACCTTCGCCGCGCGAGCTGAACCGCGCGAAGAGAGCCGCGCTGAGCATGGGCACCGGTACCCCGGTGTCGATGGCCGCCTTGAGGGTCCAGCGCCCTTCGCCGGAATCCGATACCCGACCTTGGAATCCCGCCAGATCGGCATCGCGCAGCAACGCCTGGGCGGTCAGATCGAGCAGCCACGAGCGGATCACGCTGCCGCGTCGCCAGACTTCCGCAACCTCGCCCAGATTCAGGTCGTAGCGATAGGCGGCCGGGTCCTCCAGCGGCGCCGTTTCCGCATCCACCTGCTGGACCAGGCTGCCGCTGTTGGCGTGGCGCAGGATATTGAGGCCCTCGGCGTACGCGGCCATGATGCCGTACTCGATGCCGTTGTGGACCATCTTCACGAAATGCCCCGCGCCGCTGGCCCCGCAGTGCAGATAGCCCTGCTCCACGCTGGCGCCGGCGCCGGTGCGCCCCGGTGTGCGCGGCGCGGCTTCGATACCGGGCGCGAGCGCGCTGAAGATCGGGTCGAGGTGCTGCACGATGGCCGGCTCGCCGCCGATCATCAGACAGAAGCCCTGCTCCAGCCCCCAGACGCCGCCGCTGGTGCCCACGTCGACATAGTGGAGGCCGGCGGCACCGAGCTCCCGCGCGCGCCGGATGGCGTCCCGGTAGTGCGAATTGCCGCCGTCGATCAGCACATCGCCGGGTTCGAGCAGCGCCGCAAGCTCCGTCAGGGTCGGTTCCACGGCCGCCGCCGGCACCATCAGCCAGACATTGCGCGGAGGCGTCAGCCGGCGCACGAAATCGGCGAGGGACGCAGCACCCGTCGCGCCCTCGCCCGCGAGCCGGGAAACCGCATCGGGGTGTGTGTCGTGGACGACACAATCATGCCCGGCGCGCAACAGCCGGCGGCAGATATTGGCGCCCATCCGTCCCAAACCGATCACGCCCAGTTGCATGGGTCCACTCCTCGTCAAAATGCCACACCGATCGTCGAGATTCCGCGCCGTAAAACGCCGATCCGTGCGGCCATCGCGCGGCGCAAGGCGACGACGATCCAGGCTGCGGATTATCCCGGTACGGCAAAGGGTGCAGCTTGAATCCCAAACCAAAGCACTTCAAGCCACCGGCGGCAGGTTGCGGCGACTACCGGCGCCCGTACAATCGCGCCATGGACATGACCCGTTACGCCACGCTCTTCAAGGCGCTCTCCGAGCCCGCCCGCCTGCGCATCGTGCATCTGCTGCGCCAGCGCGGCGAGCTCTGCGTCTGCGACCTGGTGGATGCGCTCGAACTGCCGCAAAGCGCGGTATCGCGCCATCTCGCCTATCTGCGCCATCACGGGTTGGTGGCGGCGCGCCGCCAGGGCACCTGGATGTACTATCAGCTCGCCCCCGCCAACGCTTTTGCGGAACGGCTGCTGACCCTGCTCGGCAGCGATGCCGAGTTCGTCCCCGAGCTGCGCCGCGACACGCGCCGACTCGCCAAAATGGCCACCCGCAGTTGCAGCTGACAGCGTGGTGAAATGCCGCTGCGACAGCCCCGTAAATCCGTCATGCCCGCGCAGGCGGGCATCCGGAAGGCCGCAATTCCTGGGTTCCCGCGTGCGCGGGAACGACGCAGGTCCGGCTGTCGCGCAATAACTCGTGATCCCTGGGTTCCCGCGTGCGCGGGAATGACGGCATGGATCGGCGCCGTGGGCAGGTTGACGGCCCCTGGATTCCCGCGTGCGCGGGAATGACGGGCAATATCGGCATGATCGACGGGTTTTGCTCCATGGATTTCCGCGTGCGCGGGAACGACCCGATGTAGGAGCGGCGCCCCCGCCGCGATGGCCTGGATTCCCGCGTGCGCGGGAATGACGGGCAATATCGGCATGATCGACGGGTTTTGCTCCATGGGTTCCCGCGTGCGCGGGAACGACCCGATGTAGGAGCGGCGCCCCCGCCGCGATGGCCTGGATTCCCGCGTGCGCGGGAATGACGGGCAATATCGGCATGATCGACGGGTTTTGCTCCATGGATTTCCGCGTGCGCGGGAATGACCCGATGTAGGAGCGGCGCCCCCGCCGCGATGGCCTGGGTTCCCGCGTGCGCGGGAATGACGGGCAATATCGGCATGATCGACGGGTTTTGCTCCATGGATTTCCGCGTGCGCGGGAATGACCCGATGTAGGAGCGGCGCCCCCGCCGCGATGGCCTGGATTTCCGCGTGCGCGGGAATGACGGCCTTGCGGAAGCTGGCTGCCCGGGATCGTTCCCTGGGTTCCCGCTTGCGCGGGAACGACGATGGGGTGGTGGTTCAGAGCATCCTTGACAGCTGTCGTTGAACGGTCACATTTTTTGATTAATATATCCGCTTAACCGGATATACAGATCAGGTAGAGACCCATGGCAACCCGCATCGCGATCAACGGTTTCGGCCGCATGGGACGCCTGGCGCTGCGCGCCGCCTGGGACTGGCCCGAGCTCGATATCGTCCATGTCAACGAGATCGCGGGCGATGCCGCCGCCGCTGCCCATCTGCTCCAGTACGATTCCGTGCACGGCACCTGGCATCGGTCCGTCGCGGCGGAGGCGGATGCGCTGCACATCGGCGCACGCCGGCTCGGCTACTCGCGCCATGCCGACATTGCCGCCACCCCCTGGCGCGAACTGGGCGTGGATCTGGTGGTGGATTGCACCGGCAAGTTCAAATCGAAAGCGGCGCTCGCGCCCTACTTCGCGGCCGGCGTGCGCAAGGTGGTGGTGTCGGCGCCGGTGAAGGACGGCCCCCTCAATATCGTGATGGGCGTCAACGATGGCGACTACGCCGCGGATCGCGATCACATCGTCACCGCCGCCTCCTGCACCACCAACTGCCTCGCGCCGGTGGTGGCGGTGATGCAGCGTGAGTTCGGCATCCGCCACGGCGCCGTCACCACGGTGCACGACATCACCAACAGCCAGCGGGTGCTCGACGATTACCATCCGGATCTGCGGCGGGCGCGCGCCTCGGGACTGTCGCTGATCCCGACCACCACGGGCTCGGCCACCGCGATCGCCGAGATATTTCCCGAGCTGCGTGGACGCCTGAACGGCCTCGCGGTGCGGGTGCCGCTGGCCAATGCCTCGCTCACCGACTGCGTGTTCGAGGTGGAACGCGCCACCACGGTGGAGGCTGTCAATGCCGCGCTCGCCACCGCCGCGGCCGGCCGCCTTGCGGGAATTCTCGGCTACGAGGAAAAACCCCTGGTGTCGGCGGACTATCGCGGCGACACCCGCTCCAGCATCGTCGATGCGCTCTCCACTCAGGTGATCGACGGCACGCTGGTCAAGATACTGGCCTGGTACGACAACGAAACCGGCTATGTGCACCGCCTGATGGAGCTCGCCCGCAAGGTCGCGGCGGCGCTCTGAGCCAAACCATGAAGCGCCCGCTGCGCCAATACGCCCTGGTCACCGGCAGCTACTGGGCGTTCACGCTCACCGACGGCGCGCTGCGCATGCTGGTGGTGCTGTACTTCCATCAGCTCGGTTACGCGCCGCTGGAGGTGGCGCTGCTGTTTCTGTTCTACGAATTCTTCGGCGTGGTGACCAACCTGGGCGGTGGCCTGCTGGCGGCGCGACTGGGGCTGAACGCCACCATGCAGATCGGCCTCGGACTCCAGATCGTCGCGCTCGCCATGCTGCTGATCGATCCCGCGTACCTCGGCGTGCTGTATGTGATGGCGGCACAGGCACTGTCCGGGATCGCCAAGGATCTCAACAAGATGGCCGCCAAGAGCAGCATCAAGCTGCTGGTGCCGGCGGGCCGCGAGGGCCGTCTGTATACCTGGGTGGCCTTGCTCACCGGCTCCAAGAACGCCCTCAAGGGGGTGGGATTCTTTCTCGGCGCCGCATTGCTGGCGGCGCTGGGTTTTCGCGGTGCGGTCGCCGCGATGGCCGTGGGCCTGGCTGCGGTGTTTGCGGCGGGGCTTTTCCTGCTCGACAACCGGCTGGGCAAAACCAGCTTCAAGCCGAAATTTCGCGATCTGCTGTCCGGCAGCGGTCCGGTGAACCGGCTGTCCGGGGCGCGGTTTTTCCTGTTCGGCGCGCGGGATATCTGGTTCGTGGTGGCGCTGCCGGTGTTCCTGCAAGCGGAACTGGGCTGGAGCTTCATGGCCGTGGGCGGCTTCCTCGCCTGCTGGATCCTCGGCTATGGCGCGGTGCAGGCGCTGGCGCCGCGGGTTACCGGCAAACGCGTTCCGGACGGTCGCAGCGCGCTGGTCGCGGCGCTCGCGCTCGCGGCACTGCCCGCCGTCATCGCGGTCGGGCTCGGGCACCTGAACCCGGCCTGGGTGCTGGTCGTGGGCCTGCTCGCCTTCGGCATCCTGTTCGCACTCAATTCGGCGATCCACTCCTACCTGATCGTCAGCTATGCCCGCGCCGATGGCGTCTCCCTGGATGTCGGGTTCTACTACATGGCCAACGCGGGCGGCCGCCTGCTCGGCACGGTGCTGTCGGGCTGGGTCTATCAGGCCGCCGGGCTCGCCGCCTGCCTGTGCGTCTCGAGCGCTCTGGTGGTCGCGGCCGGCGCGCTGTCGGTCGGGCTGCCCCGGCGCGGCGCAGAGGTACGCGCCAACGCGCCATGATCATGGTCCCGCGCCCGCCTGTCTGGCGGCCAGTTTGCTATGCTGCCGCCCCCAATTGAGCCACTGCCCAGAGGCCACGATGTCGATCGAGAACCACAGCCTGAGCCACGAATTCCCCGTCCTCAAGGAAAGGATTCACGCCCTCAAAAGCAGCGATCGTCACTTCGCCCGCCGCTTCGACGAATACAACGATCTGGACCGGGAAGTGCGCCGTCTCGAAGATGAAGGCAGCCCCAGGGCCGACGAGACCATGGAAGACCTGAAGAAAAAGCGGCTCGCGCTGAAGGACGAACTCTACAAAATGCTGACGGCCTGATAACCGGCTGATCACTTGCAGCTTGTTGAAAAACTGCTGCGGGACTATCTGCGTCGGTGCGCGGTGCCTCAGAGTCGGGGGGCGCCTGGACCCCCGCCTGCGCGGGGGTGACGGGGACCCAACCACCGTCGCTCCCGTGAAAACCGGGACCCAACCACCGTCACTCCCGTGAAAACGGGGATCCAACCACTGTCATTCCCGTGAAAACGGGAATCCAGATGCCGCGATATCTCCGGCACCGAAGGCCCTGCCCCCTACTTCGGCCTCCCCACCGGAACTTCCTCACCATCTTCTGACCACAGCTTCCTGACCATAGGGCGTCCCGACCTCGCACCCCCGCCCCGATTTTGCTAGATTCCCGGGCCGGCGCCGGCAGCGGCGCCCATTCCCTGACCCCGAGCATCCGATGAGCCAGATCCAGTCCCGCGTCAATCCGCGCGCGGCGTCCTTCGCCGCCAACACCGAGCACTACCAGGGCCTGCTCGACACCCTGCGCGGACGCCTGCGGGAAGCCGCCACCGGCATTCGCGAGGCGCACATCGCGCGCCATCGCGCCCGCGACAAGCTGCTGGCGCGGGAGCGCATCGACCGCCTGATCGATCCCCACACGCCCTTTCTCGAGCTCTCGCCGCTCGCGGCCTGGGGCCTGTACGGCAACGAGGTGCCGGCAGCGGGCATCGTCACCGGGGTGGGTCAGGTGTGCGGCGTGCACTGCATGATCATCGCCAACGACGCCACCGTGAAGGGCGGCTCGTTCTTTCACGAGACGGTGAAAAAGCATGTGCGCGCCCAGGAGATCGCCGAGCAGAACCGGCTGCCCTGCATCTATCTGGTGGATTGCGGCGGCGCCTACCTACCGGAGCAGGACCGGGTGTTCCCCGACAAGGAGCACTTCGGCAACACCTTTTACCGCCAGTGCCGGATGTCGCAGCAGGGCCTGCCCCAGCTTGCCGCGGTATTCGGCGGCTGCACCGCCGGCGGCGCCTACATCCCGGCGCTGGCCGATGAAGTCATCATGGTGCGCGGCAATGCGCGCATCCATCTGGGCGGGCCTTCCATCGTGAAGGTGGCGATCAACGAGGTGGTGGACGGCGAGACCCTGGGCGGCGCCGAGATGCACAGCCGGGTATCCGGGGTGAACGACTATCTGGTGGACGACGAGCCGGCGGCGCTGGCGCGGTTGCGGGAGATCGTCGCCAAGCTCAACTGGCCGCGGCGCTGCCACGCCGACATCCGCCCGGTGCGCGCACCCGCTTACAGCCCCGACGAGATTTCCGGCGTCATCAGCGCGGACCCGAAAGTGCCCTACGACGTGCGCGAGATCATCGCGCGGATGGTGGATGGCAGTGATTTCCAGGAGTTCAAGCCGCTCTACGGCGATACCCTGGTGTGCGGCACTGCGCATTTGCACGGCTACCCGGTGGGGATTCTGGGCAACAACGGCGCTCTGTTCTCGGAGTCTTCGCTCAAGGGCGCGCACTTCATCGAACTGTGCAACCAGCGCCAGACGCCGCTGCTGTTTCTGCACAACATCACCGGCTTCATGGTGGGCACCGAGGCCGAGCGCGGCGGCATCGCCAAGCACAGCGCCAAGATGGTCTACGCCCAGGCCAACTCCCGCGTGCCGAAATTTTCGGTGATCGTCGGCGGCTCCTACGGCGCCGGCAACTACGGCATGGCCGGGCGCGGCTTCGCGCCGCACTTCCTGTTCGCCTGGCCCGGCGCGCGCTGTGCCACCATGAGCGCCGACATCGCGAGCAACGTGATGCAGGAGCTGCGCCGCGCCAGCATCAAGCACGACGACGCCGGACTGGCCGCGGACCTGCGCCGCATCGACGCCGAGGTGCGCACCCAGTACGGCGAGCAGTCCGACCCCTATTACGCCACCGCGCGGCTGTGGGACGACGGCATCATCGAGCCGGCCCAGACCCGCGACGTGCTCGGCCTGTGCCTGGCGCTGGCCGCGCTGCAACCACCCATGACCGGCCCCGCGCCGGTCTATCGCATGTAACGGCGGGGACCACTGCCATGTTCGAGTCCCTGCTGATCGCCAACCGCGGCG
>JBFWOQ010000010.1:0-84611 GCA_050250395.1 Porticoccaceae bacterium
TTTCGGCAGCAGTTTTTGCAGCTCTTCCTGGGTCCAGCGGCCGGCGGTGAACACGCTGCGGTGTTTCTCGGGCAGCGACACCAGACTGATCTCGCCGCCGCCGACGATGAAGTCGCGGCCGTTGACATGGGCTGCGGCGTCGGTGCACAGGAACACCACCAGCGGCGATACCAGCTCTGGGGTGAAGGTGTCGGAGCCTTCGGCCATGTCCTCGATCTCGAACATGAAATCGGGCAGCGGCAGCTTGCCCTGGCGCGCCAGTTCCAGGGCTTTCTTCATGTCCACGGCGCCCGCCATGCGGGTTCCGGCGCGCGGGCGGATGGCGTTGCAGGTAACGCCGTAAGGCCCGAGTTCGAGCGCCAGGGTGCGGCTGAAGCCGACGATCCCTTCCTTGGCGGCGGCGTAGTTCGAGGCCGCATAGCCGCCGAGACCGGCTTCCGAAGCCGTGTTGACGATGCGCCCGCCACGCTGTTTCGCGAACACTTCCGCCGCCGGCTTGGTGACGGTGTAGAGCGCGCGCAGGTGGACCGCGATCACGCTGTCCCACTCCTCCTCGCTCATCTTCACGAACAACTGGTTGCGGATGTTGCCGGCGTTGTTGACCAGGATGTCGAGCCGCCCGAAGGTATCGAGCGCCTGTTCCACCATGGCCTTGCCATCCGCCGTACTGGTGACGTTGCCGCCGTTCGCCGCCGCTTCGCCGCCCAGGCCGCGGATTTCCGCGACTACGGATTGCGCCGGGGAGACATCGCCACCTTCGCCGGCGACGCTGCCGCCGAGATCGTTGACGAGCACCCTGGCTCCCTCGGCAGCGAGCGCCAGCGCGTGGGAGCGCCCCAACCCCCGACCGCCGCCGGTGACGATGGCGACCTTACCTGCCAGCAGATTACCCATAACGATTTCCCCCTTTTCGATGATGTGAAGTGTTGAAGTCGATGCGGCGCGCCGTCGTTGCCCGGCGCGCGCCTTGGTAATCGATCCCGGATTCTACGGGGCACCCGCCGGCGGGTCACCCACAGCGGGCTGCTTGCGCCTGGGTTCGCCGCGCCGCCACAGGTCTCCGGTGCCGAGACAGTCCCAACCCCAGCGCACCCAGCGCAGCAGGGCGAACACCAGCCACAGCGACCAGGCGAGCATCGCCAGCCGGTAGCTCCACAGCGGCAGGCTCAGGACCGCGCCGGTGGGCAGGGCGCCGGCGGCGCGGTCCTGATACCAGCGGTAGTCGAGATGGCTGGAGCCGTTGCCGACCACCTGCATGTCCGGCGCCGCGAGCAGACTCTCGGGGATGGTATAGGCCAGACCGGCGGCGGCCGCCAGGGTCAGCGCGAACAGTCCCAACTGCACCAGGTTGTGGAGCGCCGGGCGCGCGGGCGGCGTCCAGCGGCGGCGCGCTTCCAGGGCAAAGAACCACAGCACCACGATCACACTGCCGGCACTGTTGACCGTGCTCATGCCGATGCCGAGCAGCAGCCATTGCCCGGTGGTGGCGGGGATGGACAGCCCCAGGCGCCGCACCAGCACCCCCAGGGCGATGGCCACGCCAATCACCACCAGCAGCACCCCCCAATAGAGCATGGCGGGACCGATGTCCGGGCCGAGCAGCCACAGCGGCCAGCGATCGCCCGGCACTTGCAGGACCAGGTCGATGTTGGTCGCCGGTGTCGGCAGCACCAGTGGCGGCGTGGATATCCAGGTCTCGGCGCCGCGGTCGAGCTGCCACTCGATGGCGGCGGTCTGGAGCCCGGGATGCAACGGGATCACCACCTCGCCGTCCTGCTCGGGCCGGGTCTGCTCGACGCCGTCGATGGCGACGCGTTGCAGCTTGCCGGCGACCGGCAGCCGCAGGCGGTAGTCCCCGCCCAGACTGCTGCGCAGCTTGAGCGCGAGCGTCAGGCCCGCGCCGCGCGCACCGGTGCGCTGGGTCAGCGCCGCGCTCTCGATCGTCACCGCTGGGCCGGCGACCGGTTCCGGCCGCACCGCGCTCAGGGTCAGACGCTCGCCGGGCCAGGGTCGCCACTCGGAATGGACGGAGCCCGGCGTCTTGACCGCCGGCAGGCCGGCGCCGGCGATGTGCCAGCGCGGCGAGGCCTCCACCCGCCACACCTCGACCCAATGGGCCGTCGGCGGTGCCGCCAGCGCAAGCTCGGCGGCCGGCGGCAACTGCGAACGCCACTGCATTTGCTGCTGCCCGGGATTGAGGGTGACGGGCATTTCCCCGGCCGCCGTGAGCGGCTGCTCGCCGATCACGGTTTCACCGGGCAGCAGCGGCACGCTCAGGTTGATGGCGCCGGCGCGCGGCGCGATCCGCGTGACGGTGGTGGTCAAACGCCAGTCGAGATCGAGCACCAGGCGGCGCTCCAGGCTGACAAAGGCCGGCGCGGGGTCCGGCAGCAGACGGGCGCGCGTCTCGGTGGCGGCGCGCTGCACTTGCAGGGTATCGCCGCGCAGCCGCGTACCCTCGAGGCCGTCCACCTGCCAGCCCGGTGCGTTCACGATCACCAGGCGGGGTCGCAGGGGGAAGCGGAAATCGGCGCTGTCGCCGCGTACTTCGCCGCGCAGGACCAGCTCGCGCACCCCCGCCGGCGCCGCTACCCAGGGCGCGCCGTCGATGCGCGCAAGGGGTGTCGGCGCGCCATCGCCAAGCAGCGCGACCGGCTGCCAGCCCGCCGGTGGCGGCAGCGGTAGCGCCGCCGGTGCGGCCGCCGCCGCGCGCAGGCGCAGCAGGAAGATGCCGTTCGCATCGACGTCGAGACGCGCCTCCAGCAGGCTCGCGCACTCGGGCGCGCAGGCCGGCGGGCGCAGCAGCTCCGCCTTGAGCTGTTCCAGCAGTTCGGGGGACGGGAAGCTGTCGGCCCGCGCTGTGCCCGGTGCGCCGCCGACCAGCGTCGCCAGCACTACCGCCAGCACTACCGCCAGCGGTGCCGCGGCAATGCCCGCAGCCGGCCCGCGACCGCGCGCCGGGCGACCGCCACCCGGCGTGCCGGCGCGCCACAGCGCCGCGCCCAGCGCGTAGAGAAACAGGCTCACCAGTGCGACTTGCAGGAATTTCAGGCTGCGCGTCAGCCAGGGCGGCGACAGCCAGAGCTCGACGGTTTCGGCGGACCGCACCGGCCCGTTCCAGCCCAGGGTGACTTGATGCCAGTGCCAGGTGGGTTCGCCGGGACCGGTCTGGGTCTGTTCGTCCGGTTCATAGCGCGGCGGCGGCGAGGGGGCGCGGGCCTCCATCTTCATTTGGGCGACGGTCGATTCCAGCGGGGCGCTGACGCCGCCCGCGACATCCGCCAGGCTCGCGCCGTAACCGTCGTAGCCCGGGTTGATCGGGCCGCTCCGTTCCAGTTGCGGGTAGAGCCCGGCCCGCACCTGCTGGACGGCGAAACCCAGTACCGCCAGCACCAGCAGCACCAGGGCATAGCCGGCGCCGATGCGCAGCCAGGTGCGGGCGCGCCCGGCCGGCAACACCCGCAGCAGGGGAATCGCCGCGACCAGCGCGACCCAGCCGACGATCGGCGCCCCCGGTTCCTGGTAGGTCAGCGCCAGCATGGCGGCGGCTACCAGACTCCAGCGCCAGTCCAGGATGCGCAGGGTAGCGCCGACGATCAGCAGACACAGAAACAGATCCCAGAGATTCCAGCGCGACAGCCAGGAAGTCTGCACCTGGTCGGGTCCGCGCGCATGCCAGAGCTGCCAGCCGGGCGGAAGATTGAGCGCGATCCTCACCTGCTCGAAGTCGTGTTCCCAGCCGATGACCCCCGCCGCGGAACGGGCCAGGCGACCGACGGTTTCGACCTGAGGTTCGGTGGTGCGCACCTCCACCCCCGCACCGGGCCGGCCGGGAACCCGGGTCACCACCTCGGGCACCCCGTTGACCGCGACCCGGCCGAGCGCGAGTGGCGGCGCCGCCTGCAGCCGCCAACCCCGGCTGAGACTGCCGCCGATACGATCCCGCACGGTGGCGCCGCCGCCGTCGAAATCGAGCCACAGGGCGCGGTCGAGGTGCAGACGGGCCGCCGCCGGATTGGCATCGCCGCGATAGTCCTCGGTCAGCGTCAGGGGCGCATCCGCGGTGACCAGATGCGTGGGAAGGCCGCCGAAATCCGCCGGCAGGTCGAGGCGTGTGGGATCCACCGCCGGCGCGCCGCCCAGCCGGACCCCGCGCAGATTCGGATCGGCCCGAAAGGTCCAGATTTCCTGCGCCGGCCATTGCGGGTCCAGGGGTTCGGCGACGAACCGCGTCGGTGCGATCATGTAGCGGCTGTCCAGCAGCAGGCGCCAGGTGCCGGGCCGCATCTGCACGCGCAGGCGGCCATCGGCTTCGATGCGCGCGGGCAGGGGCGATTCCAGGGCGATGGTCGCCGACTCCGCGGGCAGCAACCGGCCCACCAGGACTTCCCGCGCACTGCCGGTGACCGTGAGGCGCAGTTCGGTATGCAGGCGCAGGGGCACGGCGTCCTCCAGCCGGCGGAACACCTCGATCCGGAGACTGTCCGCCGCGCCGGCGGCGGCGGAGTGCCCGGCGCGCAGCCACAGTCGGTGGCCGGCATCCAGCTCCGCGCGCTGCTCCGCGCCGTCGCGGCGCAGGGTCACCAGCGCGGTGCCGGGGTCGACGGCCAGGGACGGGGGCGGTTGCTCCCAGACGAACTGTCCCGCCACCTCATGGGCGCCGGGTCCGACCGCGAGCGCCGGGCGACCGCCGCGTTCGAGCACCGGCGCGGGCGCCCCGTCGAGTGTCACCGCGCGCGGCCAGTGCCCGGCATCCCCCGGCAGCAGCAGCCACTGGCCGTCGGCCAGGCTGTCCCAGCGCTGGCGAAAGGTTGCCCCGCCGGGTGCCAGCGCAATCTCCAGCACGCCCGGCCACAGGCAGTGGCGGTGCCCGGGCTGGCGGGCGAGTTCGGGGCAGCCCTGTGCCGGCTGATCGCGCAGCACCCAGTCGCGCCAGGGCGCGAGGGGCTCGGGAATCGCCGTGCCGTCGACCGCAGCGGGCGCGCTGCCCGGCAGGGTCAATAACAGCAGCGGGAACAAGAGGCTGGCGAGACGCTTCATCGGTGGGCAACTCCCTGTGCGGTCGGCGCAATTGTGCGGTCGGCGCAATGTAGCAGGGCGACGCGGCGCGCAGGAATGGCCGACGGCCGCAGAGGCCGCCCGCTCCGCCAATTGAGGCTCGCCACGAATCGGTCTAAGCTGCCCGCCCGCATTCCCGCTGCTTTCGACACTTCTGCGACCCTATCCATGCAACTGGCTCTGTTCGATCTCGACAACACATTGATCGCCGGCGACAGCGACTATTCCTGGGGCGAGTTTCTGGTGCGCATCGGCAAGGTGGATGCCGAGACCTATCTGGCCGCCAACACCAGATTCTACGAGGATTACCAGCGCGGCCAGCTCGACATTCACGCCTACCTGCGTTTTGCGCTGGCGCCGCTTGCCGCCACCGAGCCGGAGGAACTCGCGGCGATCCGCGAGCGCTTCATGCGGGAAGTGATCGCCGACCTGTGGCTGCCCCGGGCCGAAGCCCTGATTCTCAGCCACCGCGAACGCGGCCACCGCCCGGTGATCGTCACCGCCACCAACCGCTTCGTGGTGGAACCGATCTGTCTGCGGCTGGGCATCGGCGACATCATCGCCACGGAACCCGAAATCGTCGCCGGCCGCTACACCGGCGCCGTGCGGGGCGAGCCCAGCTTCGGTCCCGGCAAGGTCAGCCGGCTGCGGGAATGGCTGGCGCAGCACGGCTACGGGCTCACCGGCAGCTACTATTACGGCGATTCGATCAACGATCTGCCGATTCTCGAAGCGGTGGACAATCCCGTCGCGGTGGACCCGGACGACCGCCTGCGGGCCGCCGCCATTGCGCGCGGCTGGCGGGTGATCAGCCTGCGCGACTGAACCGCGCCGGCAAGCGCACAATTGCTTCATCCTCGACCGACCCTGGGCCAAGCATGCTGACTTACCCCCTCATCGATCCCGTCGCCGTCGCGCTCGGCCCGGTGAAAATCCATTGGTACGGGCTGATGTACCTGCTGGGATTCGCGGCCGCCTGGTGGCTCGCGGTGCGGCGCAGCCGGCAGCCCTGGGCACCGGTGCAGCGCACGCAGGTGGACGACCTGATCGTCTATGCGGCGCTGGGGGTGGTGGTGGGCGGGCGGCTCGGGTCGGGCCTGTTTTACAACCTCGATGTCTGGCGCGCCGACCCGTTGTGGATCTTGCGGATCTGGGAGGGCGGCATGGCCTTTCACGGCGGTCTGCTCGGGGTGCTCGTGGCGCTGTGGCTCTATGGACGCAAATTGCGACAGCCGTTTCTGGCGGTCGCGGATTTTGTCGCGCCGCTGGTGCCCATCGGGCTGGGGCTGGGCCGCATCGGCAATTTCATCGGCCAGGAGCTCTGGGGCCGGCCCACGGATCTGCCCTGGGCCGTGGTGTTTCCCCGCGATCCGGAGCAGTTCGCGCGCCATCCCTCGCAGCTCTATCAGGCAACGCTCGAAGGCCTGGTATTGTTCGTGCTGTTGTTCTGGTTTTCGCGCCGGCAACGCCCGACCGGCGCTGTCGGCGGATTGTTTTTGGCGCTGTACGGACTGTTCCGGTTTCTGGTGGAATTCGTGCGCGAGCCCGACCGCCACATCGGCTTCGACCTGCTCGGCTGGCTCACGCGGGGCCAGCTGCTGAGCCTGCCGATGATTCTCGCCGGGCTGCTGCTGGCCGGCTGGGCTTACGCCAATGCGCGGCAACGCGCGCGCCCTTGAGGGAGACGAGGATGCGCCAGTATCTGGATCTCATGCGCCACGTCCGCACCACCGGCGTGCGCAAGGACGACCGCACCGGCACCGGCACCCTGTCGGTGTTCGGCCACCAGATGCGCTTCGATCTGGCGGCGGGCTTCCCGCTGGTCACCACCAAGAAAGTGCATCTCAAATCCATCATCCACGAGCTGCTGTGGTTTCTCGCCGGCGACACCAATGTGGATTACCTGAACCGCAACGGCGTCTCGATCTGGAACGAGTGGGCGGACGCGAGCGGCGAGCTGGGCCCGGTGTACGGCGCCCAGTGGCGCAACTGGCCGGACGGTCGCGGCGGCCATATCGATCAGCTCGCGCAGGTGATCGCGCAGATCCGCGCCGCGCCCGACTCGCGGCGCCACATCGTCAGCGCCTGGAACGTGGCCGCCCTGCCGGAGATGGCGCTCGCGCCCTGCCACTGCCTGTTCCAGTTCTATGTCGCCGAAGGCCGGCTTTCGTGCCAGCTCTACCAGCGCAGCGCCGACATCTTTCTCGGCGTACCCTTCAATATCGCGTCCTACGCGCTGCTCACCCTGATGCTGGCCCAGGTCACCGACCTGCAACCGGGGGAGTTCATCTGGAGTGGCGGCGACTGCCATCTCTATCTCAATCACTTGGAGCAGGCCGATCGACAGCTTGCCCGCGCGCCGCGCCCGTTGCCCAGGATGTCACTGAACCCCGAGGTGCGCGACCTGTTCGCCTTCCGCTACGCCGACTTCCGGCTGGACGGCTATGACCCGCATCCGGGGATCGGCGCCCCCATCGCCATCTGATGGCGCTGGTACTGATCGCCGCGGTGGCGCGCAACGGCGTGATCGGTGCCGGCAACGCCCTGCCCTGGCACTTGCCGGCGGACCTCAAGCGCTTCAAGGCGCTGACTCTGGGTCATCCCGTAGTGATGGGTCGCAAGACCTTCGAGTCCATCAGGCGACCGCTGCCGGGACGCGCCAATATCGTGGTGAGCGGCGATCCCGCCTTTGCGCCGGCGGGCGTGACGCTGGCCGCTTCGGTACCGGCAGCGCTCCGGCATGCCGCCGCGCTCGGTTCGCCGCCGGTGTTCGTGATCGGCGGCGCGCAGATCTACGCGCAGTGCCTGACCCTCGCCGACCGGATTTATCTGACGCGGGTCGATATCGAGGTGGCGGGCGATGCCTTTTTCCCACCGCTGGACGATCACCACTGGCGCGAGATCGCCTGTGAACACTGGCCGGCGGCGGATGGGCATCCCGCCTATGCGTTTGTCACCCTGGAGCGGCAGCGCGATTAGCCCGCTGTCCCCGGAGCCGAACCCGGGCGGGAAAGGCCGTCTCGCGAAAGCGCGCGGCTATGCGCTCGGGACCCTCGCCAGTATCGCGGTCCACGCCCTGGTGCTGACCCTGCTGGCGCTGGCCTGGCGCGCGGACTTCCAGCGCAGCGATCTGTCCGTCGCGAACACGCCGATCCCGGTCTGGCTGGTGGCTGACAAGAAGCTTCCGCCCAAGGAGGTTGCGCCGGCCGCCAGTCCGCTCCCACCGAGCCAGACGCCCACGCTTGCGGCGCCACCCGCCAGCCCGAAACCGGATCGTCCACGCTCGCCACAGCCCGTTCGTGAATCCGCACCGGAACCCGCTCCTGCGCCCGCCGTCCAGCACCCGACGGACGCGGCGCCTGTCCCACCCGCGCCCAGCCCGGGCTCAGCCGCGCAAGGCACGGCGACCCCGCCGCCGCTGGGGGATGGCATGAAGGCGACCGCCGCCCTGCAATCGCCACCGGAGGCGGCGCAGGAGCCGGTATCCGCCGGCCCGGGAGGCATCACTGACACGCGGATTGAACGGGAGTATCGCGCGCTGTCCCGGCCGGAACCGGCCTATCCACACCAAGCGCTGGCGCGCGGAATTGAGGGCTATGTGGTGCTGGAGTTCACCGTGACCGCCGCCGGCACCACCCGCGATCTGCGGGTGCTCGAAGCTAGTCCGACAGATGTCTTTTATGCCGCCGCCTTGGCCGCGGCGCGCCAGTTCCGCTACCAGCCCCGGATCCAGGCCGGCGCGCCCGTGGATGTGCCGGGGGTGCGCAGCCGGATCCGCTTTGAGATTCGGCCGCGCTGATCGACGCGGGTTTTTCGAACGTGCCTAATAAAGTTAAAGCCTGCCGAGATCCCGGACCGCGCCGCGGTCGGCGCTGGTAGCGAGCAGGGCGTAGGCCTTGAGCGCCGCCGAGACCTTGCGCGGGCGCTTTTCGGCGGGATGCCAGCCGAGTATTTCGCGCCGCTCCCGGCGCGTGGCGAGCTCGGCTTCGCTCACCTTGAGTTCGATGGCGCGGTTGGGGATGTCGATGCGGATGGCGTCGCCCGTTTCCACCAGGCCGATGGTGCCGCCGGCGGCGGCTTCCGGCGAGACATGGCCTATGGACAGCCCGGAGGTGCCCCCGGAGAAGCGGCCGTCGGTGATCAGCGCGCAGGCCTTGCCGAGACCCTTGGATTTCAGGTAACTGGTGGGGTAGAGCATCTCCTGCATGCCGGGGCCGCCGCGCGGACCTTCGTAACGCACCACCACCACGGCGCCGGGCTTGACGCGATCGTGGAGGATGGCGTCGACCGCCGCCTCCTGGCTTTCGACCACATGGGCCGGGCCCTCGAACACCAGAATGGAGGCGTCGACGCCGGCGGTCTTCACCACGCAGCCGTTGGGCGCCAGGTTGCCGTACAGCACGGCGAGGCCACCGTCCTGGCTGTAGGCGTGTGCGACGGCGCGGATGCAGCCCTCGACGCGGTCGTCGTCCAGGCTCGGCCAGCGGGTGGCCTGACTGAAGGCGACCTGGGTGGGAATGCCCGCCGGGCCGGCCCGGAAAAAGTTTTGCACCGCTTCCGCGGGGTTGCGTTTGATATCCCAGGTATCCAGCGCTTCGCCCATCGTATTGGCGTACACGGTTGGCAGATCCGTGTGCAGCAAACCGGCGCGGTCGAGCTCGCCCAGGATGCCCATGACGCCACCGGCACGATGCACGTCCTCCATGTGGTATTTGGGCGTGCTCGGCGCCACCTTGCACAGGTTCGGCACCTTGTGGGACAGCCGGTCGATGTCGGCCAGGGTGAAATCAACCTCGGCTTCCTGCGCCGCCGCCAGCAGATGCAGGATGGTGTTGGTGGAACCGCCCATGGCGATGTCAAGGCTCATGGCGTTCTCGAAGGCTTCGAAACTGGCGATGGAGCGCGGCAGCACCCGGTAGTCGTCCTCGTCGTAGTGGCGGCGGGCCAGTGCGACGATGCGCCGGCCGGCTTCCAGAAACAGTTGCTCGCGATCGGCATGGGTCGCCAGCACCGAGCCGTTGCCGGGCAGCGACAGGCCGAGCGCCTCGGTCAGGCAGTTCATGGAATTGGCGGTGAACATGCCGGAGCAGGAGCCGCAGGTGGGGCAGGCGGAGCGCTCGTACTCGGCGACTTTCTCGTCGCTGGCGCTGTCGTCCACCGCGATCATCATGGCATCGACCAGATCCAGCTTCTGCTCCGCCAGCCGGGTCTTGCCCGCTTCCATGGGGCCGCCGGACACGAAAATCGTGGGGATATTGAGCCGCAGTGCCGCCATCAGCATGCCGGGGGTGATCTTGTCGCAGTTGGAGATGCACACCAGGGCATCGGCGCAGTGGGCATTGACCATGTACTCGACCGAGTCCGCGATGATGTCCCGCGACGGCAGCGAATAGAGCATGCCGTCGTGGCCCATGGCGATGCCGTCATCCACCGCGATGGTGTTGAACTCCTTGCCGACGCCGCCCGCCCGCTCGATCTCCCCGATCACCAGTTGGCCCAGGTCCTTGAGGTGCACATGGCCGGGGACGAACTGGGTGAAACTGTTGGCGACCGCGACGATGGGCTTGTTGAAATCCGCGTCGGTCATCCCGGTGGCGCGCCACAGGGAGCGCGCGCCCGCCATGTTGCGGCCGCGGGTGGTGGTGTGGGAGCGATAGGTCGGCATGGCGAACCCCTGGAGGCGGTGGTTGGTCGAAACGGGCCCGGAGAATACCAGAGTCGCCGGAGGCACTGAACGCCGCTGTGCCTTCGATGGCCCCCGCTATCGCGCAGGATGCCGCTTCTCGTTGCCCCGGAATCCGTCGGCTGGGTTCACTTCCCGGAGGCCGACCGCTCGAGACGTTCGGCCAACCAAACCTTGATGATCGACTGCCGGGTAACACCCAAGCGACGGGCTTCCTTGTCCAGGGCTTCGATCATCCAGTCCGGGAAATCCACGTTGATCCGTTTCTGCTGTTGGTGAGGTCTACGTGCCTTGGCAATATCCAGGACCGCCGTGACATCTTTTCCGTCATCGAAATCGGCATCGAATTTTTTAGCTTTCATAGATGGCCACCTCTTCCGGTCGAGCCCGACGAACCGAGATGATGCGGATATTTTCGCCGCGGTGAGTAACGACGGCCGACCAGTGCCGACCCTCGATGCGGCCAATCACCAATGTTCGGGGCTCATCAAACGTCCTTGCCGGGATTTCGATGAAGGATTGATCGCTCCAGAGTGCCTGGGCCTGAACGAAGTCGATCCCGTGCTTGCCCAGGTTGATACGACTTTTCTCCTGGTCGTACTCGAACGAAAACATGATGTGAGAAATATACCATTATGCCGAACCAAGGTTTCCTGCGGCTGGCACCTGCCGGATTGCACACGCATGGGCATTTAGATCAGACCGCGCCCGCCGCGCGCAGCGCCGCGATCTCGTCCGGCGCGCGGCCCAGTTCGCGCAGCACCTGATCGGTATGTTCGCCCGGCGTCGGCGGGCGGATGCGGATCGCGCCCGGCGTCGCGGTCAGCTTGATGGCGATCCCGGGCTGGGTGGCGTCGGGCTGACGGGGATCGCCCGCGGGCAGGATCATCCCGCGGTGGCGCAACTGCGGGTCGTTGACGGCCTCGGCGAGTCCGTTGACCTCGCCGACGCAGACATCGGTCGCGGCGAAGAACGCCACCCATTCGGCGAGCGTGCGGGTGCGCATGAGCGCTTCGATCTCCGCCTTGGCCGCGCGTTGTTCGGCGCTGGGCGAACGCTGGAAATCGTCGGTCTGCATACCCTGGCGCTTGAGGTCGGGGCGCCCCAGGGCCTCACAGAAGTTGCTCCACAGCCAGGGCTCCATGCAGCCGACCGACAGCCAGCGCTCGTCGCGGGTCGGATACACCGCGTAGTAGGGATGCGCGCCGGCAAAGACGTTTTCGCCGCGCTGGGCTTCCGCGCCACCGACGAAGTAATTGCGGATTCCCGGCACCGCCGTGAGCAGCGCAAAGGCGGTATCGAGATAGGCCACGTCGACCTGCTGGCCGCGCCCGGTGCTCTGCCGGGCGAGCAGCGCGAGCAGGATGCCGATCACGCCGTGCAGGGCGGCGCCGGCGTAATCGGCGACGATGTTGAGCGGGATCGGGGGCGGGCTTTCCCGGGTGCCGAGCTGGCCGAGCACGCCGGCAATGGCGAGATAGTTGAGATCGTGTCCGGCCCGGTCGCGATAGGGGCCGTCCTGTCCGAAGCCGCTCAGCGAGCAATACACCAGCCGCGGGTTGATCGCGCTCAGGGTCGCGTAGTCGGCGCCCAGCCGCGCGCCGACCCCGGGGCGGAAGCCTTCGATGACCACATCGGACTTGGCGACCAGCTCGTGCAATACCGTCTGCGCCGCCGGATCCTTCAGATTGAGCGTTATGCTCCGCTTGTTGCGGTTGGCGAATTCGGAGCGCACCCAGAGATCGTCATCCTTCGCGCCCATGTGCTTGGCGGCGCCGGGCCGGGCCGGGGTTTCGATCTTGAGGACCTCCGCCCCCATGTCGCCCAGCATCATGGTGCAGAACGAGCCCGGCGCGACACGGTTCAGTTCCAGGATGCGGATTCCGTCGAGCGGAGATTTCATGGGACGCTGTCCTCGATGCTGTTTTGGTGGTGATGGTTTTTGCGCGGGCGCGCTGTTTTCGGAACGGCGAGTTCAGAACGGCGAGCGCAACCGGTCAGGCCGCCTGGATCCGGATCAGGGCGCCGAAGGCATCTTCGCGCGGAACTTCCAGCACATTGCGGTTATCCGCCGCCGGGTGCACCCGGATGCCGTGGCCGGCGAGCGACCGGGCGGTTGCCGGCAGATCGGGCGACTCCAGCACCAGCGCGTACATGCCTTCGCGCTTTTCTTCCAGATGATGCTCGATGGCGCGGGCGAAAGTCCGGGAAGCGTCCTTGACGGCCACCAGCTCGATCACGCCGCCGGTCGGCGGCCGGCAGATGGCCGACCAGACGCCGCGCTCGGCGTCATCCAGGATCTTGCCCACGGGCAGCTTGAACCGTTTGCCGTACACCTCCACCGCGTGCTCGATATCCTCGACCGCCACAATGACGCGGACGATACCGGACAGGCGCGGCGCGCGGTCGTCGGGCTCGCCCTTGTACTGGCCCTTGAACGAATCGACCGGGTAGACGCGAATCAACACGCCGTGGGTGGAGTTGGGATGGACATCGCGGCCAAAGGCGCCGGGCATCAGGGGCATGACATTGAGGCCGCGATCCGCCAGCTCGGCGGCTTCGTCGTCGGGCACCGGCGCTTCCAGCATCAGGGCAAACAGGCCTTCGCCGCGCCGATCGAGGAAACCCTGCAAGCTCTTGCCGAGCGGCGTATCCGGATCGACGGGACACATCAATTCGATATTGCTGCCGCCGGCGGGCACGCACATGCCGAGCGCGGCGCCGTACTCCTTGCGACTCATCTCCGAAAGATCGAGCACGGGCATGTGAAACTTGTCCCGGAACAGGCTGACCAGGGCGTTGAAATCATGGGCGGCAATCGCGATGCGGGGCATTCCGGTGATCATGGTGTTCTCTCCTGCGGATCCTGGCGGGCGTGTCGCCGGTCCGCGGTGGGCTGTTATGTTGTGATCGTCAGCTTACAGCCTGGCGCGGCCAATTCAACGGCTGGCATCCTGTGCCGTCCGGTGGAGGCAGCGCACTGCGTTGAGGGAGCCGGCACATATCAGGTTTCAGCGGCCATTTACCCGGAGAAAATAACCCATGTCGGAACTGACCGATCTGCTCGGCGCCATCACAATCGGCGCCAAAACCACACCGCGCAAAGGCGAATACAAAGTCCGCGCGGTGCTGTTCGACACCTACGGCACGGTCTGCGATTTCTACGGGCCCATCAAGCGCCGACTGGAACGCTTTGCGCGCGAGCGCGGCGTGATCTGCGATGCCGGCGCCATGGCCATCGCCTGGCGTACGGCCTATGTGCGCTCGACTTTTACCCAGGCCGCGCAGCAAACCGCGTTTCGGCCCTTGCGCGAAATACAGCGTGAGAATCTTGAGAAGGTAATGCAGGCGCATTTCCCGGCGCCGGTGTCGGCACCGGAGCTGGACGAACTCACCACCGTCTGGGATCGTCTGGACCCCTGGCCGGATACGGTAGCGGGACTGCACCTGCTCAAAGGCCAGGCCATCATCGCGCCCATGTCCAACGGCAACTTTGTCGATATGGTCAATCTTGCGCGCTATGCCGGTTTGCCCTGGGACATCATTCTGGGCGCATCCGTCGCGCAAATGTACAAACCCCATCCCGACGCCTACCTCAAGTCCATCGCCGCCCTGGGCTTGCAACCGGAAGCAGTCTGCATGGTCGCGGCGCACCAGGCGGAGCTGCCCTATGCCGCGGGGCACGGGATGCAGACCGCGTTCATCATGCGTCCGGACGAATTTGGCGGCGCCATCAAGCCCCGCGAACCGGAGGCCGGCAATCCTTATCTGGCGGCGGCGGAAATCTATCCGGAAGGCGACTGGACCTATGTCACGGACAGCCTCATCGATCTGGCCGAGCAGATCAGGCGTGCCTGACCATGCCTGTTGGTCAAGCGACCCTCGGCAATCGACCCTGGTCAAAGGGATCAAGGCCCGACGACTCCGGGGTACCGGGATCGGAAGGGAATTCGAAAAGACGGTACTGTCTGGACGGAAGCCCCGGTCGTTCAGCCGGGCCACTGGGGATCAGCGGGCGACAGTGGCTACGTCAGCGCACAGGCGCAACCAGCTCCACTGCCCGCGCCGCCTCCGGACTCAGGTCGCCGGCGCCCTGTCGGGCGTGCTCCCTCAGTTTCGCGGTCATGGCCGGGGTCCAGAAGCGTTTCATGTGTGCGGCCGCGGTTTCGATGCGGGCCTCGGGGGTGAGGGCGGGCACATTGGCGACGATCTGGTTGGCCATTTTGACCAGGTGTTCCACGGACGACTCTGACACCTTCATGCACTCCCGGTGATGCGATGGGGATGGGTATAGACCATGTGGCGGCCGGGGCGGGCGAAGCCGACCAGCGTGAGGTTGGCCGCCGCGGCCAACTCGATGGCGAGCGCCGTGGGAGCGGACACCGCGGCGAGGATCGCGATGCCCTGGCTCGCGGCCTTGACCACCATTTCGTAGCTGGCGCGGCTCGAGATCAGCGCGAAGCCTGCATCCCAGGGCGAGCCGAGCCGGCAGCGCGCGCCGATCAGTTTGTCGAGGGCATTGTGTCGGCCGACGTCTTCGCGCAGTGCGAGAATCTGGCCCGTGGCATCGCACCAGGCCGCGCCGTGAACGGCGCCGGTGTGCGCCTGCAAGGGCTGATGCGCGGACAATTGCGCAACCGCGCGTTCGATGGCGGCGTGGTCGACCGGGAAATTTCCGGTCACGGGGGCTGGCTTGCGCACCGCCTGTTGCAGGGATTCGGCGCCGCACAGACCGCAGCCGGTGCGGCCGGTGAGGTTGCGGCGCACGGCCTTGAGCGCCGCCAGTCGTTCGGCGGCGATGGTCATGGCCACTTCGATGCCGTCGGCCTGCGGCAGTACCTCAAGATCGTAGAGTTCGCGGGGGTCGGCGAGGATGCCTTCGGTGAGGCTGAAACCGAGGGCGAAATCTTCCAGGTCGTCGGGGGTCGCCATCATCACCACATGGGAGATGCCGTTGTAGACCAGCGCCACCGGCAACTCGCAGGCGACGGTATCGGTTACCTCCGCGCGGTTGCCGTGGCGCCAGTCGCGGGCGCCGACGACCCGGCTGGTCGCGATGCCGGCGATCGGTGCCGTGCCGACCGCCTCAACCTGCGGGACTGGGCGTTTCATCCCGCTGCCTGGCGCGGCGCAGCAGTTCGCGCTGTTCGGTATCGAAGGCGCGCTGGCGGCTTTGCCAGTTCGAGGGCGCGGTGACCTTGCTCACCTGCACTGCGGTCACCTTGTACTCGGGGCAGTTGGTGGCCCAGTCGGAGTTGTCGGTGGTGACCACATTGGCGCCCGAGAAGGGGTGGTGGAAGGTGGTGTAGATCACACCCGGCTGCACCCGCTCGGTGATGCGGGCGCGCAGCACGGTATCGCCGACACGGCTCTGGATGCCGACCCAGTCGCCCTCGGCGATGCCGCGCTCCTCGGCATCGTGGGGATGGATCTCCAGAATGTCCTCGGAGTGCCAGCTGCTGTTGGCGGTGCGCCGGGTCTGGGCGCCGACGTTGTACTGGCTGAGGATGCGCCCGGTGGTGAGCAGCAGCGGGAACTTGCGGTTGGCGCGCTCTTCGGTGGGCACGTATTCGGTCATCACGAACAGGCCCTTGCCGCGCACGAATTCGTCCTCGTGCATGGTAGGCGTGCCCGCGGGCGCCGCGTCGTTGCAGGGCCACTGGACGCTGCCCAGGCGGTCGAGCTTGGCGAAACTGACGCCGGCGAAGGTGGGCGTGAGGCTGGCGATCTCGTCCATGATCTCGCTCGGATGCGCGTAGTTCATGTCCATGCCCAGGGCGCGGGCAAATCCCTGGGTCGCCTCCCAGTCGGCCAGCCCGGCGCGCGGCGGCATCGCCTTGCGCACCCGCGAGATACGGCGCTCGGCGTTGGTGAAGGTGCCGTCTTTCTCCAGAAAGGAAGCCCCGGGCAGAAATACATGGGCGAACTTGGCGGTCTCGTTCAGGAACAGGTCCTGCACGATCAGGCATTCCAGCGCCGACAGCGCGGCTTCGACGTGGTGGGTATTGGGATCGGACTGGGCGACGTCCTCGCCCTGGCAATAGAGCCCCTTGAAGTCGCCGTCGATGGCGGCATCGAACATGTTGGGGATGCGCAGGCCGGGCTCGTCGTCCAGCTTGACGCTCCAGCGAGTCTCGAAACTGGCGCGGGTGGCGGCGTCGGAAATATGCCGGTAACCGGGCAACTCGTGGGGAAAGGAGCCCATGTCGCAGGAGCCCTGCACATTGTTCTGGCCCCGCAGCGGGTTCACCCCCACGCCGTCGCGACCGATGTTGCCGGTGGCCATGGCGAGGTTGGCGATGCCCATCACGGTGGTCGAACCCTGGCTGTGCTCGGTCACTCCCAGGCCGTAATAGATGGCGGCATTGCCCGCCGTCGCATAGAGCCGGGCGGCGGCGCGCAGGTCGGCGGCCGGAATGCCGGTGACGGACTCGGTCGCCTCGGGCGAGTGCCGTGGGTCGCTGACGAAACTGCGCCAGGCCGCATAGGCAGGCTGCTCGCAGCGCGCGGCGATGAAGGCGCGATCCTCCAGCCCCTCGGTCACCACCACATGGGCCATGGCATTGATGAAGGCGACATTGGTGCCGGGCCGCACCGGCAGGTAGTGGGTGGCCTTGATGTGGGGCGAATCCACCAAGTCGATGCGGCGCGGGTCCACCACGATCAGTTTCGCGCCCTCGCGCAGGCGGCGCTTGAGCCGCGAGGCGAACACCGGATGCGCGTCGGTGGGGTTGGCGCCCATCACCAGGATGACGTCGGCCCGAGCCACGGAGGCAAAGGTCTGGGTGCCGGCGGACTCGCCCAGGGTGGTCTTGAGCCCATAGCCGGTGGGCGAGTGGCAGACGCGCGCGCAGGTATCGACATTGTTGTTGCCGAAGCCGGCCCGCACCAGCTTCTGGACCAGATAGACCTCTTCGTTGGTGCAGCGCGAGGAGGTGATGGCGCCGATGCTGTTGCGGCCGTATTTTTCCTGGATCGCGCGCAGTCTGGCGGCGGCGAACCGAAAGGCCTCGTCCCAGGATACGGCGTGCCAGGGCTGGTCGATGCGTTCACGCACCATGGGGGTGGTGATGCGGTCGGCGTGGGTGGCATAGCCGAACGCGAAACGGCCCTTGACGCAGGCATGACCCTCGTTGGCCTGGCCGTCCTTCCAGGGCGCCATGTTGACCACGGTGGTGCCGCGCATCTCGGCCTTGAAGCCGCAGCCGACGCCGCAGTAGGCGCAGGTGGTGGTGACGCTGTGCTCGGGCTGGCCGAACTCGATCACCCGGTTTTCGATCAGGGTCGCGGTGGGGCAGACGTTCACGCAGGCGCCGCAGGACACGCACTCGGAATCGATGAACGGCTGGTCCTGGCTGGCGCTCACCCGGGACGCGAAGCCGCGGCCGTCGATGGTAAGCGCGAAGGTGCCCTGGGTCTCCTCGCAGGCGCGCACGCAGCGGGAGCAGACGATGCATTTGGCGGGATCGAAGGTGAAATAGGGGTTCGAGGTGTCTTTCTCGGCGTCCAGATGATTGGCGCCGGCGTAGCCGTAACGCACCGCGCGCAGGCCCACTTCCCCGGCGGTGTCCTGCAACTCGCAGTTGCCGTTGGCGGCGCAGGTGAGGCAGTCGAGCGGGTGATCGGAGATATAGAGCTCCATCACATTGCGGCGCAGGCGGGCGACATCGTCGGTCTGGGTGGTGACCACCATGCCGTCCTCGACCGGGGTGGTACAGGACGCCGGATAGCCCTTGCGACCTTCGATCGCGACCATGCACATGCGGCAGGAACCGAACGCCTGGAGCGAATCCGTCGCGCACAGCTTGGGTATCTTGATGCCCAACTCGGCGGCGGCGCGCAGCACCGAGGTGCCGGCCGGAACGGCGACTTCGCGGCCGTCGATCAGCAGAGTGACCGTCGCTTCGCTCGGGCTGGGCGGCGTGCCGTAGTCGCGCTCGGCCTGGTCATGCCGGGGATCGTAGTACTGGGGTTCGCAGCCCTTCGCTGGATGGTGCTGGAGCATATTCGCCTCCCGGGGTCAGGCCCCGAAATCCTCCGGAAATTTTTCCACGGCGCTGCGCACCGGCATCGGCGTGAGTCCGCCCATGGCACAGAGTGAACCGTACTCCATGGTGTCGCACAGTTCTTTCAGCAGCAGCAGATTGTCGGCACGATCGGTGTCGGCGCGGATGCGGTCGATGACCTCGACGCCGCGCACCGAGCCGATGCGGCAGGGCGTGCACTTGCCGCAGGATTCGGCGGCGCAGAATTCCATCGCGAAGCGCGCCTGCTCCGCCATGTCGACGCTGTCGTCGAACACCACCACGCCGCCGTGGCCGAGCATGGCGCGCCGGGCGGCAAAGGCTTCGTAGTCGAGGGGCAGGTCGAGTTCGTCGGCGCCGAGATAAGCCCCGAGCGGCCCGCCCACCTGCACCGCGCGTACTGGCCGGCCGCTGGCGGTGCCGCCACCGAAATCTTCGATCAGCGTGCGCAGACTCATCCCGAACGGCAACTCCACGACGCCGCCGTGCTTGATATTGCCGGCCAGTTGCATCGGCAAGGTGCCGAGCGAACGGCCACAGCCCAGGGCGCGATACCAGTCGGCGCCACGCGCGAGGATTGCCGCCGCGCTGGCCAGGGTCAGCACATTGTTGATGACGGTCGGTTTGCCGAACAGGCCCGCAATCGCGGGCAGCGGCGGCTTGGCGCGCACCAGCCCGCGGCGGCCTTCGAGGCTTTCCAGCAGCGAAGTCTCCTCGCCGCAGATATAGGCGCCGGCACCGAGGCGGGCTTCGAGTTCGAAGGCGCGACCGCTGCCGCACACATCCGGGCCCAGATAACCGTCCTCGCGGGCCAGCGCGATGGCGGCGCGCAGCACGGCGAAGGCGCGCGGGTACTCCGAGCGCACATAGACATAGCCCCGGGTGGCGCCCACCGCGAGCCCGGCGATGGTCATGCCTTCAATGAGCTGAAGCGGATCCGCCTCCAGCAACAGGCGATCGGCGAAGGTGCCGGAATCGCCTTCATCGGCGTTGCAGACGATGTACTTCCGATCCGCCGCCGCATCCAGCACCGTCTGCCACTTGATGCCGGCGGGAAAGGCCGCGCCACCCCGACCCCGCAGCCCGGAGGTCTTGATGGCATCGACGATCTGCTGATTGCTCAGCGTCAGCGCCCGGTCGAGCCCGGCGAAGCCGCCGGTGCCGCGGTAGTCGGCGATGCTCAGCGGGTCGATGACGCCGGCGCGGGCGAAGTTGATTCGGGTTTGCTTGTGCAGATAGGGAATCTGTTCGGTTGGACCCAGTGCCAGCGGATGTTCGCCCCCGGCGAGCAGGTCGCGGTCGAACAGCTCGGCGACATCGGCGACGGTCACCGGCCCGTAGGCAATGCGCCCGGTGGCGGTTTCGATTTCGATCAGGGGTTCGAGCCAGAACAGGCCACGGGAGCCATTGCGCACCAGGTCGATGTCGAGGCCGCGGGCGCGAGCCTGCTCCACGAGGGCGGCGGCGACCTGGTCGGCGCCCAGGGCACAGGCGGTGCTGTCGCCGGGAACAAACACGCGCACGCTCATGAATTCACCCCGAGCCTGGCGAGCAGGTTGTCGAAGGACTGGGGCGAAACCCGCGCATGGAGCTGATCGTCGACCTGTATCGAGGGTCCGCAGGCGCAGTTGCCGAGACAATAGACGGGTTCCAGAGTCACCTTGCCGTCCGCCGTGGTGGCGCCGAAATCGATACCCAGACGCTGCTTCACATGGGCTTCAAGCACCCGGGCGCCCACGGCCTGGCAGGCTTCGGCACGGCACAGCTGAACCACATGCTCGCCCGCGGGAGAGGTGCGGAAATGGTGGTAAAAACTGATGACGCCATGGACCTCGGCGCGTGACAGGTTGAGCGCGGCAGCGACGGCCGGCACCGCTGTCGCCGGCACATGACCCAGTTCGTGCTGGATTTCATGGAGGATCGGCAGCAGGGCCCCGGGCAGGTGCCGCAGCCGGTCGAGTATGCCGGCAACCCGGGGGTCGACCGTATCAGCGTCCATCAAGCTTCCTCACGCAAGACGTCCCTCACAAAAAAAACCCCGCACAAAAAAGTCCCCCAACAAAACGCGCAACACCGTGAAAAAATTGGCTATTCAACGCCACCGGCCGTGCTTGGCGCGGCGCTGGCCGGGTCGCGATGATAAACCATGCCCCCCGTCAAGTCTGCCGGACGCGGGCCGGTCAGGGCGATACCGGCGGCGTTTTCAAGCCGTCTTCCGGCACGAAGACCAGTGCGGCGGAGTTCATGCAGTAGCGCAATCCCGTGGGCGGCGGCCCGTCCTCGAACACATGCCCCAGATGTTCGCCGCATTTCGACAATACCTCGGTGCGGCGCAGACCCCAGGCCCAGTCGGGCTTCAGCACCACATTCCCCGATTCCAGCACATCGCGAAAACTGGGCCAGCCGGTCCCGGAATCGTATTTGTCGCGGGAATGGAACACGGGCAGCCGGCAACCGGCGGTGATGTAGGTGCCGACCTGCTTGTTGTCATTGAGCGCACCGGTGAACGGGCGCTCGGTCGCGCCGCGCCACAGCACGTCGTATTGTTCCGGCGTCAGCAACTGTTTCCACACGGGCTTGGGAATGGTCTCCAGGTGTTCGCCCGTCGCGATCAGCTCGCGTGCCCGCGCCACCGTCACGGCGGACTCCGTGCTCCAGGCGACCCGCCCGGCGATCAACCCACCCACCACCAGCACCGCGACCGTCGCGCCCGCCAGTACCCGCAATTTCTTGTTCATGCTTCGATGCTCCCACGCTATCGCTGGTCTTGAGACGCCGGGAATGGATACCGGTTCCGGCACTGGTCCCGACTGTGATTGAATAGGCCTCACCCAAAACCAATAAATAAGAGGCAAGGCCCATGGCGCGCAAAAAAGTCTGGATCGAAGTGGCGTTGAACGGCGCCTGGCCCCGCGCCCTGCAACCCAATATCCCGGTCACCGCTGCCGAAATCATCGACGAGGGAGTGGCTTGCGTGAAAGCGGGGGCCGCCATCGTCCACGCCCATACGCTCGATCCGGTCAGCGGCCGCCAGAATACGGATCCCGACAACTGTCAGGCCTTCATCGCAGGTATCCAGCGTCAGGTGGACGCCATCGTCTACCCGACTGCCGTGGGCTTGCCGATGCCCGACGATGCCGCCCTGCGCTGTGCCACTACCGACGAGCTGACCCGGCGCGGCGCGCTGGAATGGGGCGTGCTCGACCCCGGCTCCTGCAACTTTTCCACCCGCGAGAGCGCGGCCAATCTGTTCGGCAGCGACGGCGATGTCTATATCAACGGGCCGCGCGTGCTGCGCGCCAGCGCCGAACGCGCGGCCCAAAACGGCTGGCGCCCCGCCTATGCCTGTTACGAGCCGGGTTTCATCCGTGAAGGCGCCAAGCTGTACCGCGATATCCCGAGCCTCAAAACCCCGGTGTTCCGTTTCATGCTGTCGAGCGGTTTCACGTTCTGCTTTCCGCCCCGCGACTGGGCGGTGGAAGCGCTGGCCAAACTGATGGCGGAGGAAGCTCCGGGCGCACCCTGGATGGTGGCGGGGCTGCATGTGGATCTGATCCCGCTGATTCCCGCCATCGTGGCGCTGGGCGGCCATGTGCGGGTGGGGCTGGAAGACGCGCCCTTCCACTGCCCGCGGCGCAACCCCGAGCTGGTTGCCGAAGCGGCAGCCGCGATTCGTGCCGCGGGAGCGGAACCGGCCAGCGCCGCTGCCGTGCGCGCCATTCTGGCGAAGGCCGACAGCGCGCGGGCGGGCTAGCCCGGATATTTCACGAGAATTGGGCCGGCACAGCCTTATCAGTCTTGAAACCCGTATAAAATCAGGGTGCGAACAAGATCTTGTGGGGGACTGTCTCGATGCCAAAATGTACCGCTGATCAGATGGATTCTGGGCGTCCAGGACGCCGGGTGATCGAGGCCGAATTCGCCGGTCGCGCGCTCGGTTCCGACGGCGGGCCGATGCTCCTGCGCCGGGCGCATCGCAGGATCGGGCTCTCCGAGGCTGTGGCGAACGCGCTGCACGACCCGCGTGATCCAGGCCTGATCGAGCACGCACCGCGCGACCTGGCCGCCCAGCGGCTCTACGGTCTGTGCCGCGGTTGCGAGGATCCGCGACCATACGGCATTGCGCCAGGACCCGCCGATGCAAACGGCAGTCGGCACTGGCGAGAACCTGGGCAGCAGCCCGGCCCTGTGCCGCATGGAGGGTCGCGCCGACGCGGTGGCATTCAACCGGGTGCTGGTCGAACAATTCATCGCCAGCCATCCGGCGCCGCCTGAGGCGCTGGTGCTGGATGTCGATGCCGCCGATATCCCCCTGCATGGCGACCGGAAGGACACGCAATGTCACGCCTTCAACGACAACTTCGGTTATTTGCCGCCGTATGTCCATGCGCGTCTGGCCCTGTTGGCCTGTGCGCCGCGCAAAAGCCGGATCGACGGCGCGAAGCGCGCTGCCGTGATCCCGCTCCTGGCTGTCCGGCTGCGTGAAGCGTGGCCCGATGTGCGGATCATCGTCCGGGGCGATTCCGGCTTCTGCCGGCAGCGGTTGATTCGCCGGTGTGAAGGAAACCGGGTGGGCTACGTCATCGGGGTGGCGAGGAGTGTCGGGTTGCACCGGATAGTTGCGGGCTCGGAGGAGGAGATGGTCGCGCGCCATGCGGGATCGGGCCTCAAGCCGCACCGGATCAAGGCGACCCAGCTCGACCTGTTTGGCGCCCGCGCTTCCAGCTCCAGGTTCCTCGCCCACTGGCTGCGCGTGCGGAGCGAAGGGCTGGCCCATACCTTGATGTGGCGCCTGAGCGCGATGGCGCTCTCAGGCACCGAGCTAGCGCGCACGAGCGCTGCGACGATCCGCGTAAAACGCTTCAAGATTGCCGCGGTGGCGATTCGCAATACCCGGCGCGCTGCGTTCGGTGCACCTTGGCTCGCAGCAACGGCGCCGCGGTCGTGACCGTGCGAATGGTGGCAACAGGCCCTGGCTCGGGGCCCCTGCCGTGCACCGATCCCGCGCAAACGCTCGAACCGGTCTGGGCATTTTCCACGGACGACATCGCGATGCCCCCTAACAACAAGAGCTCCGATCGGCAGACTGCCTTCGCATGTTGCTGGCTCCGATAAGCCGTTGGCATGCCGCCGGCCCGTGGATAGCCCTGACCACTTTTGCGGTGATCTGGTTGGGCAGCATGGTCGGTGTGTTTGCGTTGCCCGATGCCTGGGCGTATCGCTACTTTCACAGGGTCAATCCCCTTGCCAGGCCGGCACCGCAAGTGTTGCTGGTGGAAGCCGATTTCGAGCAGTTGCCGGCCGACAAGTGGCTGCCTCTCATTGCCCAACTGCAACGCTTCGGGCCACGGGCGATCGGTGTCCTGCGCCGACCCGCGCAAGTAACGGCGGAAGACCTGGAGATTGCCGGGAGGCAAGGGGTTGTTGTGGGCCTCACGGCCGCGTCGCAGGATTCCGTGGAAGACCCGGTGCTGACCTTGCCGCCGGCCCAGTGGCCAGAGGACATGGGGCGGTACCGGCCCCATGTCAGGTTTGGCACCATCGACTACACCGGCACGGAGGCCGCGGTGGTAAGCCGGGCCACAGGAGCCCCGGCCGAGAAACGGGCCTTTCTGGTCGACTTTCGCCCCGGCGCGAACTATCTGCCGCTCATTCGGGCGGAGCGCGTGCTACGCGGCGATTTCACGGAGGATCTGGTCAAAGGTCGGGTCGTTCTGGTGGGTCGGGGCATTGATCCGACCAGCCCGCCCTTGCTGACACCGCTGCCGGGCGAGGTAGAGGTTTCACGCCTGGATTATGCCGGCTATGCGGTCGATACCCTGCTGCGTGGCAGGCCGGTACGGATGGCGGCCTGGTGGCAGAGCCTTCTGCTCTCGCTGACCTTGCTGGCGGCGGCGGCAGCGCTTTACTACCGTCTGGGCGTGCGCCCGGCATTGCCGATCGCCGTCAGCGGTACGCTGCTCATTTTGGTTGGCGGCTGGCTGGGACTGCATTTTCTCGGCCTGGTGTTGCCGGTGGCGGAGCTGATCGCGTTTCACCTGCTGCTCTGGTATCTGCTGGTTCGGCGTGAGCATCGCGGGGCATCCGACACGGTTGGCCGGCTCCTGCGGGCCAGCAGCAGCCGATTGTACGAACGCCTGTTACCCCAGGACTTCAACCGCATCGAGGATCCCTGGGCGCACATTATCCAGTCCGCCACACAGATATTCAGCCTGGAACGCGCCATCCTGCTCGAACGCCGCGGCGCCAAACACCTGCGCGAAATCAAGTCCTACCGCTGTTCTCTGGACGATATCGATGAGCGTCGCCGCGATTTTGAGCGTACCCCCTATTCCACCGCTATTGCCGAGGGCGGTCCGATCCTGTTGGAGCGGCCTTATCTGAAAGACCCGGCACCGGCCGGCCGACAGTTTCTCGCCCCACTGGAGTTCAACGGACAGGTGCTGGGCTTTTTTAGCGGCGAGGTGGCGGAAGATGCCATCAAGGGCAATCCGCTCTTTCTCTCCCTGCTGCGCAGCTTCAGCACGCAGATTGGCGAGCTTTTGTATCGCCGTCAGGTGTGGCAGGACCGAGATCGGTACGACGCCAGCCGCTGGGTGCGTTTGCTGAGGCTCAACTCGATGCAAGCCGAGCACCAGTCTCTCAGTGAAGTATCCCTGCTGCTCGAACGCCGGCTCGGGCTGCTGGAAGATGTGATCAACGGCCTTCAGACGATCTCCATACTGTATGACCTGTTTGGTCAGGTCATACAGATAAATCGCAGGATGGAGGAGTTTGTCGAGCGCGCCGGGCTGCCGATTTCTACCCTGAGTGCCGCCGAGTTGCTCGCGACTCTCGGTGCCATGCCGCTGTCTACCGCCCGTGAGCATCTTCAGCACATGGTACTGACCGAGGAAACGCTGGAGTTCTCGGTGCAGCTGCCCAAGGTCGAAGGCTCGTTCATGCTCATCGCGCGGCCACTTCAGGCCGACGCGAAGGAGGCCGCACAGCAGGTATCAAGGCCTTTCCGCCTTCAGGGGTTTTTGTTCGAGCTCATGGATGTGAGCCGGTTGGTGCGGTTGGAACGGCTCAAGGACGAGCTCGGCAACACGACCACTGCCGTTGTCCGAGATCACCTTGCCACGGCCATGCTGGCCGCCGAGCTGACACGGCGAGATGACGTCGCCGACGCCGACAGGACCGCGTTCCAGGAGATGCTCGAACGCAAGCTCCAGCAGATAACGCGGACGCTGACCCGCGGCCAGACCATGATCAATGCGGTGCAGGATATCTCCCTGCTGTCCGACTTCCCCGTCAGCATCCGGATGGTGCTGGAGGAGTTCACGACGCGCTGGCGGCCGCGGCTCGTACCCCTGGGGCTCGAACTGGTCTGCGAAAAGCCCCTGTTCAGCTCCTTCGTGCGGGTGGACGTGGCGCAGATCGGATCTGTGCTGGATGCCGTGATGACGGTGCTTTCGGATGACTCCGTAGCCGGGGCCATCCGCCTTCGCCTGTACGAACAGGATGAGGGTGCCGTGCGATGGACCGTGATCAGCCTTGAAAACGCTGGCTACGGCATGTCCGACGAACGCCTGCAGGCAATCTTGCGCGGAGCGACGGATATCTCCACGCCCGCGTTTTACCGGCTCAAGCGGGCAGCGGATCAGGTGACCCTCTGGGGTGGCAAGTTGAGCGTGCTGTCGGCCTTCGGAGAAGGCATGCACTTTGAAATTCGCTTCCCGGGTTTTTCTCTTGACGATGAATTCAAAGACAACTAAGCAGCGCATCCTGTTGGTTGACGACGATGCCGATCTGGCGCGTCTGGTGATCCATGTGCTGCGCGCGGCCAACTTCGAGGTCAGCCACGCGGCCACTGTCCCGGCGGCCATGAGTGCGGTGGCCGGGCAACCACCGGATCTGTTCATCGTCGATCTGCGGACGCCCGAGATCGACGATGGCCACCTCCTGCACCGGCTGCGACGGGACCTCGGCGCGACGCAGCCGGTGCTGATCCTGACCGGGATCGTGAAGCCGGACTTCGACGCCAGCCTGAAGGCCGCCGGTGCCGATGCCGTGGCGCACAAACCGGTGGATGGCCGGACCCTCGTCGGCCTCGTCCGCGGTCTCCTGGCGCGATGAGCTGGGATTTTTTCCCGCTCTACCTTTTCCCGGGCGACGGCCTCGCCGGCGCTACCGTCATCACCACCGTCTGGGTGGGCGTGGCGGTGGTCGCCTTTCTCAATTTGCGCTTCGGCTGGAGCCTCGCCGGGCTGGTGGTCCCCGGCTATCTGATACCGCTGCTGATGATCAGGCCCGCGAGCGTGGTGGTGATCGTCGGCGAGGGCATGATCACTTACCTGCTCGTCCGCGCAACCTCCGCCCTGGGTGGCCGCTATCTCGGGCTCGCCGATTTCTTCGGGCGCGATCGCTTCTACGCGCTGGTATTGGCGAGCGTCATCGTGCGGGTGGCGTTCGATGCTTTCTGGCTGCCGGCCCTGGGTGCCTGGATCAACGACAGCTTCGGGCTGCGGTTCGATTACGCCACCAATCTGCACAGTTTCGGACTCATCATCGTTGCGCTGATCGCGAACAACTTCTGGAAGCCCGGGATAGCGCGCGGCACGCTCTGGCTGCTGGTGACCCTCGGCGCCACCTTTGTGCTGGTGCGCTACGGTCTGATGGAACTCACCAACTTCTCGGTAAGCAATCTCAATTACCTCTACGAGGGCATTGCCAGCTCGATACTGGCGAGCCCCAAGGCTTATATCATCCTGCTGATGACGGCGCTCATCGCCTCACGGATGAACCTGTACTACGGCTGGGAGTTCAACGGCATCCTCATTCCCTCGCTGCTGGCGTTGCAGTGGTATCAGCCCACCAAGTTGCTGGTCACCTTCGTCGAGGTCGGCGTGATTCTGGTGTCGGCGCACGTCTTGCTGAAGCTCCCGCTGTTCGCCAACATCAATCTTTCCGGGGCCCGCAAACTGTTTTTTTTCTTTACGATCGGTTTCGTTTACAAGCTGCTGCTTGGCCACGGACTGGTACTGTTCTTTCCGCAGATCAAGGTCACGGATTACTACGCCTTCGGCTATCTGATCGCCACATTGCTGGCCATCAAGATTCACGACAAGGCGATGGGTATCCGGGTGGTCCGGGCAACGCTGCAAACCTCGCTTGCCGCCGTCGTGCTGGCGAGTGGTGTCGGATTTGCGTTGAGCTTTATCCCGACCCAACTGCGCGGTGAGCCTGGCGACAGTGCGCCCACGGTCGCGCCGCCGACGGCGGAGGCCGGACTGGAGGAATACCTGCTCAGGCAGCGGATGCTTGATTACGAGGCGCGGGAAATCCACCGTCCGCCGCAGCCGAACGGCAGTCAACTGGACGCCTTCCAGAACGCCCTGGAGTCCCTGCACCGCTATCGCGCCACCGCCGATTCGCAACGGCTCCGCGAGGCGCAACGGGAATTGCACTACCTCGATTACGAGGTGGTGCTGTCGGAAGGCCGGTACCTGGTAATCAGGGAGCGCGGACGCCCGCGCGGATGGGGCACTTACGTCATCGACTCGCGCATCGGCAGCGATCTGGTGATCGAGGTGCCCGCCGCCGCCCGCGAACACGGCATCATCGAAGCGGGGCTGACGCTGTTTCGGCATCAGCAGGCGTTGGCGCTCGCTGTCGGCAGCGCTCTGTTGGGATCGCGTGAAGGCGACAGCGCCGATGTGACGCGAAATCCCGACACGCTTTTCCACCGGTTTCACCAAACGCTCGGCGCGCGCGACGCATTGCAGGTGCGGCTGATCACCCGGCAAACCGCGCGGCGGCTGCAAGGTATGCGCGACCCGGAACCGGAAGGCGCCGCGCTGGACGGTGCGGGGGACAGTCTGTTGTTGGTCAAGCAGGAGCTGCCGGAGGACCTGCAACTCAAACGGCTCGAACAGCTCTTGGGGAACCTGAAGCTCAGGTGGGACGCGGTGGACATTCCGAATGTGCAGCGCGAGCGTTCGCGCACCGGTTTTGCGGAACTGTACCTGCATCCGGATGCACTGCGGCCGTTACTTGCAAGGAGCTTCCAGCATGGCTCCACGGCTGCCGAGATCGAGGAGATCAGGGGGTCGCTGCGCGCTTATCTGCTCGGCAAGGCCGCAACCATCCGGGAACTCGGCAACCTGCCCTTCACCGGGCCCAGCCTGGGCCAGTTGCTGTTCCTGGATGCCGAGGTGCTGACACCACTGGTGGCGTTGGTTCGGCGCAACGCGCGCCAGGACGCATGGCCGGACGCGTCCCTGCGGGAATTGCGCTATCTCGACTATCTTGCCCAGGGCGTCGGTTATCGCATTCTGCGCTACCTGGATCGGGACGGCGACGGCCAGCGCGGGGATCAGTACCTGATTCTCGATGGCGCCGAGGCGGCGGCGCGACAGTGGGGAACCTATGTGATCCGCGCCAAGCCAGGTTCGGCGCAAATCGTTGAGGTGCCGCGGCCGGTATATGAAGACAATACACTGGAAGTCGGCGTCGCGCTGTTCGAGCACCTTGGGGCGCAAGCCTTGTTGATCGCCGGTAGCGCTCCGTTCGCCGATCCGCGGGGCCGCGCGGATGTCATAAACCCCGCCAACAGGCTCAGCGTATTCAATCTGGTGCACCAGACACTGGTGCGCGCGGTGGGCGATACCCCGCTCACGATCAGCCAGGTGCGGGGACTGGGCGCGCAGGCGGCAACCCGGGCGCCGAGCCTGGTCGCTTTCGAGAGCGGTTTGATACCGCAGGGCCTGGTGCCGGAGTCCCGGAAAGATCTGCTCCGCGCCCTGGCGTCGCTCGGCTTGGCGCCGGAGGAAGTGGGCGGCGCGCCGGAGAGCGCCGGCTACGAAGTGGGCTTCAATGCCCAGGCGCGCTATCTGGCCGCCACCCGCGACAAGGAGTTCGCGACGGTGTGGGTGGCGGCACGGGCGCGCCGGGCCTTTGCGCAGCAGTCCGACGATTGGCAGCAGCAAGCGCAGTTCCAGGCGTTGGGGATCGTCACCCGGAGCCAGCCGTTGATCGAGCATGTCGGCAACCACGGTGTTGGCCGCTTGCCGCTGCCGGCGCGGTTGACGGCTTCACTCACTCACTATGTAGAGACCCGGGACATTGTCGCCCTGCGCCAGCTCCTGAGCGTACCGGGTTTCAGCCTGACTCGGTTGGTGGAACCGACCGGCGGGCAGGCGTTTCTGTTGATCTCGACAGCGGCCGCGCCGACCGCCGTCGTTGCCATTGCCAACCTCAGTCCCCTGACCGGGGAGATCGTCGACGCAGAGGAAACGGCTCTGCCGGAAGTGTTGGAGCGCTTTGTCCGCAACCGGGCGTTCCTGCTGCGTTTCGGTGCGAGTCCATGAGACTGCTGGGACGGCTGCTACTGCTGTTGCTGCTGGCTATTGCCGCGGCGCTCGGTCATCCGTATCTGCGCGCGCTCTGGCAGGCGCCTGTCAGCCTGCCTCGGTTGGTACGGGAACTCGATCTCGGCGTCCAGCCGGCGACGGTTTACTTCCTCTCCAGCGATGCCTGGCTGACCTTCCCGGTCAGCCGGCAGGCGCAACGGATGCGGGTATTGACCAACGCCGGCGCCGATACCGTGCCCATGTCTGAAGGCGATTTGGGTTACATCCTGGAGTACGAACTGCTGGATGCGAATCGTCGCTCGCTGTACCGCGCGAGCTACGCCCACGCGACGCGAGTGCCGCCGCCGCTGATCAAGGACGGCATGCCGGTGCCGCAGTATCTTTATGCCGACGGCGATCTCGCGGTCGCCGCCGGACAGTCCTTTCAGTTGCGGCTCCACGACCTGCCGCAAACCGCGTATATCCGGCTGCGGGTGCAACCGCTGGCGCCACCGCTGACGAACATCGCGGTGCGCGTTTATCGCGAGGCGCAAGAGACCGAAGAACGCGCCGCCATACTCTGGACGCGGCTGAGCCAACGCCGGCGCGCGCAACTCGCGGCGGATGTGATCTACCCGCCGGAGCTGTTGTTGGCGCAGGAACGCCTGCATCTGCTGGATCGGGCATGGAAGCCCGTCGGCCCGCTCGGCATCGAGCCGCCCCAGGACACGCTGTTCGCTGTCGAGGGTGCCGACAGCATGCCGGAGGCGGTTCGGCCCGCCGGGCTCCATGTTTCGGCGGAGCGTTTGGGCGCGCTGCCGATCACGCGGGCAGGCAAGTTCCTGGTCGGGTTTCGACCGCTGGCGGACACGGCCGAACAAGTCCGTCTGGAGCTGCGTCAATTCACCGAGCGGTTTGACCAGCCGCGGACGATTGCACTTGACCTGCCAGGAGATGGGTCGCGGGTGCCGCAGATGCTGGCGTCAGGGCTGGTGGTGGTCAAGGCCAGCCTGCCGGGGAGCATCGAGCTTTATACCGCCGAGGAGCCCGACCACAGCGCGCTTCCCGAGCCCGGACAACTCCGCGCTTATCGCGTGCAACCGCAAGCCCCGATCCAGTTCCGGCTGGCACCCGGCGAAGCGGCGCCCAGGTCGTTGCGGCTCGATGTACGGGCCTACGGTGCGGGTGCCACCCTGCCGCCCACACAGCGCATCGAGGCCGAGTACCGGCTATTCGATGTCGCGGGCGGCCTGATTCGCGCCGGCGAACTGACGGCGCAGGTTCAGCCGTCGGCCTTTGACCGCATCGCCGCCACCCAGCCGATCGCCGATCTGTCCGATCCCGCACGTTTTTTCTTCCGCCTGCCACCCAAGGTGGCGCGCGTGGAGGTGGCGAGCCGGCAAACGCTGCTCGTCAATGCCTACACCCGGCCATCCGACCTGCCCCATCGGACCCGGGTGCCCATCGACTATTATCCCTGGCGCGGCGACGACCGCGAGCAGCCGGGCTGGTTCATTCTGCGGCCGCCCGCCGCCGGGCTGGCGGACACGGTAGCGGGCGAGCAGACCAGTGTGATGCTCCACATCCAATCGCGCCCCCCGGAGCGCAATCCCGAGGTGCTGGCGGGCCGTTACGGTTGGGAGGCACTGGACCCGCAGATCTCCGCGCGCGGCGCGCGCATCCTGGTGCCCGTCCTGGATGAGGACCGGCTGCGCCCGAGCGGATTTCCCGCCTATTTTCAACCGCTCAGACCAGGCGCCCAGAGGGTTGCAATCACTGCCCCCGGTGTCGAGCGCCAGTTGCGGCCCGAGCTTGTTTATCTGCGCGAGCAGCCGGATCTGTTTCAGTTGCGGATGGGCATTGACGGCAACCGGGAGCGCTACCAACGGGTTGGCAAACGCGGTGTCATTCAGCTCCCGGCGATGGCGCCGGGCCAACACGTGATCCAACTCGAGACCAGCGCGCCGGGGCAGTGGCTGATCAATTACAGCGACCCAGGCGTTGACGGCTTCGTCCGGCGGATGGCCTATCGCCTGGGTGAAGTGCCGCTGCGATTCCCGGTCGCCAAGCGCGCGGACGACAGCCGGCTGATCGGCGCCCGTTTCTACTCCACGGGCGGAGCAGGTATGCCCAGCCGGATTCGGGCCAGCATCAAAGCCCGGCCGGACACCGGACCAACCGATACCTGGACCCACCTCGAACGGCTCTACCTGATTGCGCCGAGTGCCGGCGACGCCGGGGTAGGTTATGTGCTGGACCAGCAGCAGGAGCGGATATCCCAGGGCCAGCCGATTCTGATCGAGCTCGGCAATGACCTGCCCGATGGCCCCGTGGAAATAGAGTTCACGCTCGACAGTGGCGCCGCCGGCTATCTGGTGTTCTATCAGGTGATGCCGGGCGAGCACGGGTGGACGCAGGGTTTTCGCGAGCGGGATCAACGATGACGACCTGGCTGCGCATGCTTTGGCTACCGCTGCTCGGCGCCGGCCTGATGGGCTTCGCACTGGGCCAGGCGCCGGAGTTGGCAAAGCTGCTGACGGAAGCCCGGACGCGGGATCATGCGGCAGCCGGGGCGGCGGAAATCGCCCAGGCGGAGCAACAATTCAAGCGGCTGCTGGCGGCAAATCCCCGCGCCGAACCGGGAACGGCGTGGCGGCAACTGGGCTTCGAATCCCTGGCCACCCGGGAAGGCGGGATTTGGGTGTTGCGCGAGCGCGCCGACCGGCGCCGCGGGCGCGGGTTCTACGCCGTGCGCACAGGCGCGGGCGCACCCATCCTGCTGCAGGCTCCGCACCAGTATTACGACGCGCATACCGGCGTCATCGCGCGACAGTTGCTGTTGGAGAGCGACGCGATCGCCGCGGCCTGGAATACAGCGCCCCGCTACCAGACCGAGACCAGCGACCTGGTGCATATCCAAAACAGCTATTTCCACGCCCAGAGCCGCGCTTTCGCGGCGCTCCATCCGGACGGGCGCATACTGCAACTGCACGGCTTCAGTGTCGGCAAGCGCACGAGCGCCGCAGGCCGCGGCGCTGCCGCCATTGTCAGCAGCGGTACCCGAACCCCGTCGCCCGCGGCGGCTGCGCTGGCGGCCTGCCTGTCCAGCCGCCTGGGGATACGCGCATTGCTCTATCCGCGCGACGTGCAGGAACTCGGCGCTACCCGCAACACCCTGGCCGCCGATCTGCGCCGGCGGAATTTTGCCGGGTTTCTACACCTCGAGCTGAGCCAAGCGTTGCGTCACCGACTGATGAATGACGCTGCTGCCCGCCAGGTGTTGATCCAGTGCCTCAAGGCGCCCGCGTCATGAAGCGGCTGGGCACGGCGGTGCTCGCCTTGTTGACCGCCGCGCTGGCCAGCGCGGAGGTTCCGCATCTGTACTCGGCGGATCCACTGCGCGACAGCGATCGCGCCGCCCATGCCTCGCACCTTGTCTGGGAGCCCGTCGGGCAGGACGCGAAGCGGCTGGACAAGCCGCGCGGCGGCCGGGTCAGGCTCGCCGCCGGGGAAGACGCGCTGTTCGCGCTGCCCGCGCAGGGCCACCTCAGACTGCAATCGGATGTGTCTGCGACACCGCCGCAACTGTGGCTCTCGACGGATGGCCAGTTGTGGCGGCGTGCGCAGTGGACGCCGGGCACAGAGGCGCGGGAATGGTTTCATGTGGAGGATCGGCCCACCCCGAGCCATGCCCGGTTGCACGGCGAAACCGCATTCGATGGCCGTCTGCTCATCGCCGGGGAGCAACGTATCGATGCGCCCGCCACTTACCGCGAATTGCCGTTGCCGCTGGAGCCGGTGCACCTGACCGATACCGATGGCGCGCGCGTGAACGCCTACCGCTTGCCCGCCGGGCAGGTCGTCGAGGTGACGGTCGCAGGCCCGACGGTGCTTGCTCTGGCGCTGCGTCCCGCCGCGGCGCCGGCCCCGGGCGACAGCCGTTCCGGGTACGGTCTGGACTGGGCTTTCGATTCCAGCCCCTGGCAGCGGCTTGCCTTGCAGCGTCCGTCGCTCGTCCACAGCTACCAGGAGCTTGGCGCCTGCGCTCTGCATGGCGACATGGACCGGCGTTTCCTGGTCGTGCCCGAGGGCCGCCACCGGCTGCAACTGCGCGCGCCGCTGCCGCTGCTGCTGAACGTCGGGCAGACCGATACCCAGGCCTATTTTCTCGCCGACAACGAACCTGCGCCGACGCGCGATGCGCGTACGCGCAGCCTGCTCGATACGCCGCGAACGCCGGTCGGCGAACCCGCGCTGGCGGATTTGGACGCGTTGCGGCAATCCAATGCCATCGATGGCGCTGCGGACATAGTGCTGGCACGCCTGGCACCTCGGCCGGGGGTTGAACAGCCGCGCGCCCAGCGTGAACTGGCGGGCCGGATCGAACGTGAACAGCGCTTTTTTCGCCCGCTGTTTCCCGACGACAGCGCCGGTCCGGTGCTGTCGCAAGCCGCGTGGTTCAGCCCGGCAGAGCCGCCGCGCGCGGCGGACGGGCCGGTTCACTACCTCGAAGGCGATGGTGTTCTCGAGCGCCTTTCCCGGGGCGTTTTCGTTGCAGTTGGCACCCGACCGCTGCGCTTCCCGCTGCCCGCCCGCGTCGGTCCGTCCCGGCTGCGTCTGACGGTAGCCCTGCCGGACGAGCGCGCCGCCGACGCGGCTTCGCTGTGGGTGCAGTACGACGCGCAACCGTCGCAAAGGCTCGCGCTGACGCCAGCGCCGGGCGTGGCCGAGCTGGCGTCGCCGCCGGATGCGGTGCTCTCCCGACTCGGCGCGACCGTCCCCCCCGCGCTCAGCGGCGGGTTCGCAACCTCCCGCACCCCCGGGCATTACTGGCGGACCGCGAATGTGGAACTGCCCTTGCCGGAGACGGTTAAAAGCCTTCGTGTCTGGAGCGATGGCGCGCTCAAGCTGGCCCTTCAGTATCGCGCCAGCGAACCCTATGCGATGAGCGAGTTCGCCTATCGAGCGCTGTTGAAGGATGCCGCATCGCGCATGCCGCTGGTCGGGCAACTGCACGAGGCGCTACGCGCCGTGGCGGATGTGGCATCACCCCTGCTGACGCGCGCCGCCACTCCCGAGCGCGCCCTCGCCAACCAGTGGTATCCGATGCTGCGCCAGCTCCATGCCGCCCAGGCGGTCTATCTGGATGAGTTCGATCCCGGCAATCCGGCGCCGACCACCCGCAACCGGCAAGCGCGCCTGCGTACCGCGCGGCCGGCGGCGGCCCGAGCCGACTGGCTGCGCGTGCTGGAAGCCCTGGGGCCGCTGGGTTACGGTCAGGATGCCGAAGCTTATCGACTCTCGCAGCAGGCCCTGGAGATGCTTGGCGAACCCAATCTGGCGCGCCATCAGCGTCGGGCCGTCGCCATTTTCGGCGGCGATCCGCGGGCACGCGCGCAAGCCACGGATGATCTGATGCGTGAATACGGCAAGGTGCAGGACTGGGACAGTCAAATTCAGCTGCTTGCGGCGGTATTTTTGCGCACGGGCGACGCATCCCTGCTGGAACCGCTCGGCGGCGCGTTGCAGGCGTCCGGCGCGTCCCTGTGGGCCACGCAGTTGGGTCTGGTGCTGGCGCAACAGGGCGATACCCCCGCCTGGCTCTATCAGGCGGCGCGCGATGCCGGCTGGGGGGATGTCGCCGACCTGGCCAGCGCGCAGCGGTCGCCCGCCGAAGGGGCGTTATTGCGCGGAGATCGCGCCGAGCGCCTGGGCCAGACCGGGGAGGCCCTGGCGCAGTGGCGCAGGGCCGAAGCGCCCGGCACGCAGCGTGCGGCGCGGCTGCACGCGGCCCGGGCCATCGCCGCGGCACTGAAGAGCACGGACCCTGAGCTGCGCCAGGCCGCCATCGAGCGCTGGCTGGTCTGGGCGCAGGACGCGGAACAGACGTTCGCCTGGGCACCCCTCACCGACCAGGTCACGCAGGCCGCGGGCTATGCCACCCTGTTCAGCGAGACTACCCGCAAACCCCTGGCGCTGCCGCGCGCAACCCCGGATACGCCGGTCGAGCTGGAAGTGATCGGACCCGTGGTACTGCGGGTTCAGGCGCGGCGCCTGGTGCCCGGCACGGACTCTGACGGCAGGGATTGGCTGGTGGCGGAAGTCGGCGGGAAAACCCTGCGTTACCCGCTCGTCCGGCGTCCGCAAAGCCCGTACCTCGTGCCCATCGATGGGGGCGCCCCCCCGAGCATCGGCGATACCGTACTGCTGGACGTGCCGCCGGGGCTGCAACGCCTTCGGTTGCGACCGCAGCGTCATGCGCACTTGTTGGCGGTGGCGCAGTGGCGGCCGCGCGAGCACTGGGCGGTGCTGCCGCCGCCCACCCCGCTGGCCTTGCGCGCGCTGTTGGCCGCGCCGGGCAACGCCGACGTCTCCGCTGCGCCGGCGTCGATGTCGGCGAACTACCAGGCGGTTGCCGATTGCCGCCTTGAACCACGGCCAATACTGCCAGCGCAGCAGATCTACACCTTCGATCTGGCGCAGACGGCGTCGTCGCCCGATCCGCAACCAGTGGCTTCCCTTCAGGCATTGCGCTTTCCCGCTCAGGCGGTGCGTCCGCCGGAGCTGCCGTTGGGCAACCATGCCGTCGACGTCGATGCGGCCGCGGCGGAAAACCCGGATCAGCCACCGGTTGGCGCCGAGGCTGCCTATCACCGCGCCGTCGCACTGCTCTGGCTGCTCGATACGGATCCCGACCGGCATCGGCGGGTCCGCGCGCAGATCGCCCAGCTCGCACAAGCCCATGCCGATGTTCCGGCGCTCGCGCAACTGCGCGACCAGGCGTTGCAGGGCAGTACCTGGGAGCCCATCGGCAGCAGCTTCGCGAGTGCCGGGATACGCCGGTTGCCGGTGCCGGATACGTCGCACTCGCCGTTTCGTCGCGCCCGTCGGGCGTTGTCGACCGATGCGGCCACCGGTGCGCTCTCGCTGCATGGCCGCACGGTCGAAGGGGTGGAATTCCATCGCCCCGTACCCGCAACGGTGACGCTGCAACTCCGGCAACAGGTACTCCCCTACGAGCGGCAACCCCCGGCGGAGGTAATGGTGCAGGTGGATGATGAACTGCCCCAGCGCATCGCGGTGCGCGCCGCTCCAACCTCGGTACGCTTGCGAATCGACGCCGGCGACCACGCCTTGCGCCTGTGGTTGAAGGACCCGCTGCAACAGCAGTTCGTCACCGCGCAATTCGACGCCGCCACCGCGCAGGCGCTCCAGGCGGATGACGCTGCGCGCATCTTTCACGTCGCGGCGCTCAGCCAGCCGGCCAGTTTTCATCTCCAAGGGCCAGCCTGGGTACGCATCGACGAATGGCGACCCGAAGGGGTGGCGACCGACTATCGCTATGTGGCATCCGGCTGGCAGGAGCTGGCCCTTGCGGCTGGCCCGGGCGGCGAGGATCGCTACTATCGCCTTCATGTCCTGAAGGCCGCCGGGGACGATGCGCCGCTCGCGTCCTGGGTCGCCAAAGCGCGCCTGCCCGTTCCGGCCGAGGGGCCCGCGCCGCCGCCGCCCAGCGTTGCGCCGAGCGCCTGGCAACCCCGGGACAGTCACGCGCCGGGCGCGGGGTTTACCAGCCTGGGCGGCTTTCTCGCACTCGCCCAGCGCGGCGACGGCGACGGCGACGAAGATTCCACGGCGGTCCGCAGTCATCGCTTGATCGAGGCGGGCATCAGCTATCGTGCCCGACCCGATCCCCGGCTATACAGTCGCAGCGATCTGCTGATACGCCAGCTGGACCACGACCAGACGGTGCTGGGGATGCGTCAGTGGCTGGATTTTTATCCCGCGCACAGTCCCTGGAGGCTGCAACTGTTCGGTTCCGCTTTCGTGCAGCCGACGCAGGTGCCGGGACTGAATGAGAGCGACCCCTGGTCGGCCTACCTGCAAGGTACCGTCGCCCGCGATTTCGCGCTCTCGCCGCGGTGGACCAATGAGGCTGGAGTGACGATCAACCAGCGCTGGCTCAGTCTGGATTCGGTGTCCACGCCGACCTTGGCGGAACTGGATCCGGATATCTACAGCGTTTACAAGCGCGACCACCGCCGCAGTCTGATGCTTGCGGATCGGCTCACCTGGCGGCCGTGGCTGGATCGGCGTTGGTATCTGGAAGGCGCGCTGGTCAGCAACGAGGAACTGAATCCCGTCGACCCGGATCATTGGCGCGCCACCGCGGCGGCGGGCCAATTGTTCGGCCCCGTCGCCGCCGAGGCGGGGGTGCGTGGGCGCTACTATCTGTCGGATGACGATCGCGAGCGAAGCGCCCTGCGTACGCGCCTGTTCCTGCGGGCAAACTGGTTGCGCTGGGGCCGCGACGCCGGTGCGACAACGCTGGGTTCCGAGCTCAATTACGACATTGACAGCGACACGATCCGCTGGGAGCTCACCATTGGCTGGGGCGCCAACAATGGCGGGCTGAGTCCCGCGCTGCGGCCCGATGAAATCGACTTCCTGCCCCAGCGCCGCGCCCTGCAGCGCGATGGGGTCGACACCAACCGCCTGGATCCCGTCTACCCGTGAAACGCGCGACCAATAATCCGCTGGCGCAGCTGCTCACAGGGGGCATGTCAATCCCCTTGCAGCGCGTGAACCGCCGTCAGATCGCGGCCATCCTGGAGTTTTATCGGGCCGGTTCGCGCACCCTCGTCGGCGACGAGGGCCGCCGGCGCAAGGCGCTGCTGGACGCCCTGTCCGACTGGCTCGATGCGCAGCGACGGCAGCTCGCGCTGTTGCGCGCCCAGCATCACGAGTTCACCGCCCGTCTGGGTGGCGCCAGTGTGGAACGGGATGTTCGCGGGCATGTTATCGACTACGCGCGGACCCTGGGCGCCAGTCCCCGCCAGCTCAGGGGCGATCGGCGCGCCTTCAATCGCTGGTTCGGCGCGGACGCGGTCACCGAGCGTTACCAGAAGCAGTGCGCCGACTGCGAGCGACATCTCAGCTTTACCCTGGAGCGACTCGGTGTACTGGGTGCCGCTCATGTCGGAGCCGCGGGCGACTCCGACACGGCGTTCGAACGCTGGCGCCAGTTCAACCTCGATGCAAACCTCGGCGACCTGATCGCGTACGAGGGCGATCTGCGGGTGAGGCTCGCCGCCCTCGAAGCCCTGACGCGGGTCATTGTCGCCCTGCCGGCGATACACCACGCGAACACTCTGGGCGCCAATCTTTCCAACTACATTCATCGGCTGGCAGTGGACCGCAAACAACCGGTCTGGCTGCAAACCAAAGCGCTGGAGCTGCTCAGCGGAATGGGCCATCCGAAGGTGATGGAGATCGTTGCGCGCCGTCTGAACCATACGGAGGCGGGCGACGATTTCTTTGTCCGAGAGTGCGCGGTCGGGATCATGGGCGATCACGGCGACTCCGCCGAGCTGAGACCGCTGCTGGCGGTTGCAGTCCGCGACCCGAGCCCCACGGTGCGGCAGGCGCTGATTGACCTGCTGGTACGCGTGCGTCCCCCGGAGCTTGCGCAACTCCTTCCGGAGTTTGCGCTGGACGACCCCGCCAGGGAGGTCCGTGGCTACGCCATCCATGCGCTCATCCGCCTGGCGGAGGAGGACCCCGGCGCACTGACCTTCATTCAAACCCTGATCGAGCGCGGTGTACGACGGGAAACCGCGCCCGTCACGTTGCGTCTTTACTGCCACATTGTTCCGGCCATCGCCGCGGTCCTGCTCAATCAGGGCCGCGACCCAGACCTCGGGCGCTGGACGGACGCCGGCTTCGCGGCGCTCACACAGCTTCATACCACGGCGGCCGATCTGCGGGTGCGGCGCTGGGCCGCGCAGGCCCGCGAGACGCTCTGGTGCATCGCCGATCCACGGGCTCGGGCCTTGCGCGCCAGTCTTCAGGCGCGGCTCGATGCGACGCCGGCAGGCAAAGGTGTGCGGCTGAAGCGACCGGCGCAGGCGCCGGACGACTACCTCGGCAGAGTGCTCAGCACCCTCACCCAGCAGGACTTCGGCCTGGACGTGACCGCGGGGAGCGGCAAGCTGTCGGTGCGGCGCTGGGAGCGGTTTCGCTTTCGGCTGTGGCGCGCCTGGCACGAACTGTCCCATTCTTCGCCCGAAAAGCGTCAGGCCGGCGATCACATGATCGGCCGCGTCTATTCCGGTTTGCTGCAAGTGCCCTCGGCGCGCATGGCGGAGTTGAGTCCCACCAAAGTCCCGGGCGAACCGCTGCACATGAGTGAAGAGGATAGCTGGCGGCCTTATCTGCCACTGGTCGATCAGGTGATTTCAAGCCTCGACCAGGGCTGGCCCACCCGGCCGATGAAGCTTTACACCAGCGAGGGTATTACCGAGATCATGCCCCCGAAGGGTCTGTTCGCCCGGCTGCGGGCACGCCTCACACTGACCTTCGGCTTCGCGCGCTACGCCCGTCTGCGCAATTGGGATGCCGGCGGCGCCGCAGCCGCGCATGGCTATATTGCCGCGTTGCGGGAGCTGGGCTTTGGCGTCGGTTTTCGCACCCACACCGATCCGGCGGCTCGGCCCTTGCCGGCGGATCCCATGGTGCAGCGCTTTTTTCACACCGCGGCCGCACCGCTGTTTCTGTGGAGCTGGTGGCAGGCGTACACCGATTATTTCGTCTCGGTGTATCAGAATACGATCCATCAACTGACTATTTTCCTGGGCGGGATACTGGTGCTGTTTCTGGGTCGCCACGTCTACGTCAACCTCGCCACGCGCCGCGCCCGCAACCGGATCCCGCTGGTGATCGGCGGCTGGGGCACACGCGGCAAATCCGGTACCGAACGGCTCAAGGCGGCGCTCTTCAACGGTCTGGGCTTTCATGTGATTTCCAAGACCACCGGCTGCGAAGCCATGTTTCTGCAGGGCTACAGCCACAGCGACCTGCGCGAGATGTTCCTGTTCCGGCCTTACGACAAGGCCACCATCTGGGAGCAGGCGAACCTGGTAAGGCTTTCGCAACAGCTCGATGCCGATGTCTTTCTGTGGGAGTGCATGGGACTGACGCCATCCTATGTGCGCATTTTGCAGAAGCAATGGATGCGGGATGACATTTCCACCATCACCAACACCTATCCCGATCACGAGGACATCCAGGGGCCGGCGGGGATCGATATTCCCATTGTCATGACCGAGTTCATCCCGCGCCGATCCACGCTGATCACCAGTGAAGCGGAGATGTTGCCCATCCTGCAGCAGGCGGCACAAAAATTCGGCACCCGTTGCCATCATGTGAGCTGGATTGAATCCGAATTACTGCCGCGCGACGCACTGGATCGCTTCCCCTACGAAGAGCACCCCACCAATATCGCGCTGGTGCTGCGCATGGCCAGGGAGTTCGATATTCCGCGGCTCCCCGCGCTCAAGGCCATGGCCGACCATGTCGTGCTCGACCTCGGGGTGTTGAAGGTGTATCCCGTGGCACAGGTGCGCGGCCGCAAGCTACAGTTCACCAATGGCATGTCCGCCAACGAGCGGCTCGGCGCGCTGGGCAACTGGACGCGACTTGGCTTCGACAGGCAGGATGCGCAAGCCGAGCCCGGCGTGTGGATCACCACGGTGATCAACAACCGCGGCGACCGGGTCGCCCGTTCGCGGGTGTTTGCCGACGTCCTTGTCAACGACCTCGCGGCCGACCGCCATTTCCTCATCGGTACCAACCTCGAAGGACTGATGGGCTACATCGAGGAATCATGGAAGGCCCGCCGGGAAACGACCACGCTGTGGCCGCAATCCAAGGCAGATCCCGACCCCCGCGACGAGTGGCGGCTGATGGCGCTGAGGCTGCGCGTGCCAACCTCCGCGCAGGCCGTGCTGGGCAGGCTGTCGGCGGCGCTCGCGGGCCTGGGGGTGGCCCACGAGGCGGAACGGCTGGCGCAGTGCCTGGCTGCCCCCCGGGATTATCTGACAGGTCTTGGGAATGAAGCGCTCGACTCCCATCTGGATGCGATTCTCGACCACCACGGAAAATACTACGCACAATGGCGGGAGTTCCAGGAACTGTATGAGCGCATTCCGCCTGACTCCGCGGCGTCGGTGCCGCTCGACGAAGCCGCGCGCGCTCTGCTCTGGAAGTGGTTCCGAAGCCGCATCGAGATCGTCCATTCCCCTTATGTCACCGGCGAGGAGCTCGTGAACCTGATCTGCGAGCAGACACCACCGGGCTATACCAACCGCATCATGGGTATGCAGAACATCAAGGGGCCGGGTCTGGACTGGGTCTATCGCTGGCAGGCCTGGGACAACATTCATGCGGCCGGTCGGCAGATACGCCACGGCGGTCGGGTCGAGGCCAACCGGGCGATCCAGTTCCTTGCCGGCTTCAACGAATACGGCTTGCTCTCGGCCGAGTACATGCGGGATCTGCTCGGCCAGGCCCCTGGGCTGCCGGTGGCCCAGAGCGAGAGCTTCCAGGCCGCGCTGCGGCTGACCGGGATGAACCTGGAGGCCAGGCTGAAACCGGCCGCGCGGGCGACCAGTGCGGCCGGCAGCCCCGCCAACGGTCTTTGGCTGAAGCTGCTCACATGGACCGAGAGCTTTCTCGACGTGGGGGATGCGGTGCGCCGTCGCCGCACCGCCGATCGGATTTACCGGGATATGGTCGCCAGACGCATCAGTACGTCGCGCGCCGCCGAGGAGCTGCAATACCTCACCAAGCGCCAGAAAGGCGGCTGGTTCATCCGGCGGATAACGCGCCCCGACGGCTGACGCACCGGCAGGATCAGGCCGCCGATGCGCGTGATCCGGGTGGGCTGACGCCGACACGGCGCCTTTGCTGCGCTACGCCGCGCGGGTCGGAAGCGGGATCGGCACAGGCACCTTGGCTTGCGGGTCGCGGTTATTCGTTAGAATGCCCTGACGGCGCCAGGTTTCCGCCGCCGTAAGTTCACCTGCAAAGGGGTAGCGTATGAGCAAGGGCATGGACAGTAAAAAAGCCGAGAAGAAAAAACCGGCCAAGACCCTGAAGGAAAAGAAAGCGGCCAAGAAAGAAAAGAAAGCCGGCAAATAACACTTGCACGGGCGGGACGCGATAGCGCGCGGTGCTCTCCCGGCAACAACTTCCCGAACACCGGCAAGCCCCGGATGGGCGACGGCTGTCGCTGACCTGATCCAGTCTCCCCGGATTGCCCTGGCCGCGTCGGCGCCTGTCGCGCTCGCGCCCGGCCAGCCTCCAGCCTTGAGGTTCCGAAACCATGGCCACCGATGACCTCTGCTACGACCCCAGCACGCGCGCGGCGATCGACAACCCCTTCCCGCTGTTCGCGCGCCTGCAGCGCGAGGCGCCCGTGCACTGGAGCGCGCCGCTGCGCGGCTGGGTGGTGACGCGCCACGAGGACTGCAAGGCGATCCTGCTCGACAAGCGGTTTTCGGCCGCGCGCATGACGCCCTTCTTCAATGCCCTGCCCGGGGATCAGCGCGCGAAGCTGCACGATCTCGAAGCCTCGGTGAGTCTGTGGACGGTGTTTCTCGATCCGCCCGACCACACCCGCCTGCGCCGCCTGCTCAATCGCGGTTTCACTTCGCGCGCGGTGAACGCCATGGCGCCGCGCATCGGCGAGATCGTCCACGAGACCATCGACGCCGTGGTGGGACGCACCAACATCGATTTCATCCGCGATATCGCCTACCGGATTCCGGCCGCCGTGATCATGGAAATGCTCGGCGCGGAGCGCAGCGAGATCGAACCCTTCAAGCTGTGGTCGGACGACCTCGGCCTGTTCATCGGCAGTTCCCGCGTCACCCCGGACAAGTACGACCGTGCCGAGACGGCGATGGCGAATCTGACCGGCGCCTTTCGCGCGCTGGTGGCGGACCGCCGCCATCGGCCGCGCGCCGACATGATCAGCGACCTGATCCGCGCCGAGGATGCGGGCGAGGTGCTGAACGAGCAGGAGCTGATCGCCACCTGCGTGCTGCTGCTGTTCGCCGGCCACGAGACCACCGGCAATCTGCTCGGCACCGGCATGTACTGTCTGGCGCGCCACCCGGACCAGCTCGAGGATCTGCGCTGGCATCCGGAACTGGCCGAGTCCGCGGTGGAGGAAATTCTCCGCTACGACGGACCCAATGGGGCGGTCACCCGGGTCGCGGCCGAGGATGTCGACTTCGCCGGCCATCGCATCGCCAGGGGCCAGCGCGTGTTCGCGATGATCAACGCCGCGAACCGCGACCCGGACGTGTTTCCCGATCCGCAGCGATTCGACATCCGCCGCTCGCCGCCGGGTGGCACACCGCTCGGGCAGTTCGCCTTCGGCCATGGCATCCACTTCTGCATCGGCGCACCCCTGGCGCGCCTGGAAGGCCGCATCGCGCTGCGGATCCTTGCCGAGCGCATCCGCCATCCCCGCGTGATCGGCGGCGAACCCCCATGGCTCGACAGCCTGAGTTTTCGCGGGCTCACCGCGCTGCCGCTGGCGGCCGAGTTCGTCGCCTGCGACGGTTAGCGGGCGCAACGCGCCGGTCCGCGAAGCGGGCTCGCGGCCGGCACATCAACCCGGGAACAGGGTTCCTGTGCTACAAAGCCCGACCCACACCCTGACCCGCACCCACCATGACCCATAGCGCCCTGCCATGCTGACGCTGCTGTTCAATGGGCAAATCGCCCTGTTCGCCACCCTGCTGCTCGCGATCGTCGTCTCGCTCAGCCTGCACGAATTCGGCCACGCCCAGGCCGCCACCCTGCTGGGCGACGACACCGCGCGGCGTCTGGGGCGGCTCACGCTGAATCCGGTGGCCCATATCGACCCGCTGGGTCTGCTGATGGTCGTGCTGGTGGGGTTTGGCTACGCGCGGCCGGTGCCCTTCAATCCCGCCAACATGCGTCGGCGCTGGTCGCCGGCCGCGGTGGCGGCGGCGGGGCCCGGCATGAATCTGCTGCTCGCGGTGGTGGCGGTGAATCTGCTGGCTCTGGGTGCCCAGTCGGGCGGCGCTGCCTGGTCGCGGGAAGTCGTGCTGGCGCTGACCATTCTGGCCCGGATCAACCTGCTGCTGATGCTGTTCAACCTCGTGCCGCTGGGGCCGCTCGATGGCCACTACATCCTGTCCTGGCTGCTGCCGCCCCGCCTGGGCCGCCGCTTCGACCAGTTCAATGCCCGCCGCGGCACCCAGGTGTTTCTGGTGCTGATCCTGCTCAGCGTGATGGGCGTACCGGTATTTCGCGTGCTCTCCGAGGGCGCGGATCGCGTGCTGCCGCTGTTGATTTTCGTCTGAGCCGGCGCGCCGAGGAATCAGCCGACCGCCTTGTGGATCAGCGGTGCCAGCGCATCCGGCACGCGAACCTGTCCGGCCAGTACGAACGCCTGCGCTGGCGCCGACATCTTGCGCCAGGTCTTGCGGAGGATGTCCAGCCACTTGGCTTCGTCGTAATCGGGGTGCTGGGCGGCGAAGCCCGCCAGGTAGTGCTCCAGAAAGACCAGAGCGGACACATCCTCCAGCAGTTGCGTCTCCGGGTTCGTCTTCAGGCCCTGCTTGCCGACGGCGGCCTTGACACGCGCGATCGTCGCCGCGTCGTAGCCGGTCTCTTCCATGATGGTCGCGGCGGTATCGGCATGAAACCGGTACAGCCCCGTGCGCCAGCGCAGGTAACCCTGCCGACCGGCTGGATAACTGGCACGCGGCGTCAGCCAGCGCTGGATGTGCTGGGCGCGCACCGCGAGCTGGACGGCTTCCGATGCATCGGGCGCGAAACGTTTCAGCATCGCGGTCATACGCTCGGCATAGAGCAATTCCCGGGGTCGGCCGTCTTCCCGATGGGGATCCTGAGCATTGGCGGCGTCGAAGCGGGCGAGGGTGGCGGCGAAGCGTTGCGGGTCGGTGATCATGTGGGTGCTTGATGGTTGCGTGAAAGGTGGTCCGGGGCTTTCTGTCGTGGGATGTCTGTCGCGGGATGTCTGTCGCGGGATGTCTATCGCGGAATCCAGAGCGTTGCGCCGACTCCCCGCCGCCGACATGATCGCGAAAATGACGCGGGGAAGCGATCCCCGCGGCGCTGCCCGATGCTCCCGCCATCCAGTCCCGCAAGCCCGGTCAGGCTGCCCCGTGGCGCAGCAATGCCAGCGTCGGCTGGCGCAGCGCGCGGCGGCTGGCGGCGACGCCGGCTGCCGCGACCAGTACCGCCAGCAGCGGTGGCAGCAACAACCAGGGTGAGTCGAGGGGCAGCGCAATGCCGAGCCGCGATCCCAGCGGATAGAGCACCGCGAGCGTGATCGGCACGGCGCCCAGCGCGGCGCAGCCGCCCAGGGTCAGGAACTCGATCCAGGCGATCTGGCGCAGCAGGACCTGCCCGCCACCAAGGGTGCGCAGCAATGCATTGTCGCGGCCGCGTTCGGCTTCGCCGCCCTGAAGCGCGGCGCCCAGTACCAGCAAGGCCGCGAACATCAGCAGGGCCGCCAGCAGCGCGGTGGCGCGGCTCGCCTGACGGGCGATGTCGCCGGCGCGCGCCAGCAGCGCCTGGACGTCGAGCAGGGTGACGTGCGGCAGCGCGCGCAACAGTGCGGCCGTGCGCGCGGCGCTGCCCGGGGGCAGCCAGAAACCGCTCAGCCAGGTGATGTCCTGGCCGGCCAGTGCGCCCGGCGCGAACATGAAAAAGAAGTTGGGTTCGAAGCTGTCCCAGTCCACTTCGCGCAGGCTGGTGACGCGGGCGTCGAGCGAGCCCCGGCTGGTGACGAATTGCAGCCGATCACCCAACGCGAGCCCCAGGTTTTCCGCCAGTTCCCGTTCCACCGAGACGCCGTCGCCGCGGCTGGGCCAGTCGCCCTGGATGACCCGATTGCTGCGCGGCAGCAGCTCCGCTTCGGTGAGGGCGAGATCCCGGTTGAGCGCGCGTTCGCTGCGGGTGTTTTCCTTGGTCACCGCATCGCGCAGCGGTACGCCGTTGATGCTGGTGAGGCGGCCGCGCACCATCGCGTAGAGCGGCTGGCCTTCGGCATGCTCGGCATCCAGCCAGGCGCGGTAGGCAGCGCGATCGGCGTCGAACAGGTTGAGCACGAAATGATTGGGCGCACGCTCCGGCAGCCGGGTGCGCCAGTCATCCAGCAGGCGCGTGCCCACGAGCCCCGACAGGGTCAGCGCGGCCATCGCCAGCGTCAGGGCCGCCAGCAGCGGCAGGGTCAGGGTAGGGCGTCGGCCGAGGCGGCGCAGCGCCAGCCGCGCGGCGAGGGGGAGACGGGCGCCGGCAATGTCGAGTGCTTTCAACAGCGGCCACAGCACCAGGGGAAGCAGGGTGCCCAGCGCCGCCATCAGCAGCAACAGGACGCCGAGATCGGTGAGCGAGTCGGTCAGCAGGCCGGCGAGCAGCACTGGCACTGTCAGGGCGGCGGCGAGCTCCAGTCCGCTTGCGGCCGCGCGCTGCTGCACGCCTTGGCGGAGCACCACCAGTGCCGGCACCCGCACCAGACTCGCGAGGCGCGGCAGGGCGAAACCGAACCACAGCAGCAGCGGCGCCAGCGCCAGCGCCAGCCAGTCGGCCGGGGTTCCGGCCCAGGGTTGCCGCCAGGCGAGCAGATGGCGCAACGCGGCGACCAGGGCGATGCCGAGAGCGGAACCGAAAGCCGCCGCCGGCAGCACGGCGGCGAATTCCCGCCCCAGCAGGCGGCCGATGACCTGGCGGCGGCTGGCGCCGAAGCTGCGCAGCAGACCGGCGAGCCGCGCGCGGCGTGCGACCCTCTGGCTGGTGGCGAGATGAATGGCGGCGCCGCAGAGCAGGCTGATCAGCAGCACCGCGAGCTTGGCCCAGAGGGTCAGTTGGCGCAGCGGCCCGAGACTGCGCACCGCCGCGTCCGCGACGTCTTCCAGTTGCTGGTCCGGGCGCAGTCCGGGCCGCAGCGCGGCGGCGATGGCGTCCAGATCCGCCCCTGGCGCGCGGCTCATCGACAGCCGGTAATCGACGCGGGTGCCGGGCGCCAGCACGCCGGTGGCGGCGAGATCGTCGCGGTGGAACAGCACCCGCGGGCTCATGCCGTAGAAGCCGGCGCCGACGTCCGGTAGCTGGCGGATCACGGCGCCGATGACCAAAGTCTTGTTGCCCAGATCGAGCGTTTCGCCGGGGGTCACGCCCAGACGGTCGAGCACCGCATCCTCGACCCAGAGTTCGCCCGGCGCCGGGCCCCGCGTCCGTGCCGCGGCGGGCGCAAAGCGCGCCGGCGCCACGGCGAGCGTACCCGCCAGCGGATAGGCGGCATCGACGGCCCGCGCGCTCACCAGCAGCAGGTCGTCGCCGCGCACCAGCACGGTGGAAAAATCCACCACTTCGGAGTGCCGTGCCGGTGCCGCCAGGGCGCGTTGACCGGCGGTCGGTTCATGGGTGCCCGACAGCACCAGTTCGCCGCCCAGGGCTTCGGCGGTGCGCACCGCGAAGCGGGCTTCCAGTTCCGCGCGCAGCAGGATCATCGCGCCGAGCGCGAAGGCGGCGATGGCAAGGGCGGCGGCGAGGAGTCGGAAACCCGGATCCCGCCAGGGGCGCAGCAGGGTGCGGATCACGGGCGCGGCCACCGTAGCGGCTGCGGCTGAGCGCGAATGCGGCCCTCTTCGAGGCTGAGATGTCGCGCGCAACGCTCGGCCAGGGGCGCGTCGTGGGTCACCAGCACCAGAGCGGCACCGGTTTCCCGGTTGAGCTCAAACAGCAGATCCTGCACCCGCGCGCTGTTGGTGTGATCGAGGCTGCCGGTGGGCTCGTCGGCGAACAGTAATCTTGGCGCCACCGCGAAAGCGCGGGCGAGCGCCACCCGCTGCTGTTCGCCACCCGACAGCGTCGCCGGAAAGTGCCGGACCCGGTGGCTGAGTCCGACCCGGTCGAGCCATGCCCGCGCCCGCTGCGCGGCGTCCGGCGTGCGCTGGAGTTCCAGCGGCAGCATGACGTTTTCGAGGGCGGTGAGATCGCCGACCAGATGAAAATCCTGAAACACGAAGGCGCAGAGTTCGCCGCGTCGCTGGGCGCGGGCGTCCTCGTCCAGAGCGCTGAACGGTCGGCCGTCCAGCCAGACCTCGCCGCTGGTCGGGACATCGAGCCCGGCGAGCAGGCCGAGCAAGGTGGACTTGCCGCTGCCGGAAGGCCCGGTGATGGCGAGGCTGGACCCTGCGCCGAGTGCCAGTGTGATGTCCTGGAGCAGCGTGAGATCGCCATCCGAGCCCGCCACCTGCTTGCCGAGATGGCGGGCTTCGAGCAGAAGTCTCTCGGGCATGACGGCGTCTGACGGGGACGAATCGGGCATGGTGACGGCACTGCGTGGGAGGACAGGAACGCGGCGGCAGTATCGACGCACCCCGGATCGCAGACAAGTCGCCGAGTGCCGCTACCAGGGCTGAGGGCCGAGGGTATTGACGGCACGCGGCCGACCATCGAACCCGATTCCAGCCGGACCCGGCGCCGGCTGGCTTACAATCGGCCGCCGGGCTTCGCCCCTTCCGACACCCCTGGGTTCCCCACATTCAAAAGCGACGATCCCCGCCATGACCGGTTTTCTCTCCATTTTTCCACGCCGCCGGGGCCTGGCGCTGCTCGCCGTCCTGGCCCTGCACTCCGGCGCCGCGGGCGCCGGTGGCATTTTGGTTCTGGGGGACAGCATCAGTGCGGCCTTTGGCATGGATCCGGCCCAGGGTTGGGTGGCTTTGATGGCCGCGCGACTTGCTCGACAGTGCCCGGAGGTCCAGGTGCACAACGCCTCGGTAAGCGGCGAGACCACGGCGGGGGGGCTGCATCGCCTGCCTGCGTTGTTGCAGCAGTGGCAGCCGGACGTGGTGGTGATCGAACTGGGCGGTAACGATGGCCTGCGCGGTTTGCCGCCCGAGCCGATGGCCAACAACCTGGCGCGCATGGCGCGGCTTGCGCGCGCCGCCGGGGCCAGTCCGATACTGCTCGGCATGAAGATTCCGCCCAATTACGGGCCGGTGTACCAAAGGCGCTTCGAACGCGTCTTTGCCCGCGTGGCAGAGGACGAAAAGCTGCCTTTCGTGGAGTTTTTCCTCGCTGGCGTCGGCGGCGACCCGAATTTCATCCAGGACGATGGCATCCACCCCAATGCGGCGGCGCAGCCACGGTTGCTGAAAAATGCGTGGACTTCCCTCGCGCGGGTTCTCGCCGCCGCGACGGGCTGTCGACTCGATCCGCGCGTCGACGCGAAGCAGGTAGGCGCGAACGGTTCAGCGGGGCCGGTCGCCCTTGAGTGAAATCCGGTGCAGCAGGCGGCGATGGCCGTGGTAGTCGTTGACCGGATAATGCTGGGCGGCGCGGTTGTCCCACATCGCCAGGGCCCCGGCAGTCCAGCGGAATCGGCACTGGTATTCCGGCTTGCGCAGGTGTTGGTAGAGCAGATCGAGTAGCGGCTGGCTCGCGGCCTCGGTCCAGTCTTCGAAGCACAGCGTGTGGCCTTCGTTCACATAGAGGATTTTTTCGCCGGTCTCCGGATGGGTTCGCACTACCGGGTGGAGGTTGGCAAACTCCTGGCGCGGCGCGCTGTCGCCGATGTCCTTGAGGCGGTCCTCGCGGGTTTTGGTGACGTCCGCTTTCGCCGAGGAATTCACCGCGCGCAGACCCTGGATCCGTGCCTTGATCTCGTCCGGCAGGGTTGCGTAGGCGAGGACCATGTTGACGAAGATGGTGTCGCCGCCCACGGGTGGAATCTCCAGCGCATAGAGAGTGGCGCCCGCCGCCGGGGTTTCCAGATAGGCTGTATCCGAGTGCCAGACGCCGCCGAAGTTGACGGTTTCGTGGGCCAGTTTCAGCACCGGCGCGATCAGCGGATGACCTTCGATACCGGGCAGGAACGGATATTTTTCGACTTCGCCAAACTGCCGGGTAAACGCGAGCTGTTGCTCCGGCGTCAGCGCCTGGTCGCGGAAAAACAGCACCTTGCGCTCCAGCCACACTTTGCGCAATTCCGCCAGCGTGGCCGGGGGAATGGGCTGGGAGAGGTCGAGTCCGGTGATTTCGGCGCCGATCGCCGGGGTCAGCGGATGAACCGCGAAATCTGTGTTCACGGGACCCTCGGTGTCGCGCGCAGTTTCGCGACGACCTTGTCGCCAAAGGTTTCGGTGTCGATGGTCTTTACCTCGACGCCCGGCTGCGCGAGGTCGGGCGTGGAGAAACCGTCGGCAAATACCGCCTGCATCGCGGTCCAGAGATTGCGGGCTTCCGCCCCCATGCCGAAGCTGTACTCCAGCATCATTGCGGCCGAGCCGATCATCGAGTAGGGATTGGCGATGTTCCGGCCCGCGATATCCGGCGCCGAACCGTGCGATGGCTCGTAATAGGCTTTGTCGTCGCCGATGCAGGCCGATGGCATCAGGCCCAGGGAGCCGATGATGCCGCCGCCCTGATCGCTCAAAATATCGCCGAACATGTTTTCCATCACCATCACGTCGAACTGGCGCGGGTTGAGACAGAGGTGGGTGGCGGCGGCATCGACCAGCATGTGGACAATTTTCACGTCCGGGTATGCGGGCGCCATTTCTTCCAGCACCTCGTTCCAGAGCACGCTCGATTTCAGCACATTGCTCTTGTGGATATTGTGCAGCACGCCCTTGCGGCGCTGCGCCAGCGCCAGCCCTTTTTTCAGTATCTGCTTGATCTGGATCTCGTCGTAGCGCAGGGTTTCTTCGACGTAGCGGTGGTTGTGGTCGTCCACGCCCACCGTCTTGGTGCCGAAATACAGTCCGCCCACCAGTTCGCGGATCAACATGATGTCGATGCCCTCGCCGACGATGTCCGGCCGCAGCGGGGAAAAATGTGCGAGCGCCTTCGGCAACACGATGGGGCGGAAGTTGGCGTAGGTGTTGTAGCGTGCGCGCAGCGGCAACACCGCGCCGCGTTCGGGCTGCATGTCCACCGGAATCTGTTTGGTCGCTTCGTAGTCGAGTCCGACCGGCCCTTTGAGAATGGCGTCGGCGCGGTCGCAGACGGCCTGGGTCGTGGCCGGGAAAGGGTGGCCGTGGTCGAAGTAGGCCTGGGCGCCAAAGGGCGCCTGAATCAGGTCGAAGTGGACCGGGTTGCGCTCCTCCACCACGCGCAGCACCTTGAGGGCTTCGCGGGTGATCTCGGGGCCGATACCGTCTCCGGGGAGTACGGCGACGCGATGGGTTTTCATGAGCGCTCCGGGGCGAGTCGAAAAACGGAGGCTATTGTAGGGAAGAATCCTCGGACGTGAATCCGGGCTTTGCAGCCGTCGGTGTTTGACCGGGATCCGGGAGTCGCGGTCGGCGCACCCCCTTGGTCAGGGCGGTTTCCGCCCGCGTGGCGATTGCCCGCGATCAGCAGCGGGGGATGACGACCCGTACCAGATTGCGGCCGTTGGCGCGCTCGTAGGCCAGGGAACTGGCCGCCTTGCGCACCAGCATGATTCCCAGGCCGCCGATTTTCGCCTCCGCCAGCGAGGTGGCCGGCGCGGGGTCCGGCTGCTCCAGGGGATTGAACGGACAGCCCTGGTCGCTCACCACCAGCACGATATGTTCCGGCGTCACGCTGATCGTCACCGCGACCGCATGATCGTCGTCGATACCGCCGTGGCGGATCGCGTTCGTCACCAGCTCCTCGAACACCAGTTCGGTCTGAAAGCGCGGTCGTTCGCCCACCTCGGCGCGGATCAGGATGGTGCCGAGTTCGCTCATGCCGCGGGCCAACTCGCCCGCGCCGCATCCGATTTCCAGTCGCGCTTCGTCCGATGCCAAGCAGACCTCGCGGTGGCAGGCCAGGATGGGTTATGGGTTCAGTTGCCCGAGGGCTTCCTCGGCGCTGAAAACGATGGGAATGATGTCCGCCAGCGCGGCATTGGCGAAGACCTCGTTGACCATCGCCTGCGGCGAGAGCAGCACCAGTTTGCCGCCCTTTATGCTCGCGGACCGGGCCACGGTGATGAGCATGCGCAGCCCCATCGAGGCGATGAAGGATACCCCGGAAAGATCGACGATGGCCTGGTGACCGCCCGGCACTATGTGCGCGGAAAACCGGGTTTCGATCCGATCGACGCCCGCGGTATCCAGGCGGCCACGCAATGCTATTCGTATTGCCTTGCCGTCCAGTTCGATCACTTCCATTTCCATGCTCGGGCGCTCCACTTCGGTTGCTGGCTGGGGGCGGCCGCAGGGTCGCCCAAACGAGCGGACGCTAAAGGGCTTTCATGAAGCAAATGTGACAGTCAGCAGAGAAAAATCGTCGTCGAAGGGGCCCGGGCGAGCGATGGCCCTGACCTGCCGATGCAGTCGCTCCGGCTCCGTCGTCAGGGGGTCGGCTGCCTGGGTCAGCAGCGGCAAAAAATCGTCGAGGCTCCATTCCACACCCGCGGCGGTGACGATCTCGAACACGCCGTCGCTGAACAGATACAGGGTCGAACCCGGCGCCACGCTCAGCGCTTCCGCTTGGTAGGCGTAGTCGGGCATGAGTCCGATGAGCGGCCCCCGGCTCTGCACCGGGGTCGCCTGCGTCCGGCTCCGCTCGACCAGGAAACCCGGATGGTGGCCTCCGGAGGCAAAGCGCAAGGTGCGGGAAGGGCGGTTATACACGCCGTACCACATGGTGAAGTACATGTCGTCGTGTTGTTCCATCGGGAACATCCGGTTGAGTTTGCGCAATACCTGCCCGGGATCGGTGAAGTCCGTATCCGGGAGCGCGCGCTGGCGCAGCACATTGAGCAATGACACCGAATGCATGGCCGCACTGACGCCATGACCCGCGACATCGACGATGTAGGCGACGAAATTGTCGTCGTCCAGGGCGCTGTAGCCGAAGGCGTCGCCGCCCAGACGTTCCGAGGGCAGATAGCACCAGTCGGTGCGGATCGGACCCTCGCCGAGCGGCATGGGGAGCAGGGCGTGGACGTAGCTGCTGGCCTTGTCCAGCGCCTTGTCGAGATCCAGGGACTCGCGGGTTTCCTGCCGGTTGCGAAGCTCATATTGCAGGACATGGGCGCCCACCGAGAACACTACGCCTTCGGTCAGTTCGAACGGCTGGCCGATGCGGGAACCGCCGACCAGCGTGCCGTTGGTGGAGCCGTGGTCGATCAGCACCGGCGTGCCGGATTGCAATTCGATGGTGCAGTGACGGCGCGATACCCGGCTGTCCGCCAGCACGAGGTCGCACTCCGACCCGCGACCGATGACCAACGTCCCGGCGACGATCTCGACCCGCAGGCCCGGCTGCGAGCCTTCGAGCACGAGAAGATAGTGGCCCATCTCGGCCTGCCTGACGGGTGCCGCCGGCAGTGAATCGGCGAAGAAAACCGCGGTGCGATCGAGGGGTGACTCCTCCGGTGAATCCATGTTGCATCCCGTCAAGTGAAGTCTGTCTCGGCACACCATAATGGAGAGCGGCAACGAAGGTAAGTGGCGAGCAGCCTGTCGAAAGCCGCTGCGGCAGCCATCGGCTTCGTGGCGCGGTGCTCGCTCCCTTGCCTATCGATCGGATATGTCTCGGTCGCTGCGCGCCGCCCGCCGCAGGGCCCTCACTGTTTCACCGGACGTTTGGTGAGTTTGCGTTGCAGGGTGCGGCGATGCATGCCCAAGGCGCGCGCGGTGTTGGCGATGTTGCCGCCGTGGGCGTCCAGAACCCGCTGGATATGCTCCCATTCCACCCGCTCCAGCGAGGGAACGGTCGCGGGCGGCGCGGACTCCGTGGGGGCCTGATCCTGAAAGGCGGCGAGGATCTCGGCAATGCCCGCCGGCTTGCCCAGGTAATGCGTGGCGCCGAGCTTGATGGCATTCACCGCGGTGGCGACGCTGGCGTAGCCCGTCAGCACGACGATGTGGATCCCGGGGTCCAGCGCCTTGAGGCGGGGGATGAGATGCAGGCCCGAGCTCTCCGCGAGCTTGAGGTCGAGGATGGCGCGCTGGGGACGGAAACGCGCGCATTCGCGCACCGCCGCATCGGCGTCGTGAGCGATGACCGCCTCCTGCTGGAGGCGGCCCAGGCTGTGGGCCAGCGCCGCGCAAAACGCGGGATCGTCGTCGACGATCAGATAGCGGTAGTGCGCGCTCACCGACCGGGCACCGTCAGGGGCAGAGTGATCCGGGTCAGGGTGCCGCCTCCCTCATCATTGCGAAGCTCCACCGTACCGCCGTGGCGGCCGATGGTGGCGTGCGACAGGAACAGTCCCAGCCCCAGTCCGCGGGGTTTTGCGCTGCGTCCCGGTTGCCCCAGGTAGGGCCGTTGTTCCGGAGCGATCCCGGGGCCGAAGTCGCGAATCCCGATGGTCAGCATGTCCGGGGTCCAGTCGGCTTCCACCACTATGCGCGGCGAGGCATCGGCGGCATTGTCGAGCAGATTCTGCAGCGCCGGTTCCAGGGCCGGGTGGAAGCGCGCGCTGAGGTCCGGGTGCGCCGGATTCAGCCGCAGATCGGCGATGGCGGTGGGGCGCAGCACCTGCCAACGCGCGAGAAGATTCTTGAGGTAGGCAGCGACCGGCTCGGATTGCGGTTGCTGGTCGCGGATGCCGGCCGCGTGCGCGAGCTTCTGCAGGGTTTCGCGGCAGCGCACCAGTTGCTGGTCGAGGATATCGAGTCCGGGCCCGACGAGTCCGCCGTGGTCTTCGCGGGCCGCGTCGATCAGCAGCCGCATGGTATTGAGCGGAGTACCCAGTTCGTGGGCGGCGCCCGCCGCCAGCGTGGCCACGCTCAGCAACTGCTCGTCGCGCAACTGTTCTTCCCGCTGCTGGGCGATCTGTTGCTGCTGGCGGCGCAGGGTTTCCGCCATGTTGAACAGGAAATAACTGATCAACGCCGCGCTCACCGCGAAGTTCGCCCACATGCCCAGGACATGCAGGTTGAAACCGTCGTGGTGGGCGGGCAGCAACGCCGGGACCGGCTGGTGGAAAACCAGCAGCAGGCTGTAGCACGCAAAGGCGAGCGCGGTGACCGACCAGGCGAGGGTCCGGTTGAGTGTCGCGGCGGCGATGCTGACCGGCACCAGGTAGTAGGAAATGAGCGGATTGGTCGCGCCGCCGCTGAAAAACAGCAGGCCGCTGAGGCCGCCGATATCGAGCAGCAAATGGCTGAAGAACTCGGTTTCCGAGATGGGCAGCGGGCGTCGAATGCGCCAGCGCGCCACTGCGTTCAATACCGCAAACAGGCCGAGCAAAGCGGCGAGCGCGAGGAGGTGTGGTTCGCTCGCCAGATCCGGACCCAGGACGGCGAGCGCCAGGCCGAGACTGCCGAGCGCGATATAGCGAATCGTGGTCAGCTGGCGCAGATTGTCGCGGGCGGCGGACAACAGTGGCGGGGGCCGGATCATCGGCGGATGTTAGCAGAGCGCCATGCCTGGGTGCGGGAGCGCGTCGGGGGAGGTAATGACTCAGTTTCAACTTTAGCCAGGGATGGTCTGAATAACTCACGTTGTCAGCCTTGCTGATCGAATTCCAGGTCTCGGAGCCGAAAATGCAACTCTTTTTTGTGTTCATTTATTCTTAAACCGGCGTTTTGCCGGATTGATGTCGGGACCGGCGGTATCCCTGTCTGCTTCTACGTCAGCCGTGCCGCGGATTCATGCGCCGGTGGTGGATGCGGATACCGAGTTGCGCTTCCGGCTCCGGGTCACCGAGCCCAGCGGCGACAGCAGCGTCGATGAGATGGCGGTCAGGGTGACCGATACCGTTCCGGATACCGTTTCCCCGGCCACCACGCTCACCAGCAGCCGCAGCCAGGTTAAGGGGGTCGTGAAATCCCTGCCCCCTCCTGCCGTACCGGTGTTGGCAGAAGACTGGATGCCGGTCGGGGTGGCTCTGGCGAAGCTGTTGCCAATGAAGTTCGGAGTCAGTGAGATTGATCCGGATCTATCAGCTGATCTGCGCGCAAATTATGCGAAGTAACGATAAACGGATTCTTACCGCTGCAAATCTTCTGGCTTGAAGTCGCGGCGTTTGTGAATGACGCCGTGTATGTAGAGGGTTTCGCCGATCAGTTCGTACATGATGCGGTAGGAGTACATGCCGATTTCCCGCACGTCGGGCTCGCCAATTTCCGGGACGACCCGGCCAAGGCGTGGCAGGGTCAGTAGCGCTTCCACTTTCTCGGCGATGTCCTGCACCACGCGGGTGGCGTAGTGCTTCGAGTCGTGAGCGATGTACTGGTGAATCAGGCGCAAGTCTTCGCGTGCCGGTTGCGACCAAACAATCACCATTGATTGATATCGCGCTTCAAGTCGTCGTGGCTGATAACCTGTCCCTGTTCGATGGCTTCGCGGCTTTTGCGCAGCTTATCGAGCACGTAGAGCCGATACATGATCTCGTCGATGTCGGCGTCCTCGGGCAGCCGCTGGATCGATTCCAGGGCTTCCTGCTTGAGCGTGTGTGCGTGCATGGCGTACTCTCCCCTTAGCTGCTCAGTCCACCGACGAGTTGCTTCGTCTGGAACTTGATGATCATACCGTCCAGCAAGGCTTTGACGATGCGCTTGTCCTCGGGCGGCATGCGCGACACCGCTTCGCACTGCAAGCGTAGGCCATTGTCAGGGTCGCGCTCGTCGTTCTCGAAGACCAGTGTGTCCAGGCTGATGCTCGGGCCCACGGCGATCTTCTTGAGCACTTCCGACGAGGGCTGGCCGTTCTCGGACTCATAGCGGCGAATCTGCTTGACGTGCAGGCCGACGCGGTCGGCTATTTCCTGCTGAGTCAGGTTGTGCTCCTGCCGCAGGGTGAGCAGGCGTTGCGAAATGCTCATGGTCGGATGTGCCGGGTGGTAACAGGTACCCATGACGCTAACTCCCACCAACCTTGTCAGGTTGGCAGTTATACCCCTGGAAGACAGCAAAGAAAACCTACCTGGGTTGTTGACGGGTTTTGGTGCGAGGGTGGGTTCGGCACGGCACGGCACGGCTGGCAGACGAGAAGGCCTCGCGCTGGCGCGCGTCGGGGAAGTTCTCATGGCGGGAAGTTCTCGTGCAAGGGCGGCGGATGCTGGGTAAAATCCCGCCCCCTTCGGATCGTTTTCGGGAGCTGTCCGTGTCCGCCATCAACAAAGTGGTGCTCGCCTATTCCGGCGGTCTGGATACCTCGGTGATCGTGCGTTGGCTGCAGGAAACCTACGGCTGCGAAGTGGTGACCTTCACCGCCGACATTGGCCAGGGCGAAGAGCTGGAGCCGGCGCGGGCCAAGGCCCAGGCGCTGGGCGTCAAGGAAATCCACATCGACGACCTGCGCGAGGAATTCGTGCGGGATTTCGTGTTTCCGATGTTTCGCGCCAATGCCATCTACGAAGGCGAATACCTGCTCGGCACCTCCATTGCGCGGCCCCTGATCGCCAAGCGTCTGGTGGAGATCGCCAATGCGGCAGGGGCCGATGCGATCTCCCACGGCGCCACCGGCAAGGGCAACGACCAGGTGCGTTTCGAACTTGGCGCCTATGCGCTCAAGCCCGGCATCCGGGTGATCGCGCCCTGGCGCGAGTGGGAGCTGGGTTCCCGCGACTCGCTGATGGCCTACTGCAAGCAGCACAACATCCCGGTGGATTTTGCCAGCGGCAAAAAGTCGCCCTATTCCATGGACGCCAATCTGCTGCACATCTCCTACGAGGGCGGTCAGCTTGAGGATCCCTGGCTGGAGCCGGAAGAGAACATGTGGCGCTGGTCGGTGGCACCCGAGGCGGCGCCCGATAAACCCGCTTACATCGAGCTGTCGTATCAGGGCGGCGACATCGTCGCCATCGACGGTGAGGCACTGAGCCCGGCGGCGGTGCTGGCACGACTCAACCGGCTCGGCGGCGCGCACGGCATCGGGCGTCTCGATCTGGTCGAGAACCGCTATGTGGGCATGAAGTCCCGCGGCTGTTACGAGACGCCCGGCGGCACCATCATGCTCAGGGCCCACCGCGCCATCGAGTCGATCACCCTCGATCGCGAGGTGGCGCATCTCAAGGACGAGTTGATGCCGCGTTATGCGAGTCTGATCTACAACGGCTACTGGTGGTCGCCGGAGCGCCAGTTGCTGCAGGGCATGATCGACGCGTCCCAGCGTCCGGTGAACGGCACGGTGCGGGTGAAGCTCTACAAGGGCAATGTCACCGTGGTCGGTCGGCGTTCCGAGGACAGCCTGTTCGACGCCCGCATCGCCACCTTCGAGGACGATGCCGGCGCCTACAATCAGCAGGATGCAGAGGGCTTCATCAAGCTCAATGCGCTGCGCCTGCGCATCGCCGCCAGCAAGGGACGCCAGTTGTCCTGATATCCCGAGATAAAGACCCAGCCCGCCGAGGAGACCAGACCATGCGACTCTTGCACACCATGCTGCGGGTCGGCGATCTCGATCGCTCGATCGCGTTCTACACCGGGCTGCTCGGCATGCAGCTGCTGCGCCGCAAGGATTTTCCCGGGGGTCGTTTCACCCTGGCGTTTCTTGGCTATGGCGCGGAATCCGAACAGACGGTGCTGGAGCTGACCCACAACTGGGACACTTCGCGCTACGAGCTCGGCACCGCCTACGGCCATATCGCGATCGGAGTGGACGATGTTTATGCCGCCTGCGAACGCATCAAGGCGGGGGGCGGCAAGGTGGTGCGGGAGCCCGGACCCATGCAGCACGGCAGCACCGTGCTGGCCTTCGTCGAGGATCCGGACGGGTATCGGGTCGAGCTGCTGTCGATCTAGCAGCTTGTTGAAAAACTGCTGCGGCAGCGATCTGCTTCGTTGCGCGGTGCTCGCTCCCTCGCCTGTCTATTTGATATGTCTCGGTCGCTGCGCGCCGTGCGCCTCGCAGCTGGCCGCCTCGCGACGTTTTTCACCAAGCTGTTAGCCCTGCGATGGCTCGGCTTCAGTCCCCATCGTCCACCACCAGGGGTGGCGAGCCCGCCTTGGCGCGCAGCCAGTTGAGCCCCGACAGCACCGCATGCTGGCGCGCGACACGCCGCTCCAGGGCGAATTTCCCGGGATAGTCGAGCAGCAGCAGCCCCATCGCCATGGTCAGCAGGCCCTGGCCGGGGATGAAGATCATGGCGAAACCGCCTGTCAGCAGAATGGCGCCGAGCAGATTCTTCCCGATCAACAACAGCAATCGGATCACGGGGTGACGTTGCTTCAGCGGAATGGCGTGACGCCTGTGATGGGCGAAGTAGTCGGGCGGAATGCGCGCCACCAGCCAGGGCAGGGTGACCAGGCTGATGACGAAGGTTGCCACCGACACGGCCGTGAGCCAGCTCAGCAGCACCTGGTTTGCCGTCAGCCAGGCGTTCACTCTGCCGCTGTCGCGTAGGGCAGCGGCAGGAACTCGACGGCGATCGGGCCGCCGCCGAATGCGAGAACGCGCGCATCACGGGCTTCGTCCCGCAAGACCACCAGTGCCTCGCAGCGATCCACGCCGGTCGGCGCCGCCAGCACCAGGGTGCCAACCGGGTTGGCAGCGTCGGCCAAGGTGACTTCGGTGCCGGGCGCGGGGGGTTGCGGGGTCGCCACGCTCAGGCGGTGCAGATGGCGTTTCAGCTTGCCCCGGTACTGGGTGCGGGCGACGACTTCCTGACCGGTGTAGCAGCCCTTGGTGAAACTGACCGCGCCGGTATGGTGGTAGTCGAGCACTTGCGGCAGGAATTGATCGCAGGTCTCGGGACGAACGTCGGCCTGACCGGCGCGGATGTCCAGTAGATGCCACAGCGGCAGACCGGCCGGGCGGGCATGGCCTTCGAGTTCGAGCCAGCGCGTTTGCGCCTGCGCGACCGGCACCGCCAGCAGGAAGCGGGTGTCGCCACAGTGCAGCGCCAGGGTGCCGTCGGTGGCGAGCGCACTGCCGCGTTCGGGAATCCGCAAACCCAGCGTTGCAAGGATCGCGGCGGCGCGGTCGCCGGCCAGGCCGAGGATGCGATAGTCATCGCTGGCGTCCGCAAGGCTGGTCTTGGAGAACACGGCGTACTTGGCGAGGGTTTGCAGACTGGGCACGACCAGCGCGCGGTTCATCACCAGCAGGAGTCCGGCGTCGGTCGCGACGGCGACGAAATTCGTGAACACCCGTCCTTGTGGGTTGCAGCAGGCGCCCCTGAGCGTGCCGCCCGAGACCAGTTGGCCGAAGTCCGCGGTGCTCTGGCCCTGGAGAAACTTCGCGCTGTCCGGTCCGCTCAGACCGAGCACCCCGAGATCGCCGCGATCGCCGAGCGCGGCATGGGCGAGCAGGGTGTCGTAGTCGGCAGGCGTTTCCCCAAACGCGAGCGCCAGCTCGCCCGCCATGCGGGCGCCGCGCGCCGCGAGAAATCGGGGCCAGGGTGTCACGCCATCCTCTCCATCACGCGGTCTCCGTCATGCGCGGCGAGTGTAGCGAGTCGGTTCCTGCCCATCCATACCTATAATGCCCGCTGTATTCGCGGAGACTGGCTATGGATCACAATCGCCTGCGCTGGGCCGCGCGCCGCGGAATGCTCGAGCTCGATCTGCTGCTGACGACCTTTGTCGAGCGCGGTTATGCCCAGGCGGAGCCGGAAGATCAGGCGCGTTTCGAACGTTTGCTCACCTGCGAGGATCAGGATCTGTTCGGCTGGTTGATGGGGCGTACCGAGCCGCCGGATGCGGATCTGAAGGCGATTGTCGCGGCGGTACTGGATGTCCGTCGCGCCGCGCCTTGAGCTGGCGCTGCGGCCGTCGCGGCGCTGGGCGTGGTTGCTGGCGGTCAGTCTGGGGGCGGTTGCGCTCGTCTGCGTCGGACTGCCGCTGCCGCCCTGGGGGCGCATCGGATCGATCGGAGCACTGCTCGGCGTTGGCATCCTGGCGGCACGCGACTGGCGCCGGCTGGCCGGCGCGGATCTGCTGCTCTGGGACGGCGCCGGCTGGCAACTGCGCGCGCGGGGCGACCATGTGCGGCTGGAAGATTGCCGGCCGGAGTACGTCTCGCCCTGGCTGATCGTGCTCAGCTACAGGGCGCCGAAACGCCGGCGGCACCTGCCCCTGTTCAGCGATGCCATGACGGCGGATGGGTTCCGGCGACTACAGGTGCTGGTGCGCAGCGGGCTGCCGGTCTGAGCTGGCCGCGCGGCGGCCTGGGTGGGACGCTGCCAGACGGGAAACCGGCAGCGCCGTTCAATCCGCCTTGTTGACGATCAATTCCTGATTGGCGAAGTTCATCGGCACCAGGATGGTGTCCTTGGCGATGGCCGACTGCTCCGGGTGATCCAGGGTGAAATGGAGTCCGCGACTTTCCTTGCGCAGCAGCGCGGAGCGGATGATCAGCTCGGCCACCATCGCCAGATTGCGCAGCTCCAGCAGATCGCGGCTGACCCGGTAATTGCTGTAGTACTCGTTGATTTCGCGCTGCAACAGCTGGATGCGATGCTGCGCCCGCTCGAGCCGCTTGCGGGTGCGCACGATGCCTACGTAGTCCCACATGAAGCGGCGCACTTCGTCCCAGTTGTGGGAGATCACGACGTCCTCGTCCGACGAGGTCACCCGCGATGCGTCCCAGGGTTTGGTGAAGCTGGGTCGCGGAATGGTGTCCAGTTCACGCGCTATGTCGGCCGCCGCGGCGGTCGCGAAGACCACGCATTCGAGCAGCGAGTTGCTCGCCAGGCGATTGGCGCCGTGCAGGCCGGTGAAGGCGCACTCGCCGACGGCGTACAGATTCTTGAGATCGGTGCGACCGCGGGTGTCGGTCACGATGCCGCCGCAGGTGTAGTGGGCCGCCGGCACCACCGGGATGCGCTGGCGCGCGATATCGATGCCGAAGGTCAGACACTCCGCGCGCAGTGTCGGAAAGTGTTCTTCGATGAAGGCGAGCGGTTTGTGGCGGATGTCGAGAAACACGCAGTCGGCGCCGAGGCGCTTGATCTCGTGATCGATCGCGCGCGCGACGATGTCGCGCGGCGCCAGTTCGGCGTCGGGATGCACGGCCGGCATGAAGCGGGTGCCGTCGGGCAGTTGCAACTCGGCGCCTTCGCCGCGCAGGGCCTCGGAAATCAGAAAGGATTTGGCGCTGGGATGAAACAGGCAGGTCGGGTGAAATTGGTTGAACTCCATGTTGGCCACCCGGCAGCCACGCCGCCAGGCCACCGCAATGCCATCGCCGCTGGCGCCATCCGGATTGGTGGTGTAAAGGTACACCTTGCTCGCCCCGCCGGTGGCCAGCACCACCACGCGGGCCTGGAACAGGCAGACGTCTCCGGTGCGGGCATCCAGCGCGTAGGCGCCGTTGCAGCGCAGGTGGCGCGATCCCGCGTCCGCCTGGGTGGTCAGATCGACTATCAGGTGATCCTCGAAGACCGCGATACGCGAGTCCGCGGTGACGCGCTCGGCAAGCGCGCCGGAAATCGCCTTGCCGGTGGCGTCCGCGGCATGCAGGATGCGGCGATGGCTGTGGCCACCCTCGCGGGTGAGATGCGGCTGGTGGCTGTCGGGATCGCGACTGAATTCGACGCCCTGCGATATCAGCCACGCGATGGCCCCCGGGCCGCCGGCGACCGTGAAATCCACCGCGTCGCGATGACACAGACCGGCGCCCGCGATCAGCGTGTCGTGGGCGTGCGCTGCCAGGCTGTCGTCGGGATCGACGACGGCGGCGATACCGCCCTGGGCGTGCCAGGTCGAACCGGTTTTCAGGCCGGCCTTGCTCAGCAGCGCGACAGCGCACTTGCCGGCCAGCTGGAGCGCCAGCGTCATCCCGGCGGCGCCGCTGCCGACAATCAGCACGTCGTGGTAGAAATTTCGCGTCATAACGGGGCGGGTTTTGATGCTGGCGACGCATGATAGTATGGGCGCCGCAAAAAACCCATGATGCCCGGACAGGGGTGGATATCCGGAATGGCCGCCGCAAGCCGCTGGATGGCGCCCCGCCGGAAAGAAAGACTGTGGAGCACTATGTGAGGCCGCCGAAAGAGTCGGTGTCGGACAGCAAACTGGTCCGGCGGGTACAGCAGGGTGACAAGACGGCGTTCGATCTGTTGGTGCTCAAATATCAGCATCGGGTGCGCGCCATCGTCAGCCGCTATATCCGCGATCATGGCGAAGTGGACGATGTCGTCCAGGATGCCTTCATCAAGGCGTATCGAGCGATCGGGAATTTTCGCGGAGATAGCCAGTTCTATACCTGGCTGTACCGGATCGCCGTCAACACCGCCAAGAATGCTCTGGTTTCCCGTGGCCGTCGGCCGCCGGCGAGCGACGTGGATATCGACGACGCCGAGCATTTTTTCGATAACCAGGGACTGACCGACATCAATACGCCGGAGAATCTGGCGCTGCGCGACGAACTGCAGCGGGTCGTCGACAAGGCCATCAATGATCTGCCGCAGGATCTCCGCACCGCGGTTACGTTGCGCGAATTCGAAGGTCTCAGTTACGAGGATATCGCCGCCGTCATGGAGTGTCCGGTCGGTACCGTCCGCTCGCGCATTTTCCGCGCTCGGGAAGCCATCGACCAGCAGGTCAGCGCGCTGATGGGCGAGGGCCAGTCGTGACGGAACCTTTCCAGTGGCGGTCGGTCCCACTGCCAGCGCCTGGATTGTGCCACCGGCAGGTGGCACGCTGTTGCTCGGCAAACACTTTTATTTGACAAAGACAGAGGTCTAGCCGCCCATGAGTACTGACATCAATCAGGAACCCTGTGCCCGACTGTCCGCGTTGATGGACGGCGAAGTCGGAGATTTCGAACTGCGCCGCACGCTTGGGCAGATCGGCCAGGATCCCGAATTGCGGCGCAAGTGGAATCGTTATCACCTTGCGGCGGCGGCCATGCGCGGGGAATTGTCGTCCGTCGCACCCGATCTCTCGGGGCGGATTGCGGCGGCACTGGAACGTGAACCGGGCCCACGCAATCGAAGCGCGCTGCGTACCCTGGGTCGTGTCGCGGTGGCGGCCTCGGTGGCGGTCGTGACGGTCGTCGGCGTGCGGTATGTGGTGCCAACCACCGGCGCGGGAAGAGGTGCGGAAGTCGCCGTCAGTGGGCCGCTCGGCGGACAGCCGCTGGCGACGGGCCAGGTGGTGTCCTCATTGCCATCGCCGGTGGGAATGAGGCTTCCACCCGTGCATGTGACAACCGTAAGCGGCGCCGGCAGCGCGCCCCCGGGTCGCACCGGCGCGCTGGTTGTCGGCAGGTCGGCCACGGAAGAGCTCGAGGTCCGTCGTTATGTAGAGCAGCGCCTGTTGCGCCAGGCCGAGCGTAACGGAGCGAATCGGCAGGGTATGCTGCCGGTTGCGCATCCTCCCCAGCAGGCACCGGTGCCGGCAGGCCAGTGAGTCGAGGACACCCGTGAGCGCCGCGGCTCCGGAAGGGTGGCGGCCGCCACTCTGGCCCCTTCACCGGTGGTGCCAGTAGCGGTTCTGGGGGACGTGCTTTCTCGCTGCGACTTCCATGCCATCTCCTTGGAGCCTCGTCGTATTGGCGGTTGCCGGTTGTGTGCATCCGGGCGCGCCGCCCGCGATGATCGCCAAGCGAATTGCGACGGGTATTTGTCCGGCGTCGAAGTAGTCATGGTCCGCGGTCTGGTCGCGGCCGGCTGAGGTGTGCCGGCGGCCTCGATCCGATCGTTGAATCCGAACCAAACAAAGAGGTGTTCAATGGCTGAGTGGTGGCGATCGGCGTGTGTCGGGTGGATAGCGGCAGTCGCGCTTCTGATGGCGACGGGTGTCAGCGCGGCGGCGCTCCCGGATTTTACCCAATTGATTGCCGACAACTCGGCGGCGGTGGTGAAGATCACCACAACCCGCAAGGTGGCGAGCCGGCGTCCCCAGGACATGCCGCCCGACATGCCGGATGCCTTTCGGGATTTTTTCGGCCAGCGGCAAGGTCCGGAGCGCCGCGCGGGCGGCATGGGGTCCGGGTTTGTGATGTCCGCCGATGGTTACATCGTCACCAACAATCACGTTATCGACAGGGCTGAAGAGATCAAGGTGCGTCTGATCGATCGTCGCGAGTTCGACGCCAAGGTGGTGGGGGTCGATGTGCGTTCGGATCTGGCGCTGCTAAAGATCGATGCGGATGGTCTGCCGGCGATTCGCTTCGCGCGATCCGACAGCCTCAGGGTTGGAGAGTGGGTGGTTGCGATCGGTTCGCCTTTCGGACTCGATTATTCCGCCAGCGCCGGGATCGTAAGCGCCATCGGGCGCAGTATTCCCACCGAGCGGGGGGAAGATTATGTTCCCTTCATCCAGACCGATGTGGCGATCAATCCGGGCAATTCCGGAGGACCGCTGTTCAATCTCGACGGCGAGGTGGTTGGCGTCAATTCGCAGATCTACACCCGCTCCGGCGGGTCCATCGGCCTGTCGTTCGCGATCCCGGTCGAGGTGGTGCTGGAAGTCGTGACGCAGCTCAAGGACAGCGGTCGCGTCCAGCGCGGTTGGCTTGGCGTCTATATTCAGGATGTCGACCGGGCGCTTGCCGAGTCCCTGGGGCTGGACAAGCCGCAGGGTGCATTGATCGCGCAGGTCGAACCGGACAGCCCGGCCGACAAGGCGGGACTGGAGGCCGGCGACGTCGTGGTGGTGTTCGGCGGACGCCCGATCGTGGATGCAAGCGATCTGCCCCATATCGTCGGGCAGATGAAGCCCGGCGCCGGTACCGACGCCGAAATCATTCGCAAGGGTAAACGCAAAGTGCTGAAGGTGGTCGTTATGAGCCGCCCCGGCGATGGTGACGAGGCTGCCGCGCGCACCGGGCAGGACCGGCTCGGAATGGATGTTGCCGACATCGATCCCAAGGTGCGGGACAACATGCGTCTCCCCGGTGGGGTACAGGTCGAGCAGGTGCATCCGGATTCACCCGCGGCGGACGCGGGGATCGAGCCGGGCGACATCATTGTGCAGCTCGGATACACCGCCATCGCCGATCTGGCTACCTATGATCAAGTGGTCGCCGAGTTGCCGGCCAACAGTCCGGTGGCACTGCGCTTCTTTCGTCGTGGACGCTCCATTTTCCGCACCATCGTGCCCGAATGAACCCACCGCCCCGCGGCACGCGAGCAGTGCCGCGGGGCGGATTCTCCCCCGGGGTGCGCGCGGGGCGGCATGGCTAGGTGGGGGCAAATGCGCTAGACTCGCGCCTGCTTCCCTGCCCCTCCCGGTTTCGAGCCAGCCAAGTGCCCGACCTCGATCATATTCGCAATTTTTCCATTATCGCTCACATCGATCACGGCAAGTCGACACTGGCTGATCGCTTTATCCAGATCTGCGGTGGTCTGGCCGAGCGGGAAATGGCCGAGCAGGTGCTCGACTCGATGGATATCGAGCGCGAACGCGGCATTACCATCAAGGCGCAAAGCGTCACGCTGAATTATGTCGCCCGTAGCGGCGAGAGCTATCAGCTCAATTTCATCGATACGCCGGGCCATGTGGATTTTTCCTACGAGGTGTCGCGTTCGCTGGCGGCCTGCGAAGGAGCGCTGCTGGTGGTGGATGCCGCCCAGGGTGTCGAGGCCCAGTCGGTCGCCAATTGCTACACCGCGATCGCCCAGGGGCTCGAAGTCATTCCGGTGCTGAACAAGATCGACCTGCCGCAGGCGGATCCGGATCGGGTAGTAAGGGAAATCGAGGAAATCATCGGCGTGGAAGCGACCGATGCGGTGCGGTGCAGCGCCAAGACCGGTGTCAATGTGGATCTGGTGCTGGAGCAACTGGTCGCCCGGGTGCCGCCGCCGCAGGGCGATCCCGAGGCGCCGTTGCAGGCGCTGATCATCGATTCCTGGTTCGACAAGTACCTGGGCGTGGTATCCCTGGTGCGCGTCAAGCAGGGCACGATCCGCTGCAAGGACAAGATCCTCGCCAAGACCGCAGGCAAGGCGCACGGCGTCGACAGTATCGGTATTTTCACCCCCAAACGCGTCGAAACCGGGGTGCTGCGCGCGGGCGAAGTCGGCTTTGTGGTGGCCGGTATCAAGGAGATTCACGGCGCTCCGGTCGGCGATACTTTCGTCCACGCCCAGGGCGCCGACCTGGTGCCGGCGCTGCCGGGGTTCCAGCAGGTCAATCCGCAGGTCTACGCCGGGTTGTTTCCCGTGGATTCGGACGACTTCGAGGCATTTAGGGACGCGCTCGACAAGCTGACCCTGAATGACGCCTCGCTGTTCTATGAGCCGGAAACCTCGGACGCCCTGGGCTTCGGTTTTCGGTGCGGATTTCTCGGCATGCTCCACATGGAAATTGTCCAGGAGCGTCTGGAACGTGAATACGACCTCAATCTGATCACCACCGCGCCGACGGTTCAGTACGAAGTGCTGAAGACCGATGGCACGCTCGGGCATTACTCCAATCCATCGACACTGCCGAGTCCGAGTCAGACCGCCGAGATGCGCGAGCCCATCTGCGAGGCCAACATTCTGGTGCCGCAGCAGTATCTGGGCAACGTGATCGGACTCTGTGTGGAAAAGCGCGGCGTCCAGCTCGACATGCGCTACGTCGGCAATCAGGTGTCGCTCACCTACGAGCTGCCGATGAACGAGGTGGTCATGGATTTCTTTGACCGTCTCAAATCCGCGAGCCGTGGCTTTGCCTCGCTCGATTACCATTTCAAGCGCTTCGTGGCCGCCCCGCTGGTGCGACTGGATGTCCTCATCAATGGCGAGCGTGTGGATGCCCTGGCCATCATCGTGCATCGCGACCAGGCCCCTTACAAAGGGCGCAACCTGACCGAGCGGATGAAGGAACTGATTCCGCGCCAGATGTTCGACGTGGCGATCCAGGCGGCGCTGGGCGGGCATGTGATCGCCCGCACTACCGTCAAGGCGCTGCGGAAAAATGTCACCGCCAAGTGCTATGGTGGCGATGTCACCCGCAAGAAAAAGCTGCTCGAAAAGCAGAAGGCCGGCAAGAAGCGCATGAAGCAGGTCGGTCGGGTCGATATCCCGCAAGAGGCGTTTCTGGCGGTGCTCAAAACAGACGGTTGATGGGGACGGCGATGGATGTTGATTTTCCTCTGATTCTGGTGATCCTGACGGCGATCACGGGCGTGGCATGGGGTTATGAGAAACTCGCGGCCCGGCGTCGCGCCGATGCCGGTGCGCGGCGCCCCTGGTATCTTGAGCTGACGGCGCCGTTCTTTCCGGTATTTTTTGTCGTCCTGATGCTGCGGTCCTTCGTGGTCGAGCCGTTTCAGATTCCTTCCGGATCCATGATCCCGACGCTGGAAGTCGGCGATTTCATTCTGGTCGACAAATTCTCCTACGGTCTGCGCCTGCCGGTCCTGGGCACCAAGGTAGTGCCCGTGGGCATGCCGCAGCGTGGTGACGTGATGGTCTTCTTTCCCCCCACCGACAAGCGTTATTTCATCAAGCGCGTCATCGGTCTTCCGGGCGATGACATCCGGGTCATCGATAACGCGCTCTATGTCAACGGCGAGATGGTGCCGCAAGCGCATGTTTCCTCGGGTTATCTCGAAATCGAACCCGGATTCTCCGTGATGACAGAGCAAATCGGCGATACGCCGCATTTGATCCGAAAGCGCGGCCAGGCAGGGCCGCTCGGCCGTAATTTTCATGGCGTGGTGCCGGACGGGCAGTATTTCATGATGGGCGATAACCGCGACAACAGTTATGACAGTCGCGTCTGGGGCGCGGTACCCGAGCAAAACATCGTCGGTAAGGCAGTACTGATCTGGATGCACTGGGACAACTTTTTCAGCTTGCCGACCTTTGAGCGGGTTGGCAGAATTGATTGAGCCGAAGAGAGGATTGACGTCATGGGCAGATCCGCCGAGCACGGCGTGTCCCTGTTGGGGATTCTGTTTGTTTTGTTGTTGGTGGGTTTTGCCCTGACTGCGCTGTTGCGCATTGGGCCGCTGTATCTCGACGATTACACGGTGCGCCAATCCTTTGCTGCCCTGGGCGATGGCGATGTGCGCAATCTGTCGGACCAGGCGATCCGGGAGAAGCTGTACAAAAATTTTGTCGTCAACAATGTCGACAACATCGACCTGAAACAGGTCCGCATCGACCGCAACGCGGCGCGGATTCTGGTTTCGCTTTATTACGAGCGGCGCGTCGAGTTTCTGGGCAATCTCGATGTGGTCGCGAAGTTCAACAATGTCTACGACAGTTCCAGGGATTGAGGTGCGCGACGGCGGTGACTGGGCCTGACGGCACGAGCGGTGCCCTGGGTGGCTATGCGTTTGGCGACCCTGGCTTGTTGCGGCTTGCCCTGACGCATCGCAGCAGTGGTTCGCCCCACAATGAACGACTCGAATTTCTGGGTGACGCCGTGCTGGGTCTGGCGATTGGCGAGCTGTTCTACCGGCGCTTGCCCGAACTGGACGAAGGTGCGTTGAGTCGCCTGCGCGCGCGCGTGGTCAGTGGCGACTATCTGGCCGGCGTCGCGCAGGCCCTGAATCTGTCCGACCGGGTGCGGTTGGGGCCGGGAGAACGCAAGAGCGGTGGCGCGCGGCGCAAAACCATTCTTGCCGGTACCCTCGAAGCGGTGATCGGTGCGGTGTATCTGGATGGCGGTTTGGCCGCCTGCCTCGCTTGCATCGAACGGTGGTTTGGGGATTCGCTTGCGGTGGTGAGCCGCGATCCGGACGACCGCGACGAAAAGACCCAGCTCCAGGAGCTTCTTCAGGCGCGCGGCGAGCCGCTGCCCGTCTACACCGTGGTGGCCATCTCCGGTCCCGAGCACGCGCGGCGGTTTGAGGTGTCCTGCGCGGCATCGCTGCTGGAAACTCCGGTTTCCGGCGCGGGCGGCAGTCGGCGCGAGGCGGAAAAACAGGCGGCGCTCGCGGCGCTCGCGGCGCTCGCGGTGCGCGCGGGGCGAGGGGCATCATGACCAGACACTGTGGTTACACCGCCATTGTCGGGCGGCCCAACGTGGGCAAGTCGACGTTGCTCAATCATCTGCTCGGACAGAAACTGAGCATTACCTCCCGCAAGCCCCAGACCACGCGCCACAATATTCTCGGCATCAAGACCCAGGACAGCCATCAGATGCTGTTTGTGGATACGCCGGGTATCAACAACGCCAAGAGCCGGGCCATCAATCGCTACCTCAACCGTTCCGCCCTGAGCGCGATGCGCGATGTGGATCTGATCATTTTCGTCGTCGATCGTGACGTGTGGACCGATGCCGACGCGGCGGTGGCGCAGCAGGTCATGCAGGCTGGCTCCCCCGTGGTGGTGGTGTTGAACAAGGTCGATCGTCTGTCAACGCCGGCGGCGCTGCTGCCACGCATGGAGCAGCTATCCGAATTGCTGCCGCACGCCGAATGCCTGCCGGTGTCCGCGCTCAACGGCAATAATCTCGACGCGCTTGAACGCATCGTCAAGGCGCATATGCCGGTGGGCGAGTTCTGCTTTGCCGAGGATCAGTACACCGACCGCAGCGAGCGCTTTCTGGTGGCCGAGATCGTGCGCGAGAAAATCACCCGGCAACTGGGGGCGGAGTTGCCCTACAGCACCGCCATCGAAATCGAGGAATTCCGCGACGAGGAAAAAATCTGCCATATCGGCGCGCTGATTCTGGTCGAGCGCGAGGGCCAGAAGCGAATCATCATCGGCGACGGCGGGCAACGCATCAAGAAAATCGGCGAACAGGCCCGCCACGATGTCGAGGCGCTGCTCGGAAAAAAAGTGATGCTGCGACTCTGGGTGAAGGTCAAGAGCGGCTGGTCCGACGACGAGCGGGCGCTGCGCAGCCTGGGTTATCGGGATGAGCGCTGACGCGCGGGAGCGTGGCGGCTGCTGAAACGGGTACAAAATCAACCGGCCTATGTGCTGCACCGGTGTCCATACCGGGAATCCAGTCTGCTGGTCGATCTCTTTGCGCGGGAACACGGGCGACTGCGGGCGGTAGCGCGCGGCATCCGCGGCGGCAAATTCCAGGCGTTGCAGCCGTTCGTCGCGCTGGAAGTGGCCTGGAGCGGCAGCGGCACCTTGAAGACGCTGACCCAGGTCGAGGTCGCGGCGCCCAGCTCGCCACGCTTGGCGGGGCGCGCGCTTTACCTTGGGCTGTATGTCAACGAGCTCCTGGTGCGCCTGCTGCACGAATACGATCCTCACCCTGGGCTCCATGCCCGTTATCGGCAACTGCTGCAAGACCTGGCCGGCTCGGGCGACGCCGAGCCTCTGCTGCGCCGGTTCGAACTGGCGCTGCTCGCGGAGCTCGGCTACGGCCTGACACTGGATCGCGACGGTCATACCGGTCTCAGGGTCGTGCCGGACGTCGATTATGTGTATGTCGCGGACACCGGACTGGTGCGCAGGGACGCAGCGAACGGCGACGCTGCGCGCCAGCGGCTGAGCGGCCGCCATCTGCTGGCCATGATGGCGGAAGACTATAGCGAAGCCGGCGTCCGCCAGTGCGCCAAGGAGCTGTTGCGTGCGGCTCTGGCCGACCATCTCGGCGGTCGTCCGCTGCGCAGCCGCGAGCTGTTCCGCAAGCCGGCGACTACAGGCGGCGGCATTCCATGATCCGGGGCATCGGTACCGACATCGTGGCGATAGCGCGCATCGAAGGCGTACTCGCCCGGCACGGCGCGCGGTTTGCGGAGCGTATCCTGCGCCCGGAAGAGTTGACGGCCTTTGGCGCAGCGGCCCGTCCTGCCGCCTGGCTCGCCAAACGTTTCGCGGCGAAAGAGGCGCTCGGCAAGGCGCTCGGTACCGGCATCGGAGTTGTGTCCTGGCAGGATTTCAGCGTGCTCGGCGCGTCCGGCGGGGTGCCGGTCGTGCATTGCCACGGGCGCGCGCAACAGCTGTTGGCGCAGCGGGACATCACCGATGTCTGGATCAGCCTCTCGGACGAGCGCGACTACGCGCTGGCGTTTGCGGTGCTGAGCGGCTAACCCTGCAGCGACATTCCCCGCTATCCCCCTGGTCGGGGCGTAAAATATCGGCATCCGCGACGGCGAGAGGGCAGCCCCATGGAGTTCCCCACCATTGAATCCTGTGTCGGCAATACGCCCCTGGTGCGCTTGCAGCGCCTGAGCGCGGGCCGCAACAACACCATTCTCGTCAAGCTGGAAGGCAACAATCCGGCGGGCTCGGTCAAGGATCGGCCGGCGCTGAGCATGATCCAGTGCGCCGAAGCCCGCGGCGAAATCAAGCCCGGCGACACTCTGATCGAAGCGACCAGCGGCAACACCGGGATTGCACTCGCCATGGTGGCCGCGATCAAGGGCTATCGCATGATTCTCATCATGCCCGATCACATGACCGAGGAGCGCAAGGCGGCGATGGCGGCCTATGGTGCCGAGTTGGTGATGGTGAGTCGCGACGCCGGCATGGAAGGGGCGCGGGATCTGGCGCTGGCGATGCGAGCCGAGGGCCGCGGCATCGTGCTGGACCAGTTCAACAACCCCGACAACCCGCGCGCCCACCGCGAGACCACGGGACCGGAGATCTGGCGGCAGACCGCGGGTACCCTGACGCACTTCGTCAGCGCCATGGGCACCACCGGCACCATCATGGGCGTATCCCAATACCTCAAGAGTGTGAATCCCGCGATCGAAGTTGTCGGGTTGCAGCCCGCCGACGGCTCGAGTATCGCGGGCATCCGGCGCTGGCCACAGGCCTATCTGCCCGGCATTTACAACGCGGCGCTGGTGGATCGGGTGCTGGATATCGAGCAGTCCGAGGCCGAAACCACCACCCGCGAACTGGCGCGGCGCGAAGGGATTTTCTGCGGAGTTTCCTCGGGCGGCGCCGTGGCGGGAGCGTTGCGGGTGGCGCGCGAACTGAGCGATGCGGTGATCGTCGCCATCATCACGGATCGCGGCGACCGCTATCTGTCCTCGGGCCTGTTTCAGGCACCCTGATTCCGCGCGCCGCAACGGACCTCGGCCATGGTACATGTGCGCCATACCCCACCGCTGCCGGCCGATGTCGAAGTCGATCTGGCGGATTGGTTGCAACGTCTGGCCGCACGCCATTCCTGGGATGTCCGCAAGATCGCGGCCGTTACCGCGGCGGCGGAACTCGTCGCCGCCGCGGCGCCCGCGGCGCTCACGCCCGGGTTTGCGATCACCGAAATTCTCGCCGATCTCTACATGGATGCCGAAGGGCTGGCCGCCGGCATGTGCTATCGCGCAGTGCGCCGCGCCGCCCTGGCGCTCCCGGTCGTCAGCGCCAAGCTCGGTGAAGGCGTCGCGCAGCTGATCGACGGCGTGCAGCGCATGGCCATCATCGGCGAGCTGCGCAGCAGTTCCGATCAGTCGGCGCTGGGTGTGGACCCGGCGCAGCAGGCGGCCAAGTTGCGCGCCATGCTGGTGTCCATGATCGCGGACATGCGCGTGCCGTTGATCAAGATCGCCGAGCGGACCTGGGCGCTCCATGCCGCGCGGGATGCGAAGGTGGAGCGCCAGCAGCGCATCGCGCGCGAAGTCTTCGATGTCTATGCCCCGCTCGCGCACCGCCTCGGGATCGGCCATCTCAAGTGGGAGCTGGAGGATCTTGCCTTTCGCTACCTCGAACCGGCCGAATACCGTCATATAGCCTTGTTGCTGGAAGAAAAGCGCAGCGATCGTCAGCACTATATCGATGAAGTCATCGACACCCTGCAAACCACGCTGCGGCAGTTTGGCAAGGAAGCCCAGGTCAGCGGGCGCCCCAAAAACATTTACAGCATCTGGAAGAAAATGCAGAACAAGGGTCTGGGTTTTTCCCAGATTTACGACATTCGGGCGGTGCGTGTGCTGGTGCCCACGGTGACCGACTGCTACGGCGTACTGGGCATCGTCCACAGTCTGTGGCGCAATATTCCCGACGAGTTCGACGATTACATCGCGTCCCCGAAAAACAACGGCTATCGATCCCTGCACACCGCCGTGATCGGCCCCGGCCGGCGGGTGGTCGAGATCCAGATTCGCACCTTTGCGATGCACGAGGAAGCGGAGCTCGGGTTCTGTTCCCACTGGCGCTACAAGGACGGCACCAATACCGCCGGCGCGGATTACGAGGAACGCATCGCGTGGTTGCGCCAGGTGCTCGAATGGCAGGAGGAGCTGGGTGGCGATGCGATCGAGGATTATCTGCGGGTCGATCAGGCGCCGGAACGGATCTATGTCTTTACCCCGGAAGGCCATGTGGTCGATCTGCCGCCGCAGGCGACGCCGCTGGATTTTGCGTATCGCATCCATACCGAAATCGGCCATCGCTGCCGCGGCGCGCGGGTCAACGGAGTCATCTATCCGCTCAACCGGCCGCTGGAGACCGGGGTCCAGGTCGAGATCATCACCGGGAAGCATCCGGCGCCGAGCCGCGACTGGCTGGTTCGCGCCCACGGCTATCTCACCACGGCGCGGGCACGGGCCAAGGTACGGCAGTGGTTTCGCGAACGCGACCAGGACGACAATCTGGCGGCCGGGCAGGAACTGCTGCAGCGCGAATTGCGTCAGTTGGGTTTTGCCGATACCGACCTGGATGTCCTGGCGCGAACCTTCAACCGGCAGGATGCCAACGCGCTCCACGAGGCGATCGGCGCGGGTACCATCCGCCTCGACCAAGTGGTGCGACGGGTGCTCGCCGAGCGCCAGCGCAACCGCGACCGCGCTGTCCCCCGACCCGCCGCCCGGCGTTCCGCCCAGCGGTTTGCGGAATCCGAGTTCTATATCTACGGCGTGGGCGATCTGCTGACCCGCACCGCGCATTGCTGCATGCCGACTCCGGGCAACGACATCGCCGGTTACCTGACGCACGGTCGCGGCATCACCATCCATCGCGCCGACTGCGGCAATCTGTTGCACCTTCAGGCGACCCAGCCGCGCCGGGTGTTGCAGGTGAGCTGGGGTGCGATCCCGACCACTGCCTACGAAATCACATTGCGCATCAGCGCCTATGATCGCGCCGGTCTGCTGCGCGATGTCACCGCGGTGCTCGACGATGCCCGCCTGTTCATCCTGGCGCTGCACAGCGGCGACACCCAGGACGGCATCGCGAGCATCGATGTCAGTTTTGAAGTGTCGGGAATGGATTCCCTGCGCGAACTGATCGGCCGGCTCGAACAATTGCCGAATGTCATCGACGTCTGTCGCGTCACCGACTGACCGTATCCGGAGAACAACGATGACCAGCGCGTATACCCTCGCCGACTTGCTCCAGCTCATGGCCAGGCTGCGCGACCCCGATACCGGCTGCCCCTGGGACCGCGCCCAGGACTTTCGCTCCATCGCGCCCCACACGCTGGAAGAAGTGTGCGAAGTGATCGACGCCATCGAGCGCGACGACTATCCGCACTTGCGCGAGGAACTGGGCGATCTGCTGTTTCAGGTGGTGTTCTACGCGCAGCTCGGCAGCGAACGCGGACTGTTCGATTTTGCCGCGATAGTCGATGGCCTGGTGGCCAAGCTGGTGGTGCGTCATCCCCATGTGTTTCCCGCCGGCACTCTCGCGAGTCGACGCGAGCCGCATGAGCCGGCGCCGGAGACGCGCGGCGTCAAACAACTGTGGGAAAGCATCAAGGAGCGCGAACGCGCCGCGCGCGGCAGTAGCGGGCCGCTGGGCGAAATACCGGCGACGTTATCGGCGCTGATGCGCTCCGCGAAAGTGCAGAAGCGCGCCGCACATCTGGGCTTCGACTGGCCGGACGCGGATCCGGTGCCCGCGAAGATCCGCGAGGAACTCGCCGAAGTGGAAGCCGCGGTGGCAACCGGCGTCAGGGCGGATATCACCGAGGAAATCGGCGATCTGCTGTTCGCCTGCGTCAATCTCGCGCGTCATCTCGGCATTGACGGCGAGGCCGCGTTGCGCGGCGCCAATCGCAAGTTCGAACGCCGTTTCGAGCAGATGGTGGCGCGCATGGATGGCGACGCCGATGCCTTTCGCGCCCTTGGCGCGGACGCGAAAGAGGCTCTGTGGCAAGCGGTGAAGCAAGCCGAGCGCGATCCGTCGGAACGCGCGACGAAAAGCTGAAATTTCGCGCGGCAAGGGCGTGGCGCCGCTGTTGAGGCAGTGCGGGAATCTGTGTAAGGTGCCCGCTTTCTCGCGTCGCGCAACGGTGCGTGGCGCCGGAGCCGAGGAGATACCTATGCGAATCATCCTGTTGGGGCCGCCGGGAGCCGGGAAAGGAACCCAGGCGGAATTCATCTCCCGCAGCTACGGCGTGCCACAGATTTCCACCGGCGACATGCTGCGCGCGGCGGTAAAGGCTGGCAGCCCCCTGGGCCTGCAGGCGAAGGACATCATGGCGGCGGGGGGCTTGGTCCCGGACGCCCTCATCATCGATCTGGTGAAAGAGCGCATTGCCGCACCGGATTGTCGGGCAGGCTTTTTGTTCGATGGCTTCCCGCGCACCATTCCCCAGGCGCAGGCGGTGGCGGATGCCGGCATCCAGATCGATCGTGTGGTCGAGATTCATGTCGACGATCAGGCCATTGTTGCGCGCCTGAGTGGTCGGCGCGTTCACGAAGCATCCGGTCGCGTCTACCATCTGCAACACAATCCGCCGCGACGCGAAGGTCTCGACGATGTCACCGGCGAGCCGCTGGTGCAGCGCGCCGATGACCGTGAAGACACCGTGCGCAATCGCCTGCGGGTCTATCACGAGCAGACCGAACCGCTGGTCGCCTTCTATCAGGATTACATCGCCAGGCATCCGGGCAGCACCCGCTACCGCCGTGTCGATGGTGTGGGATCGCTCGCCGACGTACAGGCGCGATTGGTCGAGGCTTTGCGGGGCGATTGACGTTTCGCGGGCCGTCCCGACCATGTCCGCCGATGTCTACGGGGTTCTGCTCGTCAATCTGGGTTCGCCACAGACACCGACGCGGCGCGGCGTAGCGCGCTTTCTGCGCGAATTCCTGCGCGATTCCCGCGTGGTGGAGCTGCCGCGCCCGCTCTGGTGGTGCATCCTCAACGGTCTCGTCATCCCGTTGCGCGCGGCGCGCGTGGCGCGCGCCTATCGGTCCATCTGGCGACCGGACGGCTCGCCATTGCGGGTCTACACGGAAAGGCTGGCGACGGCCGTCGCTCAATGTTTTCCACCGCAAGCCAATGCGCCGCGGGTCCTGGTGGCCTCGGCGATGACCTATGGCGGTCCATCCATCGCTGTGCAGGTGGCGTCCCTGCGCGCCGCGGGCGCGCGGGAGATCTTGCTCATCCCGCTGTTTCCGCAGTACTCCGCGACCACCACCGGCGCGGTTTACGATGTGGTTGCACGCCTGATTCAAAACGCGCGCGACATTCCCGATATGCGAGTGGTGAAGAGCTATGCGACTTTCCCGCCTTATATCGCCGCGCTCGCGGCGAGTGTGCGTCGTCACTGGGAACATCGGGGTCGTGCGCAGCGGCTGCTGATGTCCTTTCATGGCATTCCTCGGGTGTGCGCCGAGCGCGGCGATCCCTATCCGAGCGAGTGCCGCGCGACTGCGCTGGCGCTGGCGGAGGCGTTGGAATTAACCGACGCGGACTGGGCGATGGCGTACCAATCGCGATTCGGCCGGCAGCAGTGGTTGCAGCCTTATACCGCGGATACCTTGCGCACGCTGGCCCAATCGGGAATAACGTCGGTGGATGTCGTCTGCCCGGCGTTTGCCACGGATTGCCTCGAAACCCTGATGGAAATCTCCGAAGAATATGCCGAACTGTTTCGCGCGGCGGGAGGCGAACGACTCGCGCTGATCCCCTGCCTGAACGACTCCGAAATGCACGCCGGGGCGCTGAAAATGTTGATTGAACGAAAATTCTGCTTGAATATGGCAGAATGATCGGATGGGAAGTGGTGGCGGTTTTCCCTTGCTGGTTTGTGGACAGTAAAAATTCGCTTGGCTAGAATCGTTAGCGAGTGCCTGTCGACAACAAAAACAATGTTTCTTCATTATTTGTCAGGAGATGCCGAATGGTTTCGACTCGAGTGGATGCCACATCAAAATTGAAGCAGGCCGGTGCGGCTGTAGCGGCAGCCAGAAAGGTGATCGCCCAGCATGGGGTGAAACTTGCCGCCGCGCGTGCTCAAGTGAAGGCTCTGCGCGCCAAAGCGGGCAAGGGAAGCACCCAGGCCGCCAAGGCAGCTCTACTGAAAGCGCGGGATAAAATCCGGGCCGAACAGAAGGCGCTGGCGCAGGTCAGGGAACAAGCCAGGGTTGCGCTGATCGCGCAGCGGTTGGCCAAGGTCGAAATGCGCAAGACGCTGGTCGAGCAGCGCGCCCGCGCCCGTGTCGACAGTGTGCGCAAAACCATCGAGAAACGTCGGGGTGGCGATCTCGCCAAAGCGCTGAAAAAATATGAAGAGCGTTGGCTCAAGCGGCGTCGTGCAGCGGATGCCCGCAAGCTCAAGGCCTCCGAAACCAAGGCGGCACGGCGCATCAAGAGCGCAGTGAAGCTGGCTGTGGCCGCGATGAAATCCGCGCAAAAAGCGACCACCGCCAAGAAGGGCGCGCCGGTGCGCGCCAAGCGTGCGGTCACCGCGAAGCCCGCCGCAACGGCCACGGTGTCAGCCAAAGCCAAGACCGCTGCCAAAGGCAAGATCGCAGTCAAAGCGAAAACCGCGGCCAAAGCAAAGGGGGCTGCCAAAGCCAAGGCAGTGCCGAGAGCCAAAGCAGCGCCCAAAGCTAAAGCAGCGCCCAGAGCTAAAGTCGCTCCAAAAGCCAAGGCGGCACCCAAAATTCGACGGGCGAAAAAGACGTCAGCCGCTCCGCAGGTCGCCGGCGTGAAGCCGGCCTGATCCGACGACCGGGTTTACCGCCGAAACCGTGGCCGGTCGGGGTTTTTCCCGGGCCGGCCAGGGAGCACAATCGTTCGGGGGTGGGCAATTCCAACGGCATCGCCGTGGTTTCCGGGAGGAGGCAGCCCTCCGGTGTCCTGTCATGACTACACTGCTCGCCATCGAAACTTCGGCCAATCTATGTTCGGCCGCACTGGCGCGGAATGGCGAAATCCTTGACATCGTCATTGCGGAACCGCGCGGACATACCCGACATCTGCTGCCGGCAATCGACCGCTTGCTGGCCGACGCGGGTCTGACACTCAGCCGTCTTGATGCGCTTGCCGTGACGACAGGACCAGGCTCCTTTACCGGACTGCGGATTGGTATTGGTGTCGCTCAGGGTCTGGCCTATGGCGCTGACTTGCCGGTAGTGCCGCTATCGTCGCTGGCGACATTGTCTCAGGGAGCGATTCGCAGTCGGGAATTGATGCCCGGCGATGTCGCGGTGGCGGTGCTCGATGCCCGTATGAATGAAGTGTACTGGGGGCTTTATCGGGTTGCCGGGGAACTGGTTGTAGCGGTGCGACCGGATCGGGTCGACGCGCCACATGGGGTAACAGCGGACGCTGCGTTGCCGGGTGGGTCGCGTTACATCGGTCTGGGCGACGGCTGGAAGTTTGCTTCGCAGTTTCCGTTGAAGCCCGCGCACTATGCTATCGATGCGGCGCCCCAGGCCCGGGACATGATTCCCTTGGCGCTCGCCGCGCTGCATGCCGGCGCGACGATGGCGCCGGAAGCCCTCGAACCCCGGTATTTGCGCGATAACCACTGGCAGAAGCGGCAGCGTCCGGATCGAACCGGGTGAGATGCGTATCCGGGGAGGCTAGACCCATGCGATCCGAGCGTGTCGATGGACGACAGTGTTGCAGTGCATCGATCTGGTGCCGGAGCGTCCCATGAAAATCGAACAGGTAGCCTTTATCGGTCTCGGTGTCATGGGCTTTCCCATGGCGGGCCATCTGCGCACCGCGGGGCTCGAGGTGACGGTCTACAACCGCACCTCCGGACGTTCACAGCAATGGGCCGAGCGCTATCGGGGATGCGTCGCGGCCACTCCAGCCGAGGCCGCCGCCAATGCCCAGGTGGTGTTTGCCTGCGTCGGTCGGGACGACGATGTGCGGGACATTGCGCTGGGTAAAAACGGCGCGCTCGCGGCCATGAAAGCCGGCGCTATCTTTGTCGATCACACCACCGCGTCCGCCGAACTTGCACGCGAACTCGATAGCCGTTGTCGCGATTTGAATCTCGGTTTTCTCGATGCGCCGGTGAGTGGTGGTCAGCTCGGCGCCGAAAAGGGCGTGCTGACCGTGATGTGCGGCGGTTCCTCCGACGTCTTTGCCCGGGTGGCGCCGACGCTGGCCCATTACGCCCGCGCCGCGCAACTGTTGGGCCCGGCGGGCAGCGGCCAACTGTGCAAGATGGTCAATCAGATCTGCATCGCGGGTCTGGTTCAGGGGCTCGCCGAGGGCATTCATTTTGCGCAACAGGCAGGGCTGGATCCGTTCAAGGTGATCGACACCATCTCGAAGGGTGCCGCGCAGTCCTGGCAAATGGACAATCGTCACGCCACCATGATCCGGGGCGAATACGCGCACGGTTTCGCGGTCGACTGGATGCGCAAGGACCTCGACATCCTGCTCGCCGAAGCGCGTCGCAATGGCGCGCGCCTGCCCGTCGCGGCGCTGGTGGATCAGTTCTACGCCGACATCCAGGCCACCGGTGGCGGGCGTTGGGATACGTCGAGCCTGCTGTCCCGATTGCAGACCACGACCGCTGCCGGCAAGGAGAGCAACGGATGACACACGCCAGCGAATTCAACGCGGGTCTGCTGGATTTTCTGGCGCGGTCGCCGACGCCGTTTCACGCCACCGCGAATCTCGCGGGGCAGCTGGCGGCGGCGGGGTTCGAGGCGTTGGCGGAAACCGCCGACTGGGCGCTGAAGCCCGGCGGCCGCTACTACTGCATCCGCAACGACTCGTCGCTGATCGCCTTTGTGATGGGGACCGAAGCGCTCAGCCGCCATGGCATCCGCATGCTGGGCGCTCACACCGACAGTCCCTGCCTGATGGTGCGGCCCCATCCGGAAAAGAATCGGCGCGGGTATTTTCAATTGGGCGTCGAGGTCTACGGCGGCGCGCTGCTCAATCCCTGGTTCGACCGCGACCTTTCTCTGGCCGGGCGGGTCGTGGTGCGCGAGAGTGCGAGTGGCCGCCTGCGGTCTCACCTGGTGGATTTTCGCCGTCCGCTCGCGGTGATTCCGAGTCTCGCCATTCATCTCGACCGCGAGGTCAACCACAAGCGCAGCATCAACGCCGAGACCGATATCCAACCGTTGCTCGGGCAACTGGTAGGCGAGTCCGCCGGCGATCTGCGGTTATTGCTTGCCGAAGAGCTGGCCGCCAATGGCGCCGCCGCAGGCGAGGTGCTGGATTTCGAGCTCTGCCTGTACGATACCCAGCCGCCGGCACGGATCGGTCTCTGTGGCGAGTTCATCGCCGCCGCGCGGCTCGATAATTTGCTGAGCTGCCATGTCGGCGTGCAGGCGTTGCTCGCGTCGCGCGGCGACGAAACCCGTCTGGTCGTGTGCAGCGATCACGAGGAAGTCGGCAGTGCCTCCGCGAGCGGCGCGCAGGGCCCCTTTCTGGAATCGGTGCTGATGCGACTGGTGCCGGATGCGGCCGAGCGCACCCGCACCCTGATGGCGTCGCTGCTGATTTCCGCCGACAACGCCCACGGTGTGCATCCCAACTTTCCCGCGCGCCATGACGACAATCACGGACCGCTGCTCAATCGCGGCCCGGTACTGAAGATCAACGCCAATCAGCGTTACGCCACCAACAGTGTGACGGCGGCGCGACTGCGCCAGTGGGCGCGGGATGCGGACGTGCCGCTGCAAACTTTCGTGGCCCGCAACGACATGGGTTGCGGCAGCACCATCGGGCCGCTCACCGCGACCCGGATCGGCGTCCCGACGCTGGATCTGGGCGTGCCGACCCTGGCCATGCATTCGATCCGGGAACTGGCCGGCAGTGCGGACGCCCGCAGCTTATTGACGCTCGTCACGCGCTGTTTCGATCATCCGGGTGCGCTCGCCGTCGATTGATGCGTGCGTTTTTCTCGACGCGTTCGCGTCGCCCGGTTGGCCGCCGCCAGCGCCATCAGCTTTTCAACAAGCGGCTACAGGGTGCCGAGCGCGCGGTGCAACAACAGGCCTGCAAGTACCCGGTCGTAAGTTGCGTTGAGCCGGTTGGTATACGCCCGCAGCCGCAGGGTTTCGGCATCCAGCACCTGGGAATGGCTGACCATGCCCTCGCGGTAGAGATTGCCGGTGGCGGTGAGGTTTTCCTCGCCCTGGGCCACCGCGCTGGCGGCCGCGGCCAGACGCTCGCCGGTAGTGTTGTAGTCGAGCCAGGCCTGGCGCACTTGCAGCTCGATGCGGGTCTGGAGATCGTCCAGTTGCGCCTGCAACGCGGCCGCCTGGTGGTTTAGATCGGCGCTCTCGTGACGGCTCGCGCCGCCGTCGAAGACCTGCCACACCACGCCGACGTTGGCCGCCCACACCGATTCGCTGACCTGATTGGCGTTTTCCTGGTAGCCATAGCCACCTCCCAGCGCTACCTGGGGCCGCGCCGCGGCCCGGACGCTGTCGGCGCGGCGGGTGAGGGCGGTGATGCGCTGGCGCAGCGCGGCGAGTTCGGAACGTTGCGCCAGCGCGGACGCGGTGAGCAGCGCAAGGTCGCGGCCATCCACCTCGACCACGGGCTCGGCGAGCGCGACCGGCTGCTCCAGCGGCCGGGCGAGCAGGCGGTTGTAGGTGGCGCTCGCCAGGTCGTGGCGATTGCGCGCCGTGGTGAGTTGCTGACGCGCGTCCGCGATGGATACCGCCGCCGCCAGCACGTCGGTATTCGCGACCAGGCCCTGGTGCCTGAGATTGCCCACATCGCGCTGATGCCGGGTGAGACTCGCCAGATGACTTTCGGCCAGAGCAATGCCGTGTTTGGTGCGCAGCACGTCGATCAGGGCCGCCGCCACGGCCATCTTCAGCTCCTGGGTTTCACTTTCGGCGTCGCGCCGGGCGGCGTTTTCGCCGGCCCGCGCAGCGGCGATGGTGGCCGGAATGCGGCCGCTGGTGTAGAGCGGCAGCGTCGAATAGGCGCTGTAATAAAGCGCGCTCCGCTCCCAGTAACCGAAACGGAAATCCTGGCCGGCAAACTTGCCCTGAATCGTCGGTGGATTATCGAGGCGCATGTAGTTGGCGCTCAACGTGAGTTGCGGCAGGCGCGTCGCCTCGGCCTGCGCCACGCCCCGAGCGGCGGCGCGCTGCTGTGCCACGACGGATCGCAGGTGATGGTTGTCGGCAAGCGCGATGCGCCAGGCATCGTCCAGTGTCTCCAGCGCCATGCCGGCCGCGGGCCGGCACAGGATCGCCAGAGCGATCACGAGCGCGAGCGGCTTCAAGAGACCGTCTCCCCGCGTGTACGGTACTCGCGTTCGAGCATCTGATGGAACAGCACCGGGACCACCACGATGGTGAGAAAGGTCGATACCAGCGTACCGAAGATCAGCGAAATCGCGAGTCCACCAAAAATCGGATCGCGGATCATCACCGCGCTGCCGAGCACGGTGGCGAGCGCGGTGAGCAGAATCGGGCGCACCCGCAGCAGGGTCGCCTCCAGTACCGCTTCGCGCAACGCGACCCCCTGTTTCAGATGGTCGCGCACGAAATCGATGATGAGCAGCGAATTACGCACCACGATCCCGGCCAACGCGATCACACCGATCATGGACGTTGAGGTGAACGCCTCACCGAGCAGCCAGTGGCCGGGGAATACGCCGATCAGGCCCAGCGGGATGGCTGCCATCGCCACCAGCGGAATGCGGAACGACTGGTAGTAGGCGACCAGTAGAATGTAAATGAACAGCAGCGCCAGACCGAGCGCGTTGACCAGATCGCGGAAGGCGTCCAGCGTAAGGCGCATTTCGCCGTCCCACAGCAGGTGATAACCGCCGATGGTGTTGGCGTCGGTCCGGTTGAGTCCCAGATTGCCGGTGA
>JBFWOQ010000011.1:0-79232 GCA_050250395.1 Porticoccaceae bacterium
CAGCGTCTGGTAGAGCACACGTTCCTGTACGGTCCGATCGTTGCTGAACAGGTAGAGCGCCAATGGGCGCTCGCCGGCGTTGATGTAATCGAGCACTTCGTCGAGGCTGTCATAGGGCATCACCGTCGGCAGCGGGCCGAAGATTTCCTCCTGGACGATGCGCATCGGGGGATTCAGGGCGAGCAAGCACTCCGGTTGCAATGGCTTTTTTCAGGCGCCGATAATGGCGCCTGTCCCGGCTGGCGAAATACCATGGTTGCACCCACCAAGATCGCCGTGCTCGGTGGTGGCAGCTTCGGCACCGCCATCGCCAACATGGTCGCCGGCAACGGTCACGAGGCGGTGCTGTGGATGCGCGATGCCGCCTATGCCGCCCAGTGTCAGGCGACGCGCAGCAATCCCCGGTATCTCCCCGACTATCCCCTGGAACCCAAGCTCGCCATCACCGCCGATCTGGCGGCTGCACTGGCCGGGGCTCGAGTGGTGTTCTTTTCGGTGCCGACTGCCGCCTTTCGCGCCGTGGCGCGGTTGGCCGCGCCCCACATCGCGGCGGGGACGGTGGTCATCAGTACCGCCAAGGGTTTTGCGCCGGAAGGTTTCACGCGGATGAGCGAGGTGCTCGGCGAGGAGCTTCCCGGTGCGCGCGTCGGCGTCATCAGCGGACCCAACCTGGCGCGCGAGGTGGCGCGTCATGCCATCACGGCGACGGTGATCGCGAGTGCCGATCCGGAGGTCTGCGCGCTGGTGCAGTCGCTGCTGGTCACGCCGTATTTTCGGGTCTATGCGAATCCGGACGTGTTCGGCGTCGAACTCGCGGGCGCGCTCAAGAACATCTATGCCATCGAAGCGGGCATGGCCACCCAGATGGGACTCGGGCAGAACACCATGGCCGTGCTGCTGACGCGCAGCCTGGCGGAAATGACGCGCTTTGCCGCCACGCTCGGCGCCAATCCCATGACCTTTCTGGGGCTCGGCGGCGTCGGGGATCTGTTTGTCACCTGCACTTCGCCCCTGAGCCGCAACTTCCGCATCGGCCGGGCGCTGGCGGCGGGGGAAGCGCTGGAGGCGGCGGTCGCCGCCATCGGTCAGGTGGCGGAGGGCATCAACACCACCCGCATCGTCAAGCGCAAGGCGGACGAGCTGGGCGTCTATATGCCGTTGGCGAGCGCGCTGCATGCGGTGCTGTTCGAGGGACGGTCGATTTCGCGGGTGCTCGCCGGCCTGGCGGTGTCCGAGCGCAGCGACGATGTCGAGTTCCGGGTCGGCTGACCCGTTTTCCGCAGGGAACCGCGCCATGAAACTCTATGTATTGCGCCATGGCGAGGCCGAACCCCATGCGCCCTCGGATGCCGCGCGCCGGCTGACGCCGCGGGGCGAGGCCGAGGTGCGGGCGGTGGCGCTCGCCTGTGCGCAACGACTCGCCGGGTTGCAACGGGTCGTCACCAGTCCCTATCAACGCGCTCGGCAGACGGCGGCGGAGCTGATGCGCAGCCTGAATTTTGCCGGCGAGCTGCTGGTCGAGACCGCGCTCACCCCGGCCGGCGACGCCGGGCAGGTTGCGACGCTGATCGAAGCGCTGGGCGGCGAGGTGCTGCTGGTCAGCCATCAGCCGCTGGTGGGCGAGCTGCTGCATTACCTCACCGATAGCGAGGACCTTGTGCCCATGGGTACCGCTTATCTGGCGGCGCTGGATGTCACCGCCTGCACGCGCGGCGGGGCGCGCCTGCTCTGGCTGGAACGTCCGCCCGGTTGAGCCTGGCAGCTTGTTGAAAAACTGCTGTGGCAGCCATCTGCTTCGTTGCGCGGTGCTCGCTCCCTCGCCTATCTGTCTGATATGTCTCGGTCGCTGCGCGCCGTGCGCCTCGCATCTGGCCGCCAATCGACGCTTGACCCGCCCCAACGGCTAACCCACACTCGGCGCCCAACGCAGAAATGGCTGCCCACCACATTGATCGGCGCAAGACTGCCGCGGTCGGCGTAATCTGTGGATGGAAGCCACAGCGCCGTCACCCCGGAGCCTGCAATGCCCGGCGTCCCCCGCCACGCCACGATCATCATTCCCACCCACGATCATGGCCTCGCGCTGCGCTACCCGCTGGCAAGCCTGAAACGGCAAACGCTGGACGACTTCGACGCCTTCGTCATCGGCGACGGCGTGCCGGACGCGCTCAAGGCGGCCTTGCACGAACTCGTCGCCGACGATCAGCGCTTCCATTTCATCGATCGCCCCAAGCATGTCCGGCGGGGCGAACCTTACCGTCACGAAGTGCTGCGGAAAGCGGCGGACGGCATCGTCTGCTATCTCGCCGACCGCGATATCTGGCTGCCCGATCACCTCGAGCAGATGTGGGGCCTTCTCCAGTCCGCCGACTACGCGCACTCCCTCCCGCTGCACGTTCTCCCGGACGGCAGTTACCGGGCGTTCCCCGTCGATCTCGGCTTTGCCGGCTATCGGTGGATGATGTGCGCCGTCAACGACAATCGCATCCCGTTCTCCTGCTTCGCGCATACGCTGGCCGCATACCATCGATTGCCGGAGGGCTGGGCCACGACGCCGGACAACCTGTGGACCGACCTGCACATGTTCCGCAAGTTCTTTGCCAGCGACAGCCTGTGTGGAACGAGCGGTCTTGCGCCCACCGCCGCAACCTTTCCGACGCCGCCGCGCAAGCACTGGTCGAGCGAGCAACGACTGGCGGAACTGGATGCGTGGTGGCAGCGTCTGGATTCCGATGGGGGCAGGGCCAGGTTCGCACAGGCTGTCTTGCAGGCGACGGTCCGCGCCCATCGCGAAGAGGCGGTGCGCCTGGGCCAGTACGCGCAACAGCTTCAGCAGCAGCTCGATCGACGTCAGGGCGCCGGATAGGGTGCGAGCACGACCAGGACCAGGACCAGGACAGGACCTCACATGAAAAAGGCATGGCAACTGCCGGGCTGCCGCAAGGACGCCCAGAGCATCACCCTGGACTGGCAACCGAGCGATCCGCGGTGGATCGAAGGCGTGCGCGTGCGCGAGAGCCGCAATGTCATCAAGGGCAACGGCCATCTCACGGAGATGTACCGGCGCGACTGGCTGGACGAGGACGCGGCGATCGATCAGGTATTCCAGGTCACCCTTCATCCGGGCGGGCTGTCGGCCTGGCATGCGCACGGCGCGACGACCGATCGATTGTTCGCCGTTACCGGCAGCCTGCTGATCGTCCTCTACGATGCGCGCCAGGATTCGCCCACTCACCGCCTGATCAACGAGTTCCGCTGCGGGTTGGCGCGTCCGACGCTGATCCTGGTGCCGCCAGGCGTATGGCACGGCGTGCACAACATCGGCCATGAGCCGGCCATTCTCGTCAACATGGTCGACCGGGCCTACCGTTACGAAGACCCCGACCATTGGCGCCTGCCGGCCGACACCGGTGAAATTCCCTACCGTTTCAGCGCCCCGAGCGGCACCGCCGACGCGCTGCGCTGACGCGCGGCGAGCCCGGGTGCAAGCCGGTTCGCACGCGAGAATCCCGCTGCTCGGGCCGATCGGGCGAGCCCACGCGATGTCTATTTACCTCTTTATTGCCTGTGCTACCCTTATGCCCGATATGCTGTCTACTGTGGTGCCTAATGGGGAGCCATATGAAAAAGATGCTCATTGTCGGCCTGATATTGGGAGCAACGGTTTACGGTGTTTCAGTCGGTCTCGATAACGTCAAAGATGATTTGTATCAGCAGGCCGCGATCCGGTGCGCGATGAACCCAGAGCAAGCTAACTGTGATCAATTCAACCCTGCGGCAGGCGTCAAGCCGTGACAGATTTAGTCGCCGCAAAGTTGAGAATCGGAGTCTCTGTCGAAACTGCTGCGACCGGAGTAAAGACGCTATCTTGTATGGCCCCGCCGCTGTTGTCGTGACGTTGACCCAATAAACGCCGGTATCGCGAGTTATCCTACTGGAACCGCCGGCTATCGCCACGCCACAGCGCAGACCGGCAGGGCGACGGTGATTCAACGCTGCGGGCGCGCCTGTTCTGGCTCGAACCTCCGCCCGGCTGAGCTTGGCCTCGCGCCGAACTTTTCGCAGTACGGGTTGCCGCCATGACCTCCGTCGAACACAGGTTTTCCTACGATGGCCTCCGCATTGCCGCCACCGAATGGGGCGATCCCGCCGGTATTCCGGTGTTGGCCCTGCACGGCTGGCTCGACAACTGCGGCAGTTTCGCGCCCCTGGGCCGCTTGCTGCGGCAGGTGCGCCTGATCGCGCTCGATCTGCCCGGTCACGGTCACAGCAGCCACCGCTCGGCGGACGGCACCTACAACATCTGGCAGGACGTGGGGGTGGTGCATGCGGTGGCCGGGCAACTCGGCTGGGAGCGTTTCGCGCTGCTCGGGCATTCGCGCGGCGCCATGATCTGCACCCTGACCGCGGGGACCTTTCCCGAGCGGGTCAGCCATCTTGGGCTGCTTGACAGTTTCGTCCCGGCGACGGTGGCGACCGCCGTCGAGCCTGAACAGTTGCGCAGCGCCATCCTCGACCGCGCGGCACGCCGCGGTCAGGCGCCGCGTCTGTATCCGGATATCGAGGCACTGACGGCGACCCGGTTGCGGGGTCTCTCGCCATTGTCGGCGCTGTCCAAGCCCGACATCGTGGCGCGCGGGATGGAGGCGGTCGCGGGCGGCTATCGCTGGCGCAGCGATGAAAAACTCAAACTCAATTCCGAGCTCAAGCTGATGCCGGAACTGGTGCGCGCTTTCGTCGAGCGCATCGCCTGCCCGATCCTGCTGCTGTTGTCGGATATCGAGCGGGTGGCACGGTTCTACGGCATGGAGGCGCACGCGCGGGACATGGAAATCGCCGAGGTGCGCGGCGGTCACCATTTCCACATGGAGGAGCCCGCGCCGGAAGTGGCGCGGCGGCTGGATGCATTTTTCGGTCGCCGCGCCGCGCAATCTCAGTTGAGCAGCGACAGGAACTCGTAGCGGGTGGCTTGACGGGTGCGGAATACGCCCAACATGGCGGAGGTCTTGGTGACCGAATTCTGCTTCTCGACGCCGCGCATCATCATGCACATGTGCTGGGCCTCGATGATGACCCCGACCCCTAGTGCTCCCGTGACTTCCTCGATGGCCCTGGCGATCTGGGTGGCCAGATTTTCCTGGATTTGCAGGCGGTGGGCGAACATGTCGACGACCCGCGCCACTTTCGACAGGCCCAGCACATGGCCGTTGGGGATATAGGCGACGTGGCATTTGCCGATGAATGGCAACAGATGGTGCTCGCACAGGGAATAGAGCTCGATGTCCTTGACGATCACCATCTCGCTGCTGTCGCTGGGAAACAGGGCTTCGTTGATCACCTCGGTGAGATCCTGGTGATAGCCGCTGGTGAGATATTCAAACGCCTTCGCGGCCCGGTCGGGGGTGTCCAGCAGTCCGGGGCGATTGGGGTCTTCGCCGATGCTTTCGATGATCTTCCGGTATTGCTCTTTCATTGGGCGAGGGTTGTCGGTAGCGGACGGCTACCCTAAGTGAGGAAACCCGAAAGGTAAAGACTTGCGCCAGCCCGCCGCCTGGCAGCTTGTTGAAAAGCTGCTGTGGCAGCCCCCTGCTTCGTTGCCGCTCCCGCCTCCGGCGATCAAGATAGGCCGCTCCGCGGGAGTCAATGCGTGGGCGCTGTACGACCCGGCTGTGCTAGTCTCGACCCAAAAGCAGCCAGGTTGCGGGGGCGTGATGGCCACTGATTCGCAAGACCCCGATTTGCAGGACTCTCAGCTGCGGAGCTATGACCGTCAGCGCGAAGTGCTGGAGCATTTTCTGCTGGCGACGCTGCGTGCGTTCGAAGCCGAGTTCGAGGACATCCGCTTCGGCGCGGGCGAGCTGGCGGCGTCCCAGGAACGGTTGCGGGTGGCGTTGGCGGATCTGGTGCCCGCCACGCGGCACGGACTCGCGGAACTGACGCCGCCGCCGGCCCGCGAGGAATTTCATCGTCGCCTCCTTGACGCCGCAACCCGGTGCGAGGACGCCGCGCAACTCTGGCGGCAGGGGCGCGGCGCGACCTTCATCAATGCCTTTGTGCAGAGCCGGCAACTGCTGGTCGAGGCGTTGACCACGCTCTACGCGTTGCGCGCCGAGCTGCCGACGCTGTCTGCCTTCTTCTGGGATGGCGTGGACCGCGCCCGGCAGCAGCCCCTGGAGCAGCCGGCTGCGGATGCCGACGCGCCGGTGGGTCTGTTGCAGGTGGCGGCGGGGGACGACCACGAGCGCTATGCGCTCTATGTGCCGGAGTATTACTCCCCGGCGGGGGAGTGGCCGCTGATCGTCGCCCTCCACGGCGCGTCCGGCACCGGCGCCGAATACCTCTGGACCTGGCTGCGGCTCGCCAAGACCCACGGCTATCTGGTGCTGGCGCCCAAATCCACCGACATCACCTGGTCGATTCTCGAACCTCATCTGGATATTGCGTCGGTGACCGGCGCCATCGACCGGGTGTGCAATGAGTACCGGATCGATCGCCGGCGGCTGTATCTCACCGGTCTGTCGGACGGCGCCACCTTCAGCTATCTGCTGGCGTTTCTGGCGCCCGAGTATTTCGCCGGCGTGGCGCCCATCGCGGGCGAGCTGAGTCAGGTCGCGGAGCCCTTGCTGCGCCGTCGGGAAGGTCGCGAGGTACCGCTGCTGGTGGTGCACGGAGCGCACGATCACATTTTCCCGATCGAAACCGTGCGCAGTACCTGTGGACTGCTGACCCATCTCGAATACGACATCCGCTTCGACGAGCTGCCGGACTGGGGTCACGCCTATCCCTACCGGATCAATCGGGAGCGCGTGTTGCCCTGGTTCGAGGCGTTGGCGGCGCGGGCGCCCGCAAGCGCCGACACCTAGGTTTTCATTGGCATGGCTTTGGCGTAGAATCGCGCGCCTTCACCGTGCCGTGCAGGTGCGGAAGCAGACTCGAACATACCCAGGACATGTCATGGTAAAGATCCGGTTGGCTCGTGGCGGGGCGAAAAAGCGTCCCTTCTATCATCTGGTTGTCACTGACGACAGAACGGCGCGTGACGGCCGCTTCATCGAGCGCGTGGGGTTTTTCAATCCCATCGCCAAGGGTGGTGAAGAGCGCTTGCGCATCAACGCCGCGCGTGTCGAGCACTGGTGCAAACTGGGTGCGCAGGTAACGCCGCGGGTCGCTGACCTGGTGCGTGAAGCCGGCAAGAGTGCAGCGGCGCAAGCCACCGCCTGACCCGGTGTTGCGCCCGGCGAATCCTCAGGAGGCGCCGGAGCAGCCTCTGAAAGTCGGCCGCATCGCGGGCGTGTACGGCATCAAGGGCTGGGTAAGAATCGAATCCTGCACCGCGCCGGTCGGCAATGTCCTGAACTACCGGCCCTGGTGGCTGTGCGAAGCAGGTGTCTGGCGAACCCTGGAACACGACGCCGGCCGGACGCAGGGCCAGCAGGTGGTGGCCCATTTGGTGGGCGTGGACGATCGGGATCAGGCGCGGCGCTACTGCCAGTTCGACATCCATGTCGAACTGGCCCAGTTGCCGGCCCTTCCCGAAGACGAATATTACTGGCATGAGTTGATCGGGCTCGCGGTGTACGGGCGCGCCGACGGATGCCGGGTGCGCTTGGGTACGGTGACCGCGTTGATCGAGACCGGCGCCAACGATGTGCTGGTGGTGCGCGGCGACGACCAGAGCCGGGATCGTGCGGAGCGGTTGATTCCCTATGTCACCCCGGTGGTGCTGGCGGTCGACCGCGTTGCAGGCACCCTGGATGCGGACTGGGATCCCGATTATTGAAAGGTCGGCGCGCCCATGAAAGTCGCGGTAGTGACGTTGTTTCCGGAGATGTTCGGCGCCCTGATCGATTACGGCGTCAGCGGTCGCGCGGTGCGCACGGGTTTGCTGGACATCCGCTGCTTCAACCCGCGCGACTACACCGAGGATCGCCACCAGACGGTGGATGATCGCCCCTACGGTGGCGGACCCGGCATGGTGATGCGGCCCGAGCCCCTGGGCGCTGCCATCGCCGAAGCGCGGGGGTGGACGCAGGATGCGCGGGTGCTGTACCTGTCGCCGCAAGGCCGGGTGCTGCGCCACGATGCGGTGATGGAGATGGCCGGCGCCGCGCGGGATCTGATCCTGATTGCGGGCCGTTACGAAGGCATCGACGAGCGCATCGTGGTGCTCGAAGTCGATGAGGAATGGTCGATCGGCGACTATGTGTTGAGCGGTGGAGAATTGCCGGCCATGGTGCTGCTGGACGCGCTGATCCGGCAACTGCCGGGAGCACTCGGCGACGCCGACTCGGCACAGCAGGACTCTTTTGTTGCGGGTCTGCTGGATTGTCCGCACTATACGCGGCCGCCGGAATATCGGGGTCTCGGGGTGCCCGAAGTGCTGTTGTCCGGCGATCACGGCGCCATCGAGCGCTGGCGGCGCCAGCAGGCACAGGCGCGCACTCTGGCGCGGCGTCCGGACCTGCTGGGGCGAAGCGAATGAGCGACGGGAGTTCCGTCAACGAATTGCATTACCGAATTGCATTACAGAATGGCAATAAACAGTGGCGGTCAGGATCCGGTTCCCGCGTTGGGATGCAGTGAACACCGACCAGCCGACGGCATTACGCGGGAGAAGACGATGAGCAAGAATCCAGTAATCGCGCAGATCGAAACCGAACAAATGGGCAAGGAAATCCCGGAGTTTCGTCCCGGCGACACCCTGCTGGTGCAGGTGAAGGTCGTGGAAGGCACCCGCGAGCGGCTGCAGGCGTTCGAGGGCATCGTCATCGCCAGGCGCAACCGCGGGCTCAACTCCGCGTTCACCCTGCGCAAGATCTCCAACGGCGTCGGCGTCGAACGTACCTTCCAGACCTACAGCCCGCACATCGACAGCGTGAAAGTGGTCCGGCGCGGCGATGTTCGTCAGGCCAAGCTCTACTATCTGCGCGACCTGTCTGGCAAGGCCGCGCGGATCAAGGAACGCCTCGGTTGAAGTGTTTGCCGGCCGCTGCGGTGGCCGGCGACTGCGGGTTGCGCGTCGGGTAGACTGGTGGCATGACCGCCGACGCGCGACTGATCGACGACCATCTCAATGCGCTCTGGCTCGAAAAAGGGCTGAGCGACAACAGTCTCGCGGCGTATCGGCGCGACCTCAATGCGTTTACGGCCTGGCTCGCCGGACCATCCGGCGGACCGCCCCGCGGCCTGCTCGACGCCGATTCCGTGCGGATCCAGGAATACCTCGCCGAGCGCTATCGGCAGCGCGCCAGTCCGCGCTCGGTGGCGCGCGCGCTGTCCTGCCTGCGCGGCTTCTACGATGCTCAACTGCGCTCCGGGACCCTGGCGCGGCACCCCATGGCGGGCATCGGCAGCCCCAAGCAGGGGCGGCCGCTGCCCAAATTTCTTTCCGAAGTCGACGTCGAGAAGCTGCTCAAGGCTCCGGATGCCACCCAGACCATCGGGTTGCGCGACCGTGCCATGCTCGAGCTGTTGTACGCCACCGGGCTGCGCGTGAGTGAGCTGACCGGCCTCTCGCTGGACCAGATCAATCTGCGGCAAGGCGTGGTGCGGGTGCTGGGCAAGGGCAGCAAGGAACGCCTGGTGCCGATGGGCGAGGAGGCGCTGCACTGGCTGCACGCCTATCTGCGCGACGGCCGCCCCGCGCTCCTGGGAACCCGGCAGAGCAATGCCTGTTTCATCACGCCCCGCGGCGGCGGCATGACCCGGCAGGCCTTCTGGTACCGGATACGGCACTGGGCGGGGTGCGCGGGTATCGACAAGCCCCTGTCGCCGCACACGCTGCGGCACGCGTTTGCGACGCATCTGCTCGATCATGGCGCGGACCTGCGCGTGGTGCAGTTGCTGCTCGGCCACAGCGATCTCTCGACCACCCAGATCTACACCCATGTGGCACAGGCGCGGCTGCGGGAGCTCCACGCCCGGCATCATCCGCGGGGCTGAGCGGCACGACATTTTCCCGCACGCCGGTAGCGATTTTTCGGCACCCGGCTGGGGCTATAATCCGCACCCTTGCCTGCCAGCTCCCGGGAGCCGACCGTGAACCATTTCCTTGCCGCCTGCGTTGCCCTGCTGTGGTCCGTCGTCGCACTTCAGGCGCATGCCGCGGAGGCGGCGCCGGCGGTCGATCCGGCCATCGCCAAGGCCATTGTCGCCAGGATGCAGGCCGCGCGCCCCGACCTCAGCTATGAAGTGCTCAAACCCAGCCCGATTCCGGGGTTCTACGAGGTTCAGGTCGCCGGTGGGCCGATGCTCTATGTGCGCGAGGGTGGCGAGTACTTTTTCGACGGCGCGCTTTACCAGACGCGACCCGGCATGTTCGTCGACCTGCGCGAACAGGAGCTGGTTGCACAGCGCAAACAGGCGCTGGCGGCGATTCCGGCAAGTGACCTGATCGTGTTTGCGCCCGCAGGCAAGCCCAAGGCGACCCTCCACGTCTTTACCGACATCGATTGCGGGTATTGTCGCAAGCTGCACCAGGCGGTGCCCGAACTCAACGCCATGGGCGTCGAGGTGCGTTACCTGGCGTTTCCCCGCGCCGGGGTCGGCTCCGAATCCTATCGCAAGGCCGTTACCGCCTGGTGTTCGGACAACCGCCAGGACACCCTCACGCGGTTCAAGAATGGTGAGAATGTGCCGGAAAGTCTTTGTGAAAATAATCCGGTCGCGGCCCAGTTCGAGCTTGGCCAGCAGTTGGGCGTGGAGGGCACGCCGGCCAGCGTTCTCAGCGACGGCACCCTGATCCCCGGTTTCCGCAGTGCGGCCGATTTCGCCAACATCCTGGGTGTGGATGCGACCTCACCCGTTGCCCCCGCGCGTTGACGGACCTTTCATGGCGCCGTTCCTTTCTGGGGGCCGATGATGCCGGTCAAGGTCGGTTTGTGCGGCCTGGGAACCATCGGGCGGGGCACGGTGCGGGTGTTGTCCCGCAACGCCGATGTGCTGGCTCAACGCAGCGGGGTGGCGATCGAACTCGTGCAGATCGGCGCGCGCAATGCGGTCCCTGACGCGGATACCGGCGCCACTCCGTTCACCCGCGATATTTTCGCCGTCGCTACCAATCCCGACGTCGATATTCTGGTCGAGTTGATCGGCGGGATCGAGCCGGCACGCGAGCTGGTGCTGACCGCCATCGCCCATGGCAAGCAGGTGGTGACCGCCAACAAGGCGCTGATTGCCACCTGCGGCAACGAGATTTTTGCCGCCGCGCGCGCACGGGGCGTCACCGTGGCGTACGAAGCCTCCGTCGCCGGCGGTATCCCCATCATCAAGGCGCTGCGCGAAGGGCTGGCCGCCAACCGCATTCGCTGGCTGGCCGGCATCATCAACGGCACCAGCAACTTCATTCTCAGCGAGATGCGCGACAAGGGCCGCCAGTTCGCCGATGTGCTGGCCGAGGCGCAGTTGCTCGGCTATGCCGAAGCCGATCCCACCCTCGACGTGGAAGGCATCGACGCCGCCCACAAGTTGGTGATCCTGGCGGCCCTCGCTTTCGACATGCCGCTGCGCCCGGATGCGGTCTATATCGAGGGCATTACCGCCATCCAGCCCGAGGACGTGGTCTACGCGGGCGAACTGGGTTACCGCATCAAACACCTGGGAGTCGCGCGCCGCAACGGGAGCGGCATCGAACTGCGCGTGCATCCCACGCTGGTGCCCGAGCGCAGCCTGATCGCGCAGGTACACGGCGTGATGAACGCCATCATGGTGAAGGGCGATGCGGTGGGCGCCACGCTGTACTGCGGACCCGGCGCCGGTGCCGAACCCACGGCCTCGGCCGTGATCGCCGACGTTCTGGATATTGCGCGCCGCCTGGACGGTGGTGGGCGCGCCGCCACACCCATGCCGGGCGGTGGGTCCGAAGCCGCCGAGCCGCTCGAAGTGCTCGACATCGCGGCCGCCGAAAGCGCCCACTACCTGCGCGTGTCGGCCCTCGACAGACCCGGAGTGCTGTCGCAGCTCGCGCAGATTCTCAGCGCCCACGGCATCAGCATCGAAGCGATCATCCAGAAGGAACCCTCACCGGGGCAGGATCATGTGCCGCTGATCATGCTCACCAACCGCACCCGGGAGAGCGAAGTGCGCGCCGCCATCAGTGCCATCGAGCGGCTCGAATCCGTGTCCGGCCCGGTGGTCCATCTGCGCAAGGAGACGCTGGACGATGCCTAGCCGCTGGTTGAAAAACGTCGCGAGGCGGCCAGATGCGAGGCGCACGGCGCGCAGCGACCGAGACATATCAGATGGATAGGCGAGGAAGCGAGCACCGCGCAACGAAGCAGATGGCTGCCGCAGTAGTTTTTCAACAAGCGGCTAGACAACCGCCCCGCGAGACGCACTCATGAAGTACATCAGCACCCGCGGCGGCTGTGCGCCGCAGTCCTTCGCCGACACCGTCCTGACCGGGCTCGCGCCCGACGGCGGCCTGTTCGTGCCCGAGCGGGTACCGTCCTACAGCGCCGCCGAAATCGCGTCCTGGCGCGGACTGGATTACCCGCAGCTCGCGCAGCGGGTGATGACGCCCTTCGTGGGCGATGACGTGGCGGCTGCGGATCTGGAGCGCATCGTCCGGGAGTCCTACCGCGGCTTTCGCCACCGCGCCATCGCGCCCCTGGTGCAGACCGGCCACAACGAATGGGTGCTGGAGCTGTTCCATGGCCCGACCCTCGCGTTCAAGGATTTCGCGCTCCAGTTTCTCGGCAACCTGCTGGATCATCTGCTGGAGCGGCGCGGCCAGAAGGTGGTGGTGCTGGGCGCCACCTCGGGCGATACCGGGTCCGCCGCCATCGAGGGCTGCCGCCGCTGCCGCAACCTCGACATTTTCATTCTCCACCCGCACCACCGGGTGTCCGAGGTGCAGCGCCGCCAGATGACCACGGTGCTGGCCGACAACATCCACAACCTCGCCATCGAAGGCAATTTCGACGACTGTCAGCGTTTGGTGAAGGCGAGCTTTTCCGCGCAGTCGTTTCTGCCCGCGGGGCGGCAATTGGTGGCGGTCAACTCGATCAACTGGGCGCGGATCATGGCCCAGATCGTCTACTACTTCTGGGCCGCGCTCGCCCTGGGCGCGCCGCAGCGGCCGGTGAGTTTCTCGGTGCCGACCGGAAATTTCGGCGATATATTTGCCGGCTATCTGGCACATCGCATGGGGCTGCCGGTGCAGCAACTCATCATCGCCACCAACGCCAATGACATCCTCCACCGCTGTATCAGCGGCAACGACTACAGCCGCCACCCGCTGTTGCATACGCTGTCGCCCAGCATGGACATCATGATCTCCAGCAACTTCGAGCGTCTCCTGTTCGATCTGTACGAGCGCGACGGCGCAGCGCTGGCGGCGCTGATGGCCGGCTTCGAAGCCGGTGCGACGACTCTCGACCCCAGGGCTCTGGGGCATGCCCGCACCCTGTTTGACAGCCATCGCGTGGACGACGCGGACACGGTTGCCACCATCCGAGCCGAATACGCCGCCAGCGAATACCTGCTCGATCCCCACAGCGCCATCGGCGTCGCGGCCGCGCGGCACTGCCGCCGCGATCGCGACACGCCGGTGGTCTGCCTGGCCACCGCGCATCCGGCCAAATTCCCCGACGCCGTGCAACAGGCCGGCTATCCAGGTGCGCCGCCGCTGCCCCGGCACATGGCCGACCTGTTCACGCGCACGGAGCGCTATCAGGTGTTGCCCAATGAACTCGCGCCCCTGCACCGCCACATCGCCGACCATTTGACCGTCTGATGCGGACTGCGCCCGGCGCACTCGCAGTCCGTTGCTTGGCGACAGGGTGCTTCGCGACATCTGGCCGGAGTCGCGGCCGTGGCTGAGGCGCCCGCACCGGGCCGCCACCCGGCGCTGAAAGCGCGGCCCCTGCTCGGCCCCGACACCGCCTTCGGCGACGATCTTCCGCCGTGGCTGCGCCGTATCTACGCGGCCCGCGCCGCGACTCCCGATGCGCTGGATCTCCAGCTCGGCTGGATTCCCCCGGCCAGCGGCCTGCGCGGCATCGCGGCGGCGCTGGCGCTGCTGGTCGAGGCACTGGAGCGGCAGTCGCGGCTGCTCATCGTGGGCGACTTCGACGCCGATGGCGCCACCAGCACCGCGCTCGCCGTGCTCGGGCTGCGCGCCCTGGGGTTTGCCCAGGTGGATTTTCTGGTGCCCAACCGGTTCGAGTACGGCTACGGGCTGACTCCGGAAATCGTCGCGCTGGCCCGGAGCCGCACCCCCGATCTGATCATCACCGTGGACAACGGCATCTCCAGCATCGCCGGGGTCGCCGCCGCACGGGACGCGGGCATCCGGGTGCTGGTCACCGACCATCATCTGCCGGGGCGGGTGCTGCCGGCGGCCGACGCCATCGTCAATCCCAACCAGCCGGAGTGCGGCTTTCCCCACAAGTCACTGGCGGGCGTCGGCGTGATGTTCTACCTGCTGGCGGCGCTGCGCGGCCGGCTCAAGGCGGACAACCGGTTTGCGCGGCAGGGCATCCCCGAACCCGCGATGGCCGACTGGCTCGACCTGGTGGCGCTCGGCACCGTGGCCGATGTGGTGCCCCTCGATCGCCTCAACCGCACCCTGGTCCACCAGGGTCTGCGCCGTATTCGCGCCGGGCGCTGTCGCCCCGGGGTGCTGGCGTTGCTCGAAGTGGCCGGTCGCGACCATCGCCACGCGATCGCCGCCGATCTCGGCTTCGCCGCCGGGCCGCGCCTCAATGCCGCCGGCCGCCTCGACGACATCAGCCTCGGTATCCGCTGCCTGCTCGCCGACGACATCGCGCCGGCGCGCGCTCTCGCCGCCCAGCTCGACGAACTCAATCGCGACCGCCGCGCCATCGAAGCCCAGATGCAGCGCGAAGCGACGGAACAGGTCGCGCGCTTGCGGTTCGGCGAGGATCTGCCCTGGGGCCTGTGCCTGTACGATCCCGGCTGGCACCAGGGCGTGGTCGGGCTGCTCGCGGGACGGGTGCGCGAGCGCGTGCATCGACCCGTGATCGCCTTCGCCGACGGTAACCATGGCGAGTTGAAAGGCTCCGCCCGGTCGATCCCCGGACTGCACATCCGCGATGCTCTGGACGCGGTCGCGGCGCGCCATCCCGATCTGATCGGACGCTTCGGCGGTCACGCGGCCGCCGCCGGACTGGCGCTCGCCGCCGAGAACTTCGCCGCCTTCGCCGCGGCCTTCGACGCGGTGGTGCGGGAATGGCTCGCGCCCGCCGATCTGGAACTGGAAATCCTCCACGACGGCGCAGTACCCGCCGCGGAATTGACCCTCGAAAATGCCCATCGGTTGCGCGCCGCCGGGCCCTGGGGGCAGCATTTTCCCGAGCCCTGTTTCCACGGCGAATTCCGCGTGCACGACGCCCGCGTGGTGGGCGCCACCCACCTCAAGCTGGTGCTGAGCCCGCCGACGGACGATCGGCTGCTCGACGCCATCGCCTTCAACGCGGTCGCCGCCGGGAGCAAGCCGGAGCTCCCCGAGTGCATCCGGATCGTCTATCGGCTTGACGTGAACCGTTTTCGGGGCGCGGAAAGCCTCCAGTTGCTGATCGAACACATCCTGTGATCCGCTGGCGGTGTCTCCCGCGGATGCTTGCGCCGGCCGGTCGCTATGCGAGCGCGTACCATCGGTGGCAAAGTGGCGCACCGGGAGCGCCGACTCAGCGCGAAAACTCTCGGTCACCACACCCTTGCCCCGTCACCGCTCACCTCGATGACGTCGACAACCACTGCGCGACTTGTTGCGCCAACAACCAGAAGAACCCTTATGGCCGTCCTGCATTCGCCCTCGGGATCTGAATCCGGAGCAGCGCTGTTCAACGCCCAGTTCGTGCTGCTGCTGGCGGTGACGACGCTGTTCGGCCTGTCGTTCTCCACCTATTTTTTGCTGCCCAAATTCCTGGCCGTGGAACTCGCCGCCGACCCGGTCACCATTGGCAGCGTGACCACCATCTTTTGGCTGGCATCGGCACTGACGGTACCCTTCATCGGCGGCCAGATCGACCGGCGCGGGCGCAAGGTCTTTGCCGCCGCCGGCGGTCTGGTCCTCGCGCTGTCCTGCGCCGGGTTTTTTTGGGTCGACAGCGTCGGGCCGCTGGTGTGGGCGTTGCGCATCCTCCAGGGCATCGGCTTCACATTGTTTTATGTCGCCGTGGCAACCCTGGCGACCGATCTGTCGCCGCCGGCCCGCCTGGGGCAGGCGCTCGGCATTTTCGGCGCGGTGATGATCTTCACCAACGCGGTGGGGCCGGCCTTCGCCGAGTGGACATCGGAGCATTTCGGCTGGAAGACGGTGTTCGCGGCGACCGCCGTCACCTCGGTGCTGGCCGCGGTATTCTCGCGGCTGATCCACGAGCATCGGCACGCGCCGCCGGCGGGCGAGCGCCACGCAAGTCTGCTCGCCGTATTGCGCCGGCCCGGCATGTTGCCGGTGACCCTGGTCTCGGCCATGGTGGGCTGGGTATTTGGCACCCTGTTCACGTTTTATCAGCCCTGGGCACTGTCTCTCGGCATCCAGAAGGTCGCGATCTATCTGGTCGCCTACGCCGTGGCGGCGGTGTCCGTGCGCGTGCTGTGCGGCGATCTGGCCGACCGCCTGGGGCGGTTGAAGGTGGTGCGCGCGATGCTGGTGCTCTATGTGTTCGCGCCCCTGGCCTTGATCTGGCTCGACTTTTTCGGCCTTTTCGTCGCCGGCGCCGTGCTGGGTTTGGTGCAGGGCATCTACTATCCGGCGCTGAACGCGGTGGCGATCGACCTCGCCACGCCCGCCGAGCGCGGCAAGGTCATGGCCGCCTACAACGGCGCGTTCAACCTGGGGCTGTCGGCGGCGGGCCTGGTGCTCGGCCATGTGGTGATCGCGACCGACTACCGCACCGTGTTTGCGCTGGCCTGCGTGGTCTGCATCGCTGCCTTTGGTCTGCTGGCGCTGACGCCCGAACGGGGCGGTGCGGGCAGGGGAGAGCCGGTGGCGTAACGCCTGTGTCGCATCAGCCGGGCCACCGATATTTGGGGGCGGCAGGGGGAGCGCTACCGTTGCCTCAGGTCTCGCCAGCCGCTACAGTCGGGCCGCGCCAGAAGCGCGCCCCGCAACATTGCGTTGAGCATCAAGAATATTATGTGGCTGCTTCTCCAACAGATGTGCGCCGCTGGCTGGGCCGACCGCCCTCTCACCAGCCAATGGAGCGGACGCCTCCGCGCTACGCGGTTCGGCGCCGTTCATTGGCGCGTTAGGTGCCAATAGCGGGTGCAGTCGCATGCTGATCAGTGGGGACGTCTTAAGCTGGAGCTACCGCAACGAGAATGGGTCGGGTCTCACCGATGAAGAACAGGATCGGATTGTCCGAAGGGCCTACAAGATTTGGCGTCACTCGAACTCTCTGGTTTCTGACGACTCTTCGGAGTTCAAGCTGGCCGACGCAATCGTCGGGTTAAAACGAGCTGTAAATCACCGTTTGAATACGCTAACGACGTCTTACGCGCTCAATGCGCTGCCATTTTCCAGTGAGAGAAAATCACTCGAAAGACTCCAACACTACGGAATTATTCGGCCAGCAATTCTGAAAGAGCTCTTTGGTATACGCAACGCCATTGAACACGCCGATCACGCTCCGCCGAGTGTGAATGACTGCCGAAGATACGTCGACTTTGTCTGGTACTTCTTGAAAAGTACCGATTCATTACTAGACATGAAGCTAGAAGACGTAATTTTCTGGCGTGACACAGAAGCGCGATCACTCAGGTTCTGCCCAAACTTCGACGCAGGCTGGAATATTGAAGTATCGGGAAACCTTCTCCCAGCGGACATACTGCAGTCTTGGGAACCGGGAGCAATCGGCTTGGACGAATCGATAGGGAGACCAAGCTATCGTACACCTGAGATTTTCGGCCGCTGGAGACCTACCTCTGAGCAATTATGCACCTTTGCAAGAACATATTTTGAATTGTCCGGCTACCCATGGGACGACCATGAATGAGGGCGCATAAAAAGTGCAATTCCTCTCCGGAATTGACCTGTCACGGTGCTTGCCGCGGTATTCTCGCGCCTGATCCACGAACATCGGCACGCGCCTCCGGCGGGCGAGCGCCACGCGAGTCTGCTCGCCGTATTGCGCCGACCCGGCATGCTGTCGGTGACCATGGTCTCGGCCATGGTGAGTTGGGCATTTGGCGCCCTGTTCACGTTTTATCAGCCCTGGGTGCTGTCCCTCGGCATCCAGAATGCTGCTTTTTTATAGGAAGCCCTGAATGCTCTTCGCCCTGTACATATGCTTCCACCTTTCCCTGTGCGTATGGGTGATCTTCATGGGTGGTGCGCGTGTCATCGAAGGTTCATGGCTCGCGGCATTCGAGTTTCATCCCATGGCGGGCGAGCGGGAGATCAAATTGCTTGCATGGCTCTACTTGCTCACTCTGCCTATCATCCTACTGTTACGGTAGGGCAGTACATTGCGCAGATAACGCCCGACCAATAGTTACTGCCGACGTCGCTGGGCGGCGGTCGCCGCCGCATCAGGACCCCATCTCTTCCAGCAGCCCGACCAGATCGTCGGCGTGTTCCTCTTCCATGGCGAGGATGCCCTCCAGCATGCGGCGGGTGGTGGAGTCCCGGGTGCCCAGATAGGCGATCATCTCGCGGTAGCTGTCGATGGCGATGCGCTCGGCGACCAGATCCTCGCGGATCATGTCGAGCAGGTTTTCGCCTTCCACGTATTCGGCGTGACTGCGCGAGGCCAGCCCCTCGGGCGAGAAGTCGGGCGCGCCACCGAGCTGGACGATGCGCTGGGCGAGCTGGTCGGCGTGAGCCTGCTCTTCGTTGGCGTGCAGCAAGAATTCCGCGGCCACGCTCTGGGCATTGATGCCGGCGGCCATGAAGTGGTGGCGCCGGTAGCGCAGCACGCACACCAGCTCGGTGGCGAGGGCGGCATTGAGCAGCTTGACCACGGTGTCGAGGTTGGCGCCGTAGCCGGAGGTGACGGCACCCTGTTCGATGTGCTGACGCGCGCGCTTGCGCAGGGTTTTGATGTCGGTAAGAAAGGGTTGCTCGGACATTGGGTTGCTCCTCCCCCGCAGGGGGTGATCGGGATGGCGCCGACAGTGTTGGCCGCGACGGGCAGGATACCCGCCGCGGACGGCCGGGCGCCACCGCACTCGGTTACCATGCCGGCATTACCCGATGGACGAGACCCCGGTGCCCTCCACGCACGACCATGGTGCAGGCCATCACCGCCACGAGCATGCGATCGTCCGCGACGCGGGCCGGGCCATCGGCTTTGCGTTCTGGCTCAACTTCAGCTTTGCGATCATCGAGTTCGTCGGCGGCCGCTGGGCCGGTAGCACTGCGATCATGGCGAACGCCGTGCATGATTTCGGCGACAGCATGGCGATCGGTTTCGGCTGGGCCATGAGTCGCCTCGCCGAGCGCCGAGCCAGCGAGACCTTCAGCTACGGCTTCGGGCGCCTGTCGCTGTTTGGCGCCCTGATCAATGGCGTCATTCTGGTGGCGGGCTCGGCCTGGGTGTTGTGGCTGGCGCTACCGCGGCTCGCGGCGCCGGTGATGCCCCATGCGCCCGGCATGGTGGCGCTCGCGGTGCTGGGCGTGACGATCAACGGCATCGCCGCCTGGCGCCTGGCGGGGGGCGCGACCTTGAACGAGCGGATGCTGAACTGGCATCTGCTCGAGGACGTGGCCGGCTGGGCGGTGGTGCTGGTGACGGGAGCGGCGCTGCTGGTGGTGGACTGGCCGATCCTGGACCCGCTGCTGTCGATCGCGTTGACGGGACTGATTCTGTTCAACGTGGCGCGCAATCTGGCCAAGACCGGGCGGCTGTTCTTCCAGGCCAGTCCGGATGCCGCCCTGGCGCGGGAAGTGGCGGCGCGACTCCGGGCCGTGGATCATGTGGTGGATCTGCACCATTTGCATCTGTGGTCGCTGGACGGCGAGCGTCATGTGCTGACGGTGCATCTGGACGTCGACGAACCCCTGACCAACGCGGTGCAACAGCGCATCAAAAGTGACGTGGCCGCGGCGCTTGCCAGCTATCGCTTCGCCCACACCACCATCGAGATCGAGCAGGTCGAGGAGCAGTGCCGGGATGCTCCCTGAGCGCTCATCGCGCCCGGGAGGCGCCGGCTACCACCACCAGCGCCAGCACGATGGCCGCCCCGGCCGGCAGGTCGAACAGGCCCGACGCCAGCAGGCCCAGCCCGTAGCCGGCGACGCCGACCGCATAGGCGCGCCACAGCCGGCCCGCCGCCGCCAGGGCCGGCACGATCAGGCTGGCGAACACCAGGTACACGCCCACCACCTGCACCGAGGCCGTGACGGTGAGCGCGAACAGCAGGTAGAAGCCGAGCGCGGAGGCCTTCAGATTCAGGCCGAACCAGCCGACCAGCACCGCGGCCGTGACCAGCGCCAGCGGCGCGAGGCCGCCCCAGGTGCTCCACAGGATCTGCCCCACCAGCAGTTCCTGCAGGTGCTCGCCGGCGTGCGGATCCTGGCTCATCAGCACCACGGCGGCGCAGGCCGCGGCCACGAAGCTGACCCCGATCACCGCCTCCAGATGGGCCGGGTTTCTCTTCTCCATCCAGCGCAGGGCCAGCGCCCCGGCCAGCGCGGCGAGCACCGCGCTCGCCTGGGTGCGCCAGCCGTCCACCGCGAAGCCGAGCGTGCTGGCGATGACGATGCCCAGACCCGCGATCTGTGCGATGGCCAGATCGATGAAGATGATCCCGCGGCGCAGCACCTCCATGCCCAGCGGCACGTGGCTGGCCAGCACCAGCGCTCCCGCCGCCAGTGCCGGCAGCAGGATGCTGGGCTCGAGGCCGTCGAGCGTCATGGTGCGGCCTGCAGCAGGCGGCTCAGGGTGTCGTCGAACAGGCCGAACAGATCCTTGGCGCCCGGCGAGCCGCCGACGGTGTAGGGCAGTTCCAGCGCCGGGATACTGGCCCGGCTGGCCAGCCATTCGGAGGCCTTGGGCGACTCGTAGGCGGTGCGCAGCACCATCCGCGCCGGCGTCGCCTTGAGCGTTTCCAGCAATTGCGCCAGGTGACTGGCGGTCGGCTCCATGCCGGGCCTGGGCTCCAGTTCGCCGATGATCGTCAGGCCCAGCCAGTCGGCGAGGTAACCCCAGTTGCGGTGCTGCGCCACCACCGGCACGCCCTTCAGGCGCGCGCCCTGCTGGTCCCAGCGCGCGATCACCGCCGTCCAGCGACGCTGGAAGTCGGCATGGCGATCGGCGTAGCGGGCGGCGTTCGCCGGGTCCAGTTCGCTCAGGCGCCGGGCCAGGCCCTCGGCCACCCGGGCGATGTTGCGCGGATCGAGGTGCAGATGCGGGTTGCCGGCGGCGTGGATGTCGCCCTGCGCCCGATCAAGCACCGTCGGCCGCTCGATGAGGCGGGCAAAGCGCGCCGCCTCGAAGTAGCCCGGCTGGCCAAGCTGGATGCGTCCGTTGCCGGCCTCGCGCTGGAGCAGCGGCAGCCAGCCGCTTTCCAGTTCCGCCCCGGTGCAGATCAGCAGATCGGCCCGCCGCGCCTTGGCCAGCAGCGAGGGCCGCGCCTGGATGCGGTGCGGGTCCTGCTGGGCGGTGGTGGCCGAATCGACCTTGGCCAGATCGCCGGCCAGTTCCTGTGTCAACGCGGCCCATTCGGGTTCGCAGGTCAGTACGTCGAGCGCTGCCCGGGCCGCCGGAGCGACCAGCTCCAGCATGGCCAAGGTCATGACAATCACGTATTTCATGGGTGCTTTCCTTCAGAATTTGTGGGCGCCGTGGGCGCCGATGCTCAGGATGTATTGCAGGATGAGCTGGTTGTCGGGGTCATCCTCGAACGATTTGTCGCGGGCGAATTGCAGCCGGAAGCGCGAGAACTCCGACGGCGAGTAATCCGTCATCAGGCTCCAGCGGCTCGGGTCGAAATCGGAGGTGTCGAAGAAGGCCCCGTTGGCGCCCAAATCGACCGACCCGGCATCGAGCCGGTCGTAGCGCACACCGGTGCGCCAGCGCGGCCTGAACTGATAGACGGCCTGCGCATAGCCGCCCGACTGGGCGCTGTCGTAGCGGTCCGTCAGACCCAGGCAGGCGCCGCCCGCCGCGGAATCGTCCTGGCACGCCAAATCCCCATCCTCGTCGCGATCGAAATACTCCGCCGCGAAGATGAAATTGCGCTCCCGCGGGTTGCCGTCCGGCGCCCATTTCCAGACGAAGTCGGCAAGCCAGGTTTTGGACTTGCCCGAGAACGCCGTCAGCGCCTCGAAATCGTTGATGTCGTCGAGGAAGGCTTCGCGCTCGCGCGGCGATGCGCGCAGGTAGGACACACCGGCGCGCCAGGAATGCGCGACCCCGACATCGCCACCGACATGGGCGAAGGCGGCCCAGGCATCCGCGCCGTTCTTGTCCGCGCCCGCATCCGAGCCGGGGAAGAACTGCCCCTTGGCCACCTCGGCGCCCAGTTCCAGGAACAGCTCGGTCGGCGCCAGCCAGCGCAGTTGCAGGCCGTCCTGTTTCAGCGCTTCGCCGAACAGCGCCGAGTACATCAGGCTGTTGTCGGCAAAATCCCAGGCGTGCGGGTGTTTCTCGTTCTGGTAGCCGATGCCGGACCGGAAGCGACCGCCCTTCGCGGTCAGCCCGTGGCCCAGGCGCAGGGTCTGGAACCAGGCCTCCTCGACCTCCACCTCCTCGTCCGCGACCGCCAGATTGACGAAGGCGCGCGAGTAGGGATCGACGTTGGCACTGGCCACCACCTCGATATGGTCGAGCGTGAAGCCGCGTTCGCCGTGCGCGTGTCCGCCAGACGGCATGAAACCGGTGATCGGCCGCTCGCCGCCGGCGCGGTCGATGTAGGCGCCCTGCAGGATCAGCGAGAGCTCCGGATTGAAGGCATTGGCCGCGGTCGGCGCCGGCGCGGCGCTTGCCGCCGCCTCCTGCTGGGCGTTGTCGGCCTTGACCTCGGCCGTCTGCACGCGGCTTTCGAGGGCCTTCAGACGCGCCTCGTAGTCGGCCTGCAGGGCCTTGAATTTCTGATCGAACTCGGCGCGCAGGGCGTCGATGTCGGTGGCGGCGCGAGACGCCGCGGACCACGGCATGGCAATGGCCACTGCCACCGCGAGGATGGTTTTGTTCATGGGATGCTCCCGTAACGACCAAGCGCCCGGCAGCTGGGTGCCGGATCGCAAATTAAGGATGGGGAAACTCAGGTCGTGGGAAGGAGCGGCGGAGCGCGGGGCTGAAACGCGGCGTACGGAGTCAGCGCGATGGCTTGTGAAACCAGGTAGGTCGGTGACGGGTGAACGGGTGCGACCACAGCCCGGATCGCCTCGGGCGCGAGGCCGGGCTGCTGGGTGTCGGCGCCCAGAAAGGCGTCGCAGGTGCTGGTGTGGGCGTGGAAAGGATGGTCCGCGTCATGCACTGCCACCGCCACCTGGCCCGCGGCCAGCAGCGCCACCGCCAACAGTACCCGCGCCGCGGCGAGAGCGGGGAAGCGGGACCAGGAGCGGGGTTGCGGGGGCATCGACAGGTGCGGATGGGTCGCGGGTCTGGCGGCGATCCTAACCGGGGCGTCGGAGCGAGACAAGCGCGCAAGCGCCATCCGTCGCGGTGGCGGCGAGGCGTGCAGCTCGCAGCCTTGCATGCCTGCATCCCGACCGACGCCAGTGTGGCAAGTCATTTGCCTCGCTTTATTGGTTACCATGGGTCAACCCGGCGCGGCGGAAGACCGCCGCTGGTCCAACCGCCGCGACGGTCGATTCGCGTGGATCACCGGCAAGGAGATGCAGTACTCGTGAGCAATCAGGACCGCGAACCATTCGACTCCGCCGCTACCGAGGTGGGCCGCATCCGGGCGCCCTGGGAGCGGACTTTCGAAAAAATCCTCACCCCCTTTGAGGAGTTCATTCATCGTCAGACCACCGGCGGCATGGTGCTGATGATCTCGGCGGTCGTGGCCTTGATGCTCGCCAATTCCGGTGTTGCCGCGGCCTACCAGCATCTGATTCACCTTCCAGCCCATATCGGTATCGGCGCTTGGGGGATCGAAAAAACCCTCCACCACTGGGTCAACGATGGCCTGATGGCCTTGTTTTTCTTCGTGGTCGGACTGGAGCTGAAGCGGGAAATGCTGGTCGGCGAACTCGCCAATCCCCGCCATGCCGTGCTGCCTATCCTCGCCGCCATCGGCGGCATGCTGGTGCCGGCGCTGATTTATACGGCGTTCAACGGCGGCGGGGATGGCGCCCGCGGCTGGGGTATCCCCATGGCGACGGACATCGCATTCTCGATCGGCGTGGTGGTATTGCTCGCTGGGCGGGTACCCAGGGCCCTCATCACCTTTCTGGTGGCCCTGGCGATCGTCGATGACCTGGGCGCGGTGATGGTCATTGCGGTTTTCTATACAGAAAAAGTCGCGCTGGGCTGGCTCGCGGGCGCGGCGCTGGTGCTGGGCACGATGCTGGTGCTGAATCTGGCCGGCGTGCGCCGCACGATGCCCTACTTTCTGCTGGCGACGGTGCTCTGGTATCTACTGCTCGAATCCGGGATTCACGCGACGCTGGCGGGCGTGCTCGGCGCTTTCACCGTGCCCGCCCGACCCAGTTACGATCCGGCGCTGTTCAGCCAGCGCACCAGGGCGCTGCTGGCGCGGTTCGACGCCAGCCACAGCCCGGGCGCCAGCATACTCACCAACGATGAACTGCGCGCGGTAGCGCAGGCACTGGGCAGTGGTGCGATCCAGGTACAGGCGCCCTTGCAGCGACTGGAGCATCTGTGGAACCTGCCGGTGGCCTTTCTGGTGGTGCCGGTGTTCGCCCTGTTCAACGCCGGCATTCCGCTGGATTTTGGTACCTTGACGACGACGCTGACGCACCCCGTTACCCTGGGCGTGACCCTGGGTCTGGTAGTCGGCAAGTTCATCGGGATTACGGGCGTGGTATGGCTGGCGTTGAAACTGGGGATAGGGGAATTGCCGAGAGGCACCCGCCTGAGTCAAATCGCCGGGGTATCGCTGCTGGGAGGCATCGGCTTCACCATGTCCATTTTCATCGCCGAACTGGGTTTTGCCGGGCACCCGGATGAACTGCTGATGGCCAAGACCGGGGTCTTGCTGGCGTCGTTGATCGCCGGTTTCGGGGGGTACATCTGGCTGCGCCTGGCGGCGCCCGCCACACCGCGCGCCGGCGCGTAGCGCAACGGGTCGCCGGTAGCCCGGTACTGCAAGGCTCGACAAGCAAGCCTGCCGGGGCACCCGGGTTACGAAACATGCACTTTATTTCCGCGGAGAACTGCCATGGCACTGGTGAATCTGAAAACCGCAACGTCCGAGCAGATGGGCAAGATCATTCCCTACCTCAAGGTGTTTTCGCACCTCAATGTGAAGCTGTACCGCTGGAGTGGGGGGCGTATCCTGGGCCAGCTCAACGGCCATGACGTGTGCCTGGTCACGATGACGGGCGCGAAATCCGGTGCCCGCCGCATCATTCCCCTGATGCACGTCCCCTATCGCGACGGGGTGATCCTGGTCGGCTCCCAGGGCGGCGCGCCCAAGAGCCCGGTGTGGGTCAACAATCTCATCGCCCATCCGGATATCGAAGTGCAGTACAAGAGCAAAAAGATGAAATTGCGCGCCCGCCGCGCCAGCGCCGACGAGAAAGAGGCGGTGTGGCCGGTGTGCTGCCAGCACTATCCCGATTACGAGATCTACCGGCAGCGCACGCCGCGGGACATCCCGGTCTTTATCTGCGAACCGCGCTGACCGGGGCGGCGCTCAGGCCAGCAGATCGGTCAGTACCGCCACCGCGATGGCGCCGATGCCGCCGATCAGATTCATCATGGCGTCGAGATGGGTCTTGCGGCCGTGCGCCACGCGCAGGCTGGTGGCTGCGATGGACGCCATCTTGTAGTGGGTGAAGACATCGTAGTAATGCAGCCGCGCGCGATCGACCGGATTTCCGGATAGCTCCTCATAACGCGCCAGCAATGCGTCGAACGGCATCAGCCCGCAGGCCAGCAGCTCGCCGCGCTCGTCGGGGCAGCCGAGCAGCTTGCAGCCGACGTAGGCCAGGTCTTCGTGGTAGTCGCCGAGGTGGCACAGCTCCCAGTCGAGGATGGCGTTGATGCGTCCGTCCGGGGTGTACATGAAATTGCCGCTGCGGTAGTCGCCATGCACCACCACCGGGTCGGCCACGGCCGGCATGTTGGCTTTCAGCCAGCCGGCGGCGTACTCGATGACCGGATGGGCCTGCACCGTGTCCTCGTGCCAGATGCGCTCCCAGAGTCCCAGCGACCACAGGTTCGCCTCGGCGGTGCCGGGTTGCGGAGCGTCGTAGCTGGACAGATCGCAGCGTCGCCAGTCGAGGCGGTGAATGCCCGCGAGGTGCTGCACGAACTGATCCCGGAGCCGGGCGCGCAACTCCGGCGCGAACGACATGCCGAGTCCGGTGACCTTGCCGCCGCCCTCCGGCTGTACGATGCCCTCGAGAAAACCCGCGATCAGAAAGGGCCGCCCGAGCGCGGCGGGATCGGCCTCGACCCAGTGCACCTCGGGCACCGGTACCCTGCCCTGCATGGCGCGCAGGATCTGCGCCTCGCGCAGGCGGTGGGTTTCGACTACGGATTCGAGCGGGTCCATGCGCAGCATGAGTTTGCTGCTGCCGGTTGACCGGTGCAGATCGAAAGTGAACTGCTCCTTGGACGCACCTCCGGTGAGGCGCTTCAGGTTGGCGATGCCGAGCCGGGCGTCCCCGGTCGCGGCGCGCAGGTAATCGAGCAGGCGCGGCTCCAGGCGCGAGAAATCCATGCTCTGTTCGCGCGGGTCGGCGCGTTCGACCAGCTTGCGGGTGAGCACCGCGTCGAGCGCGCGCTCCACGGGAAAGCGCGCGCGGATGCCGGCGATCCAGTCCGGCGTCGGCCGGGCGCGCCGGCCCAGGGTCGGCGTGTAGTGGCGCACGGCGGTGGCCCGGGGCACCTACATCGCGACTTCCTGGATTTCGCCCCAGCCGATCACCCCGCCGAGCTCCCAGCGCATGAAGGTGTGGGTGGCGAATAGGTAGGGCCAGGGTGACCAGGGATTGGAGGTGAACGCGGTGCCGGTGAAGCGGTGGCTGCGGCCGCGCTTGTCCTCCACCTGCAGGTCCATGAACTGGTGCAGCAGGCCGTTGCGCAGCACCCGGCCCTTGCCCTTGGTGAGGCCATGGACCTGATTGCCCTCGCGAACATAGCCGTGAACGATGGCGGCGTAATCGTTTTTGTCGTCGGGGTTGATCACCCAGATGCAGTGGATGCTGGTGTCGTTGTCGAAATTGGCATTGAGCCAGCAGAAATTGGCGAATTGGTCTTCGTGGCGCAGGCCCCAGCTGTGATCCATGCTGGACACGCAGTCGATCGGGAACTGCCTGCCGTCCAGGATCATCTTGCCGGTCACGCGGCCGCTCTGATCCCAGTGCCCGGCGTAGGCGGTATCGGACACAGTGTCGCCGCCGTGGCTGACCTGGGCCAGCGGATCCATGGCCGGATCGTGGATGTCGTAGGGCTCCATCAGTGCCTTGTAAGTGACATCGAAAGACAGGCGCTTGCCGTCGTCGAATCGGATGTCGTAGTCCATCACCGGCTTGGTGCACTTGATCGCCAGACCGTTGCCCAGGCGGTAGTCGTCGAAATTGGTGTCGGGAAATGGCAAATGCACCTGGTTGTTGGTGTAGCGCACCAGGTGGGGGGTGTTGGAAAAGCCGTCGGTGATGGTGATGCTGGACAGCACCGCGCCCAGATTCTGCCGGGTCAGCACATAGACGTTGACGTGCAGCGGCTCCTCGGGAACGTAAAAGCCGAAGTAATTGGTCTCCGCCCAATATTTGTCGTCGGAGGTCGGCGTATGAAAATACATGTCTTTGGCGGTGATCATGGTGTTCCCCTGTCAGTCGGATTTGTCATTGGCGATTTGTCATTGGCGACTTGTCGTTGGCGTCGTAGCAATTTTTCAACAAGCCGGTAGTTCCACGGACGGCCGCGCGCGACGCCCGACCCCTGATACGACACCGTTTATAAACGAAGGCGGCGGGTGGCGAAAGGAAATGTTGCGGCCGGTCGGCGCGGGATGGCCGCCGGGTTCAGGCAGGAATGACGACGTCGGACAGGGCGAACAGTTTCCAGCCGTTGGCGGTGCGGGTAAAGGCGTAGAAGGCGGCGACGGTCTCGATCAGGGAGCCGTCGGCGCGCACGCGCTCGGCATGGTGCAGGATCACATGGGCTTTGTCGGGCGCGACCAGCGACACCTCATAATCGGCATTGATCGTGGTGTGCCACTGCTTGCGCTCCCGCAGCGCCTGCGGCGAGACCGGGAAGCGGTCGAGCAGGCGGGTTTCGCCGGCGCCGATATAGGCCAGGGGAAACTGTACCAGGGCTTCGACGGCGGCCAGGTCGCCGGCGAGGAAGGCGCTCAGATAGCGCTCATAGACAGCGTTTACCTCGGCGACGCCTTGCTGTTGCGCGCGAGCGTGGGTCGTCGTCATGGGGTCACCGCGGTGCGGGTCTTGCCGCAGCATAGCGCGCCGCGCCGGGTTGGCCAAGGCGGTGCCCGGGTACCCGCATGTGGTTGGCGCGCGCGCGATCCCGTCAGATTCTTGGGGCGATTTTCCGCGCCAGCATCAAGCCCACGATCATCGCCGGGATGAAGGCGAGGGTCGGCGCGTAGCCGTAGGTCAGGCCAGCCAGCGCGGGCCCCGGGCAGTAGCCGACCAGACCCCAGCCGACGCCGAAGATGGTCGCGCCGATCAGCAGCGACTTGTCGATATCGGTCTTGGTGGGCAGCGAGAAGCTGCCGGCGAAGAGCGGGGCGGGATGGCGGAGCACGAACCGGTAGCCCAGGGTGGTGACCAGCAGGCCGCCGCCCATGACGAAGGCGAGGGTTGGATCCCAGGCGCCGAAAAAATCGAGAAAATCCTGGACCCGTTGGGTGTTGGTCATGCCCGAAACGGCCATGCCGATGCCGAACACGATGCCGGATGCGAGCGAAGCAATGAGTTTGCCCATGAGATCAGCCTCCGGTGGTCAGGCGCAGCAGGGTAACGGTGACGACCCCCGCGGCCATGAAGGTGAGGGTTGCGACGATGGAACGTTTCGACAAGCGCGCGATGCCACAGATGCCGTGGCCACTGGTACAGCCGGAACCCAGTCCGGTGCCCAACCCCACCAGCAATCCGCCGATTACCGCGAGCAACATGCCGGCGCCGGGCAGGGGCGCCTTGAAATCCGCATTGAGCAGCGGCGGGAGGGAACCGCCGATCACAATGCCGAGCACGAACAGAAGCCGCCACAGGCGTTCTCCCGCGGCCTGGGTGAAGACGCCGGAGAGGATGCCGCTGACGCCGGCGATGCGGCCGTTCAGGGCCATCATCATGACGGCGGCGACGCCGACCAGGCCACCGCCGATGGCGGCCAATACGAAGTGATGCATGACATGCCTCCAGCTGGATCTCAGGGGTTGCGGGGTGTTCCCGCCGGTGGCCGGGTTGCACGGACTGCCTGCGTCCGGAGATTGCGGCCCAGCGCGAGCCACCTTTGGCCACATTACATTAGATTAATAAAAATTAGCAATATCTACTTTCGCATATCCGGGGTGGTCGGCTATATTGGCGCCCGGTGATGAGGGGGAAAGCAGTGCCGCTCGATTTGACAGCGCTGGCCGCGCACGCGGAAGTCGCCGAAGCCTTGCTGAAGGCGATGGGAAATCGCAACCGGTTGATGGTGCTCTGCACCCTGCATGACGGCGAATTGTCGGTGGGCGAGTTGAACGCACGCATTCCGCTCAGCCAGTCGGCGCTGTCCCAGCATCTGGCGACGCTGCGCCGCGCCGGGCTGGTGGCGACGCGGCGCGAGTCCCAGACGATCTACTACCGGCTGGGCGATGCGGCGGCCAGCGCGGTCATCGCCACGCTCCACGGGCTGTTTTGCCAGGCTCCCGCTTCCGCCGCGGTCAAGTGAAGGTGTGCTCCGGCCGCGGGAACTCGCCAGCGCGCACCGCCGCTGCATAAGCCTGGAGTGCCCCCAGGATGTCGCCGGCGCCGGCGAGGAAATTGCGCGCGAACTTGGGCGCGCGCGGCGAAATTCCCAGCATGTCCTGCAATACCAGCACCTGGGCATCGGTATCGACGCCGGCGCCGATGCCGATCACCGGCATCGTCAGCTCGCGGCTGACACGCGCGGCAAGGTCGCGGGGGATGCATTCCAGCACCAGCAGGCTGGCGCCGGCGTCCTCCAGCAGATGGGCGTCGCGAACCATTCGCTCGGCGTCGTCCTGACCCCGTCCCTGCACCCGATAGCCGCCAAACTTGTTCACGGACTGGGGAGTAAGCCCCAGGTGGCCGCACACCGGAATACCACGCTCGTTGAGCATGGCAACCGATTCGGTCAGCCATTCGCCGCCCTCCAGTTTGACCATCTGCGCGCCCGCCTGCATGAGCAGGGCGGAGTTGGTCAACGTCTGCTCCGGGGTGACATAAGCCATGAATGGCAGGTCGGCGATCAGCAGGGATTTGCTGTTGCCGCGGCGCACGGCCGCCGTGTGATGCAGCATGTGATCCATGGTGACGGGAACAGTGCTGTCGAACCCCAGCATCACATTGCCGAGCGAATCGCCGACCAGCACCACCTCGATACCCGCGAGTTCGACGAGGCGGGCGAAGCTGCTGTCGTAAGCCGTGATGACCGGAAATTTCTCGCCGGCCCGTTTCAGATCGTTCAGGGTATGGATGGTTACGGCTTTCATGGGTCTGCCCGGATGTCAGGACGGCGGATTGTATTGCGGGTTGTAGTAGTGGCGACCACTTTTCACGCCGATCAGAAATTCGACCAGGCGGCGGTAGTCGACATCGTTGCCGGCCACATCGATGTCGCGGGTATTGACGATCACCAGGGGCGCATCGTCGTAGTAGTGAAAAAACTGGGTATAGGCTTCGTTGAGCTGACGCAGATAATCGGCGGTAATGGCGCGCTCCATGGCCACGCCGCGCTTTTGAATGCGCGCCATCAGGGTTTCGGGCGGCGCCTGCAGGTAGATCACCAGGTCGGGCACCGGTTTGTCGATGGTGAGCTGATCGTAGACCTGTTGATAGAGGCGGAGCTCCTCGTCGTCCAGGGTCACGCGCGCGAACAGCGGGTCCTTGTCGAGCAGGAAGTCGGCGACCCGGATCGGCCGGAACATGTCGCCCTGGCGCAATTGCTGGATCTGGCGGCTGCGCTGGAACAGGAAGAACAGTTGGGTAGGCAGTGCGTTGCCGCGCGGGTCGGCGTAGAAGCGCTCCAGGAACGGGTTTTCTTCAACGTCTTCGAGCAGGGTGTCGTAATTCAGCGTTGCGGCGAGGCGTCGCGCCAGGGTGGTTTTGCCGACGCCGATCGGTCCCTCCACGGCGATGAAGCGGGGCAGGCTGGCGGCGTCGAGGGCGAGCTGAATATCGTTGGCGAGTATTTCCACGGCGGGCTCCGACTCAAAGGCGGACGATACCTGCGCGACCGATGCGTGCCAACAGTTCCGCCAGGGCGGTGCCATCCGGCAGGATCAGATCCGGGTCGAGGTCATGCAGCGGGATCAGCACGAAATTGCGTTCGGCAAGGCGTGGGTGCGGGATCGTCAGTTCCGCGTCGGCGAGGCAGACCTCGTCGTAGAGCAGAATGTCCAGGTCGAGGGTGCGCGGCCCCCAATGCTGGTCGCGGCGCCGTCCGCGCGCGGTCTCCAGGGCGAGTAATTCCCGCAGCAGCCTATGCGGCGCCAGCACGGTGCGCAGTCGCACCACGGTGTTGAGGTAATCGGGCTGCGTTCCCGGTCCCAGAGCCCGGCTCCGGTAGAGCGGGGCGGTGGCATCCAGGCGCGATTCCGGCAGGCGTGCCAGTGCATCCAGGGCCCACGCGATCTGGCGCCGCGGGTTGTCCAGATTGCTCCCCAGACCGATGTATGCCTTCACGCTCACGCCGGCCCCGCACCCGGTGCCCGGCGTCGGCGGGTGCGCCGACGGGGAGCGGGCGATGCTTTCAATGCGGCGACCATTTGCTCGCGTTCGGCTTCTCCCGCGGTTTGAAACCGCGTCCACCAGGCGCCCAAACCGCCGAGATCCTCGCCACTTTGTTCGCGCAGCAGGAGGAAATCGTAGGCGGCGCGAAAGCGGGGGTGCTCCATGATCTGCCACGCACGTCTACCGCCGCGGCGCTCGAGTCGTGGCTGCAATTCCCATATTTCGCGCGCGGGCGCGGAAAAACGCCGCGGGATCGCTATGTGGCGCATCTCCCGTGTCAGCACATCGGCAGCGGATTGCTGCAACGCCAGGGTTTCCTGCGGACCGGGCGTCCGCGTCCAGGCCCCGCTGGCCGCAACCGCGGGCCACAGCAGTGCCGCGAACAGGAAAGCGGGGGTGACACGCTGGTCGTTCTTGATGCGAATGTCGGTGTTGATCAGCGCCTGCCGGACGAACGTATCCCAGCGGCTGTCGCCGGCGATTGCCGCGGCGGTATCGGGGAACAGGTGTTGAAACAGCAGGTGCCGGGACAGGGCCTCATAGGTTGCAAGGGCGCGTCCGGTCATCAATAGCTTGAGGACCTCGTCGAACAGCCGCGCCGGCGGGATCTCCCGCAACAGGCCGTGCAGCCTGGCGAGGGGTGCGGCGGTCGCCGGGTCCAGCGCGAAATCGAGTTTGGCGACGAAGCGGGCGGCGCGCAGCATCCGCACCGGGTCTTCCCGGAAGCGGGTTGCGGGATCGCCGATGATGCGCAGGGTGCGGCTGGCGATATCCTCGATACCACCGACGAAATCCAGCAATTCGTCGCGCTGCGGGTCGTAGTAAATTGCGTTGATGGTGAAGTCGCGGCGCTCGGCGTCCTCTTCGAGTGACCCGAATACATTGTCCCGCAGCAGCATGCCGCGCTGACTGCGACGTGCCTGCTCGCTGGAGTGTGGCGTGGCATTTGGGTGCGGACTGGCCCCGTGGGAAGCCCGAAAAGTCGTCACTTCGACCAGCTCGCGCCCGACATGGACGTGGACGATGCGGAAGCGGCGGCCGACGATGCGGGCGCGTCGAAACAGACTCTTGACCTGTTCCGGTGTCGCGCTGGTGGCGACATCGAAGTCCTTGGACGGGTGGCCCAGCAGTGTGTCCCGGATACAGCCGCCGACAATGAATGCCTGATGCCCGGCGGCCACCAGCTTGGCCACCACTTCCCGGGCGCCGCCGCTGATCGCGGAGTGGGGGATATGGCGGCTGGCGGGGACTTTGCGGGGGATCTCGGTTGGCCTGCTGGGTTTTCGGCCGAACAATCTTTTCAACCGCTGGAGCATTCCGGACGCTATCAGTTGGGCAGCGGCGATTCTAGCACAGCGCTCCCCGCGGCCCGTTCTATCGGGATGCGGTATCCATTGACAGGCTGAGCTCCGCATCTGGAGGAGGGCGCGAACGTAAACGTAAGCGCACGCGCAAATGAAAGGGGGAAGCCATTGCAGGCTTCCCCCGAGATTTCATTTGCACTCGGCCTCGGGCTAACCCACCCCATCAACCGACAAGCAAACCAGTACCCTTCGATTATTATTATCTTTGTTGTTGTTATGCCGCTCTATTATTGTTGTTATGAGCGACCTTCATGCTACCGATGGAGGTTCCGCTTGGCAAAGGGGTTTTTAGACCTTTTTGTCGTCTTGGTAATGCGAAAAAGTCTATTCGGTTATATTTTGTGGTCTTTCGTGCCATACCGCCCGCGGCGACCAGTGCTGACTCGCCCAGCGAAGCAGTTCGGCGACACTCGCGTGCGCGGCCGCCGACGGGGGCTTCTGGCCCAACCAGATCAGTGCGCGATACACATTGCCCCGAGCGTGCGCGGCATCCAGAGCGGGGGCGTGGTTCTGTTTGCTGAGTTTACGGCCTATGGAGTCCGTCATCACGGGGACATGGCCGTAGGCCGGCACGGGCAGTCCCAGTGCACGCAACAGAAAGATCTGGCGGGGGGTGGATTCCAGCAGGTCGTTACCGCGCACCACATGCGTGATGCCCTGCGCTGCATCATCGACCGCGGTCGCGAGTTGGTAGGCGAAGAGGCCGTCGCGGCGGCGCACCACGAAGTCACCGCCCGTCCGCTCAAGATGGGTGACGGTGGAGCGGCCGCGGAGCCAGTCGGAGAAATGAACGGCCGGAGCGTCGTCGGTGCGGACTCGGATCGAATATCCGGGGTGCTCGCGGTCCGGATCGATCAGAACGCGATCACGGCAGGCACCGTCGTAGTTTCCGTCGAGGCGGCGCAGCCGCTCCCGGGTGCAATCGCAAAGAAACAGCAATCCCCTGGCGGCCAACCGCTGCAAGGCGTCGCGATACCGGGTTGCGCGCCCGCTCTGGTAGAGAATCTCGCCATCCCAGTGGAGGCCATGGGCGTCGAGTTGCCGGGCGATGCTCGCCGCGGCCCCGGGTACTTCGCGCGGTGGGTCGATGTCCTCGATACGCAGCAGCCAGCGTCCCTGGTGGGCGCGGGCGTCGAGAAAGCTGGCCAGGGCACTTGCCAGCGAGCCCAAATGCAGCGGGCCGGTGGGCGAGGGAGCGAAGCGTCCGGTGTACGCTTCTGCCACGGTAACGGCGAGTTGGCCCGGAATCAGCCGCCGACGGTTTGCCGTTCGCGGATTTCGTCGAGCGTTTTGCAGTCGACGCAAAGGGTGGCGGTGGGGCGCGCCTCCAGGCGGCGAATGCCGATCTCGACACCACATTGTTCGCAGTAGCCGTAGTCGTTGGCGTCGATCATTTCGATGGTCTTGTCGATTTTCTTGATCAGTTTGCGCTCGCGGTCACGGGTGCGCAGCTCCAGGCTGAATTCTTCTTCCTGGGTGGCGCGATCGGCAGGGTCCGGAAAATTGGCCGCGTCATCCTTCATGTGACTGACGGTGCGATCGACTTCGGTCATCAGATCCTGCTTCCAGTCCAGCAACAGTTTCCGGAAGTGTTCGCGCTGATGGTCGCTCATGTATTCCTCGCCCCGCTTCTCCTTGTAGGGCTCGAAATTCCGCAGCAATACGGAAGATTTCTCGGTTGCTTTCTTCTTGGCCATTTGCGATTCCGGGGGGGATCCGACGGGAAGGCGCGTTTATAGGGCCGGTCGGGGTTTTTTTCAACCCTGTCGGTGGGAATCTCCGGTTCGCCGATCTCCGGGGGTCGGGCGGGTTTAGCATAGAATCGCGGCGCTGACGGGGAGCGTAGACGATGGAAAAGGGGCGACACAGATGGGCGCGACGGGTGGCCTCCATGACCTCGTTCAAGGTGGTCGACTTCCTGGAGGCTGCCGAGCGGATGCAGGCGATGGGCCGCGATATCGTGCGCCTGGAAGCGGGCCAGCCGGCATTTCCCACGCCGCTCCCCATTGCCGAGGCGGCGCGCCAGGCCTTGGCCGACGAAAAAACCCGTTACACCCCTGCCCTGGGCATTGCACCGCTGCGGGAGGCGATTGCGGCCTTCTACGCCGAGCGCCATGGCGTGACGGTGGCGCCGGCACGCATCGCAGTCACCACCGGGAGCAGCGCCGCGCTGGGGTTGATCTGCGATCTACTGATCGAACCGGGCGACGGCTTTCTGCTGACCGACCCGGGTTATCCCTGCAACGCCAATTTTGTCCGTCGTGCCGGTGGCGAACCCCAGTGGGTGCCGGTGGCGGCGGTCGAGCGCTACCAGCTCACTGCCGCGGCGCTGGCGGCGCACTGGCGTCCCAACACCGTCGGTGCGCTGGTGGCCTCGCCGAGCAATCCCACCGGTGACATCATCGCGCGCGATCAATTGGCCGCGCTGCACGCCGCCACCCGAGCGCGCGGTGGCGCCCTGGTGGTGGACGAGATCTACCACGGACTGATCTACGACGAGCCCGAGACCTCGATCCTGGCATTCACCGACGACGCCTTCGTGGTCAACAGTTTCTCCAAGTACTTCGGCATGACGGGCTGGCGCCTGGGCTGGGCGGTGCTGCCCGAAGCGGCTATCGAGCCGGTCAACGTGATGGCGCAGAATTTCTACATCTCGCCGCCCAGTATCGCGCAACATGCCGCGCTGGCCGCCTTCCAGCCGGCCGTGATCGAGGAGCTCGAAGGGCGCCGCGAAGAATTCCGGCGCCGCCGGGATTATCTGGTGCCAGCGCTGCGGGAACTGGGCTTCGACATCCCTTTTGTACCTGCCGGAGCTTTCTACATTTATGCAGGGATTGCGGGTCTGGCCGACGACAGCGAGGCCTTTTGCTGGGACATGCTGGAGCGCGCCGGGGTAGCCGTTACCCCCGGGACCGACTTCGGCGCTTATCTGGCCCGCCAGCGGGTGCGATTCTCCTATACCGAGCCGCTGGAGCGCCTTGAGCTCGCGGTCAACCGCCTGCGCGCGGCGCTCGCGGCGCGATGAAGTTCGCCCCACCGCTGGCGCGGGGCGTCTTCCTGCGCCGCTACCAACGATTTTTTGCCGATGTCGGCTTACCGGATGGCGAGGTGCTGACGCTGCACTGCGCCAACACGGGATCCATGCGCAATTGTCAGGTCGGCGGCGCTCCCTGTTGGTTTTCCCGCACGGCCGATCCGCGCCGCAAGCTGCCCGGCACCCTGGAGATCGTCACCACCGGCGACGGCCGGCTGGCGGGGGTCAACACCGGGAGTGCCAATCATTTGGTCGCGGAGGCCATTGCGGCGGGTCGCATCGAGGCACTGCGGGGTTACGCAGGCGTTCGGCGCGAGGTGCGCTATGGCGAGGAAAACAGTCGCATCGACTTTCTGCTCCAAGGCAGGGGCGCACCCTGCTATGTGGAGGTCAAGAGCGTCACTCTGTCATTGGGCGATGGCCGCGCCGCGTTTCCCGATACGGTTACCCGTCGTGGTGCCAAGCACCTGCGCGAGCTCGAAGCCATGGTCGCCGGAGGTGCGCGCGCGGTGCTGCTGTTTTGCGTCCAGTTGAGCGATATCCATGTCGTGGTGCCGGCCGCGGACCTTGATCCCGACTACGCACGGGCGTTGCGCCGGGCGCGGCGCCAGGGCGTCGAGGTACTGGCGTGGGGTTGCCGACTGGGACCCGAGGAGATCGCTCTGGCGCGTGAACTGGAATTTCGCGAAGAGTAGCGATGCGCGGCGCGCGCCAAAAAAACGCCCCGCTGGAGCGGGGCGCGGGCAGCGCCTGTCTGGGCTTACATCTTGCCGTCGATTTCGACCACGCGGGCCTTGAATTTCCAGGCGCCATTGATCTTGGCGAGGACGTCCAGGTAGCGGCCGGAATTCACCACGCTGACTTTGTCGCCGGTATCCACCAGGATCAGATAGGCGTCGTGGGTGGCGCTGTCGCCGTTGACCTCGACGATGGCGTCGGTAGTGCAGTGCTTGACCTTCATGGTCGGAATCATCTTCTTGGCGAAGGCCAGCAGCGCCTCGCGGCCGGCGGCCAGCTGTTTGCCCCCCATGGCAAAGGTGCCGTCGGCGGCGAAGGTGTCGACCCAGGCTTCGGGATCGCGGTAGTCGAAGGCGCGGTTGTATTTGGCAACCAGTTGGCGGATTTCCAGGTTATCGGCGACAGTGTTCATGGCAGTTTCCTCGTCGGTAGCGAATACGGGGTCACGGCTGCGGCCCCGGGGCAAAAAGTGCGCTGTTAGCGTAGCGTGGTGGCGCGGTCGGGCGCCACCACCCCGGGTGCGCCCCGCCCGACAGCATCCAGCATCAGATCGCCGTCGAGGATCCGCACGGGGATCGACTCCAGATATCGTCCGGCGCAGGGTCCGGCGACACAGTGGCCGGTGGCGATGTCGAACAGGGCACCGTGCACCTGGCAGTGAATATGGCGGCTTTCGCGGTCCAGAAAGCGGTCGGGCAGCCAGTTGAGCTCGAACCCGGCATGAGGGCAGCGGTTGCGATAAACCACCACGCCGGCGGCGGTCCGCACCGCAAACAGTCGTACATCGTCCCGCGGATTCAGTGCGCGTGCGCCGCCCGTGGGAATGTCATCGACGCGGCAAAGAAAAATGACACGGACTCGTCAGACGCCGCGCCGCAGCGCTTCGATGCGCTCCTCCAGCGGGGGATGCGTCATGAACAGCCGCGACGCGTGCTTTTTCCAGCCGCTCGAGATGCCCAGCGCCGTCAAGGTGTCGGGCAGCTGGTTTGGAACATGCGCCTCGGTCTCGGCGCGCAGGCGCTGCAGCGCGGAGATCATGGCGCCCCGAGTCGCGAACCGGGCGCCGGCGGCGTCGGCGCGATATTCGCGCCAGCGCGAGAACGCCATCACGATCATGCTGGCGAGCACCCCGAGCACGATCTGCAAGACCATGACGATGGCGAAATAGCCGACGCCCTGACCGCGTTCATTCTTGAATACCACGCGGTCGATGACCGTGCCGATGATGCGCGCCAGGAACATGACGAAGGTGTTCACAACCCCCTGGATCAGCGCCAGGGTGACCATGTCGCCGTTGGCGACATGGCCGATTTCATGGGCCAGCACGGCTCGGGCTTCGTCGCGGCTGAAACGCTGTAACAACCCTTCGCTGACCGCGACCAGGGCCTTGTTCTTGTTCCAGCCGGTGGCGAAGGCATTGGATTGCTGCGCGGGAAATATCCCCACTTCAGGCATGCCGATGTCGGCTTTCCTGGCCAGTTCGGCTACGGTTTCCACCAGCCAGCGCTCATCGGCCGTGGCCGGTTGCGCGATGAGACGGGTGTGGGTGCCCATCTTGGCCATGGTTTTCGACAGCAGCAGGGATACGAACGACCCCACGAACCCGAACAGGCCACAGAGGATGAGCAAACCGGTCAGGTTGGTCCCGACACCCTGGGTCGCCAGGTATTGTTCGAGGCCGAGCGCCTTTACGATGATGCCGACCAGCGCCAGTACGGCGATGTTGGTTGCCAAAAAGAGGAAGATTCTTTGCACTTGATTTCTCCTGGTCGCGTGGTGTTGACTGCGATTCGCCGATTAGATGGGTGTCAACGGCGAAAATTCAATGACGTACACCTGAGGTTTCACGACACAAGCTTGGCGTAGAAGTGCCGACGGGGGAAGTGCGAATGGAACCAGCCGGCGCGCCGTTGCGCGATCACTCCGGGCAATCCCACGCAGGCAAATTCTCTTGCGGTGCCGCCGATACCCCAGATGGCCAATGGTGATGGTCCGGCGTTTCTGGCCGATGTTTCTGATCGGGACGCTGCTGTCCTCCTGCGCGCTGTGGCGACCGGCTCCGGTGGCGGCGCCGGAAGTCCATTTGGCCGACCTGCGATTCGTCGATCGACCCGGGAGTGGCCCGCGTTATCTGATGACCGTGCGCATCGTCAATCCGGCGGATCGTGAGCTCGCGATAGCCGCGCTGTCGTGTCGCCTGCGGATCAAGGGAGTCCCCGTCGTGGAAGGTTTTGCGGGGGCCTTGCACAGCTTGCCGCCGGGGTCGGCGCTGCGGGTGGAAATAGAAGCGCGCACCCATAAGCTCGACTGGTTGAAACTGACCGGGCGACGGACCGACGGCACGCGACCGGATTATGTGCTCGAAGTACGTCTGCGGCGGCCCTGGACGCTGATTCCGCTGACGCTGCGCGATACCGGCGCGCTGCCCCTGGAGGATTGACTGTGGACGATCTTGAACGCATCGCCGAACTGGAGGTGCGCCTCGCCTTTCAGGAAGACACGCTCAAAGCCCTGGATGCCGCCATCTATGGTCAGCAGTGCCGCATCGACGCACTGGAACAGGTGTGCGCGCGCCTCGCCGCGCGACTGTGCAACGCGGAGGAGGGCGGTCCCGACCCGGGTGCCGATCCGCGGCCCCCCCATTATTGACCTTCCTGTCTGTTACGGATCCTGCATCGGCCGGAATCGATGCTCCCATGGAGTGCGGACTCGCAGTATCCGCACTGCCCGGCGACGCCCTGGATAGATATCATGGGTATTTCGAACCACGCGGTGCGGCGATCTTGAACCTTTCCAGCGCCCGACTCACGGGGCACGATCTGAATTGCCTTGCGGTGTGGGATCGCGCGAGCGACCGCTGTCACCTCCATCCCGATGTCATCGACCCGCTGCGCGAGCTCTGCGGTCGGGCGGCAGCCGCCGGTCTGGAATTGCGGGTGGCCAGCGGCTTTCGTTCGTTCGCGCGGCAGCTGGCGATCTGGAATGCCAAGGCGCGCGGGGAGCGGCCGGTCCTCGACGATCGGGGTCGGCGGCGCGATCTGCGCGCACTCGGCGACCGCGAGCGGATGTACGCCATTCTGCGCTGGTCGGCCCTGCCCGGCGCCTCGCGCCATCACTGGGGCACCGACATCGATGTCTGGGACGCGAACGCGGTCGCCGCCGACTATCCTTTGCAATTGGTGGCAGGGGAATACGCACCCGGCGGGCCGTTTTTTGCCTTGCACGTCTGGCTGACGCGCGAGCTCGGCGCCGGGACGGCATTCTTCCGACCTTACGCGACGGATACCGGCGGGGTGGCGCCCGAGCCCTGGCATCTAAGCTTTGCCCCGGTCGCACGGGAGTTCGAGGCACGGTTGTCGCCGCAACTGCTGCGCGACACAATCGAAGCCGCCGACATCGAGCTGAAGACAGTGATTCTCGAGGATCTGGATACCATCTTTGCGCGCTTCGTCCAGGGTGCCCGTTGCATACCGTCGGGTGATGCGAGATAGTCCGGACCCGCAACCGGGGGTGTCGATGAACACCATTCACGACCAACTCTGGCAGGATATTCGCGACGAAGCCGTGCAAGCGGCGCGTGACGAGCCCGTGCTGGCCAGCTACCTCCACCGCGCGCTCCTGAGTCACGCGACGCTCGAATCGGCCCTGCTCTACAACCTGGCGGAACTCCTCGGCAGTTCCGTGGTGTCCGCGCTGACCCTGCAACAGGTCTTTGCGCAGGCGCTGAGCGCGGCGCCCGACATCGGCGTCAACGCGCGCCGCGACATCCTCGCGTATCACGAGCGCGATCCCGCCTGCGACCGCTACCTGATGCCGCTCCTGTATTTCAAAGGGTTTCATGCCTTGCAGGTGCATCGCAGCGCCCACTACCTGTGGCAGTCCGGACGGCGTCCGCTGGCGCTGTTTCTCCAGAACCAGTGTTCGGAGCGGTTCGGCGTCGATATTCATCCCGCCGCCCGCATCGGCGGCGGCATCATGATCGATCACGCCACCGGCGTGGTCATCGGCGAGACCGCGAGTGTGGGCGACGACGTCTCCATGCTCCACGGGGTCACCCTGGGCGGCACCGGGTGCGAGGGTGGCGACCGCCATCCCAAGGTGCGGGCCGGGGTGCTGATCGCCGCCGGTGCGCAAATTCTCGGCAATATCGCGATCGGTGCCGGCGCCCGGATCGGTGCGGGCAGTCTGGTACTCGACCCGGTCCCGCCCGGCGCCACCGTGGTGGGGGTTCCGGCCAGGATCGTGGCGGGCGGCGCGACCGAGCCCCGGACCGCGCAGGGGGCGGCATGAAGGTGGAGGATGCCCGCCGCTCGCGCCTGTCCCAGGGTGGTCTGCTCAAGCGCCGGCTGCTCGATGCCACCCGTTATTCGTTGCAGGGTCTGCGCGCCTGCTTTCGTCACGAAGAGGCATTTCGCACGGAGTTGTCCCTCGCGCTGCTGCTGACCCCGGCGGCGTTCTGGGTGGCGGACAATACCCGCGACCTGGTGCTGTTGCTGGGCGTGCAGGTGCTGGTGTTGATCGTCGAGTTGCTCAATTCGGCGATTGAAGCCGTGGTCGATCTGCACGGCTCCGAGCGGCGGGAGCTCGCGGGACGCGCCAAGGATCTGGGCTCGGCCGCCGTGCTGCTGAGCATGGGGCTGTGCGTGCTGGTGTGGGTCGGCGTACTGTGGGAAAGATTCGGCGGGTGAGAGGAGTGATGAGGCCATGAGCGAGCCGCGTTACGACGTATTCTTTCGGGGCGATATCGCGCCCGGTCAGCGCCTGAATGAGGTCCGTGATCGTCTGCGGCAACTGTTTGGCATCGACGACGCCCGGCTGAATGCGCTGTTTTCCGGCCGTCCGATGGCGATCCGGCGCGATCTTGCGGGCGACGAAGCGGAACGCTACCGCGCCGCGCTGCGGGAGGCCGGTGCGCTGGTCGAATTGCGACCGCTCAGGGCTGCCGATGTGCCCGCCGCGGCGGGGCCGTTGGCGGATGCCGCGGATGACTGGAGCCTGGCGCCGGTCGGTGCCGATGTGCTGCGACCGGACGAGCGACCCGCGGTGGTTCCCGTCAGCGTCGATATCGGCGGCCTCGAGGTCGCGCCGCCCGGTGTCGATGTGTTGCGGCCGGAAGAGCGCCGCCCTGCGGTGGTCCGGAATATCGATACGCAGCACCTCGGACTGCTTCCATCCACCGATTAGCAGCTTTTCAACAAGCTATTGAGGGTGCGGCCATGGCTCCATCGATCCGCGTGACGCGTCCGGCACACCGGCGATGAGCGGGCAGCGTCGCGAGCGGGATTCGCTGGGCGAGGTCGCGATCGACGCGACGGCGCTCTGGGGGCCGCAGACCCAGCGTTCCCTGGAGCATTTCCGGATTGGCGGCCAGCGCTTTCCGCTCGCGTTCATCCACGACTTCGCACTGGTAAAAAAAGCCGCTGCGCGCACCAATTGCGCGCTCGGTGCGCTCTCCGAAGCGCACAGCCAGCTGATCGGCCAGGCCTGCGACGAGATTATCGCCGGGCGGCACGACGACCAGTTTCCGCTGGTGATCTGGCAGACCGGCAGCGGTACCCAGACCAACATGAATCTCAATGAGGTGATCGCCAACCGTGCCAACGAACTGGCCGGTGGGCAGCGCGGTGCACCGGGCCCGGTGCACCCCAACGACCATGTCAATTGCTCCCAGTCGTCCAACGATGTCTTCCCCACGGTGATGCATGTCGCCGCCACGCGTCAGTTACGGGAGCGCCTGCTGCCCACACTGGTCGCGCTGCGCAACGCGCTCGCGGCCAAAAGCCTGGAATTCGCGTCCCAGGTGAAGATCGGTCGCACCCATTTGATGGATGCCACGCCGGTCACGCTCGGGCAGGAATTCGGCGGTTACGCGGCGCAATTGGCTTACGCGCAGGCGAGTCTGGAAGGCGTGCTGCCAGCGCTCGGCGCGATCGCGCTCGGAGGCAGCGCCGTCGGCACCGGTCTGAATACGCCCGAAGGGTGGGCGGGGGCGGTGGCCGCCGAATTGAGCCGGCTGTCGGGACTGCCGTTTACCAGCGCGGCCAACAAATTCGCGGCCCTCGCCGGCCACGAAGCCCTGGTGGACCTGCACGGACGCCTGCGGGTGCTGGCCGCGGCACTGTTCAAGATCGCCAGCGACATCCGCCTGCTCGGCAGCGGGCCGCGCTCCGGCCTGGGAGAACTGCGGCTGCCCGCCAACGAGCCGGGCAGCTCCATCATGCCGGGCAAGATCAACCCGACCCAGGTCGAGGCGCTCACCATGGTCGCGGTGCAGGTCATGGGCAACGATGCGGCGGTGGGTTTTGCCGGCAGTCAGGGGCACCTGGAGCTCAATGTGTTCAAGCCATTGATCATCCATAATGTGCTGGAATCCTGTGCGCTGCTGACCGATGCCATGGACAGCTTCTGCCGCCATTGTGTGGTGGGTATCCAGGCGGAGCCGGCGCAACTGGCGCTCCATCTCCAGCGTTCCCTGATGCTGGTGACGGCATTGAATCCCGTAATCGGTTACGATTGCGCCGCGAAAATTGCAGGGAAGGCCTTTGCCGAAGGCATTTCGTTGCGGGAGGCGACGCTGGCGCTGGGCTATCTGGATGCCGAGACCTTCGACCGCCTGGTCGATCCCGCGCGCATGCTGGGTCCCGCCGGCCGCTGAGGTCGGCGGGCGATGATCAGACCGTGACGCGGTCGCCACGGCCGCTTTCCCAAAGGATTAAAGACGAGCATCGAGATAATGCCTGATACCCTTGCCGCGCCTGATAACTCTGCCTCAGCGGCCGCCATTCGCCTCGACGGCGTCACCCTCGCGCGCGGCGAGCGCGCGGTATTGACCGATTTCTCGCTCGCGATTCCGGTGGGCAAGGTGACTGCCGTGATGGGTCCGAGCGGTTGCGGCAAGACCACGGTGCTCAAGCTCATCACCGGCCAGTTGCGGCCCGACAAGGGGCAGGTGTGGGTCGGCGATACCGAAGTCAACCGGCTGCGTGGTGCCGACCTCAATCAGTTGCGCCGCGATATCGGTGTGTTGTTGCAAAATGGCGCGCTCTTTACCGATCTCACCTGTTTCGACAATGTCGCGCTGCCGTTGCGTGAGCACACCAAACTCCCTGAACCCCTGATCCGGCGTCTGGTGCTGCTCAAATTGCAGACGGTCGGCTTGCGCGGCGCCGCTGCCATGTACCCGCGCGAACTGTCCGGCGGCATGAACCGGCGGGTGGCGATGGCCCGCGCGATGGCACTGGATCCGGGCGTCATGCTCTACGACGAACCTTTCGCCGGTCTCGATCCGATTTCTCTGGGCGCTTCCGTGCGCTTGATCCGCGAGATCAATCGGGCGCTCGGCATTACCAGCGTGGTCATCACCCATGATGTCGCGGAGGTGCAGAAATTTGCCGACCATTGCTGCATTATCGCCGAGGGCCGGGTGGTGGCGTCGGGTACTCCGGATCAGCTGCGGGACAGCGATCAGGAGGTGGTGCGCCAATTCATGCGGGGCCTTCCCGACGGTCCGGTGCCCTTTCATTTTCCGGCGCGCTCCCTCGCCGACGATCTGCTCGCCGTGGGAGCCTGACGATGACCACGCCCCCCAGCCTTGGCGGCCGGCTGCTGGCCGAGCCGATACGCGAATTCGGTCGTGCCGGGATTTTTCTGCTCACGGCATTTGCGCGGATGCGCTTCGGTCCCCTCCAGCTCGGCGAAATCCTGCGCCAGGTGTATTTCGTCGGTGCGCGCTCGCTGGTGATCATCGTGATTTGCGGGTTCTTCGTCGGTCTGGTGTTGACCCTGCAAACGCACGACACCCTGACCCGCTTTGGCGCCGGGGATTCGGTCAGCACGGTCCTCGCACTCTCGTTGTTCCGCGAGCTGGCGCCGGTGTTGACCGCCATCCTGTTCGCCGGCCGCGCGGGCACGTCGATCACCGCTGAAATCGGCCTGATGAAAGCCACCGAGCAACTCGATGCGCTGGACCTGATGGCCATCGATCCGATGGAGCGCGTCGTTCAGCCCCGATTGCTGGCCGGGGTGCTGGCGGTGCCGGCTTTGGTGATGGTGTTCAACGTCACCGCGCTGCTTGGCGGGGTATTTTTCTCGGTCTACATGATGGGCAGCGATCCGATCGTGTTCTGGAGCAAGATGCAGGCATCGGTCGAACTGGGCAAGGATTTCGTGGGTGGCTTGCTGAAAAGCGCGGTGTTCGGCTTTCTGGTCAGCTGGCTCGCGGTATATTTTGGCTGGAGCGCCAAGCCCACCAGCGAAGGCGTGGCGCTGGCCACCACCCAGACCGTCATCACCAGCGCCATCGCGGTGCTGCTGATGGATTTTGTTCTCACCGCTTTCATGCTCTAGCGTTGGAATCCTGTCATGACATCTTCCCATCAGATCGAATTCACCGCCGGGCTGTTTCTGCTGCTCGGTATTGCCGCGCTGGTCTTCCTGGCCTTGCACGCGACCGATGGCGGTGCCCTTCAAGACGGCGGCTATCGGGTAGTGGCCGAGTTCAGTAACGTCGGCGGACTTAAAACCCGCGCCAACGTGAGTCTGGGCGGCGTTCGCGTGGGGTCGGTGGAGCGCATCGATCTGGATCCCGAGACATTTTCGGCGCGCGTCGTGATGGTCATCGGCGACCGCTTCCGGACCTTGCCCGAAGATACCTCGGCCTCGATTTTGACCAGTGGTATTCTGGGCGATCAATACATCGGTCTGGAGCCCGGCGGTGCGCCGGACATGCTCAAGGATGGCGATAAAATCATGATTACCCAGTCGGCGCTGGTGCTGGAGCAACTGATCAGTCGCTTCCTGTTCAATAGTGGTGGAGAGCCAAAGAAATGAAGTACTTCCTGGGATTGGTGCTGGGGGTTTTTCTGGCGGGCACCGCCGTCGCGAGCGATGAGCCCGACGTCATTGTGCGCACGACCAGTGACCGCTTGTTCGAGTTGATCGACGCCAATCGATCCGCCTACGAGACGGATCCCGTACCGCTGCAACAGGAGGTGCGGAAAAATCTGTTGCCCAATATCGATTCGCTCTACTCCGCCCGTCTGGTGCTCGGCCAGCATGGGCGCGGCATGCCCGCCGACAAGGTTGCCGCCTTCTCCGATGCGCTCAGCGACCTGCTGGTGCGTCGCTATTCCGAAGGGCTGTTGAAGTTCAAAAGCCGGGACCAGGTGGAAATTCTGCCCGAGCAGGCCGGGAACACGGAACGCATGACCCGGGTCCGCACCAGAGTGCGTCTCGACTCGGGTTCCGAGGCGGCGGTGGATTATGTGTTTCGCAAACGGGACGGCCGCTGGTGGGTGTTCGATGTGATCATCGAGGGTATTTCCTATGTCGCCACGTTCCGCAACCAGATCGGCGAGGAAATTCGCCGGGATGGCTTCGATCGCGTATTGAGCCGGCTGCAGTCCGGAGAATTGCAGATAGAGGTCGAGGCGGATGACCAACCCGCCTGAGCATCGCGAAGGGCGTTTGCAACTCAGCGGCGACCTGACCGCACGGGATGTTCCGGCCATCTATGCGCGGAGTCTGGCGTGGCGGGTCGCGGGCGCATTGCCGGTTGCGGTCGACCTCGCGGCGGTCACGCGCGCGGATTCCAGCGCCCTGGCGCTGCTGCTGGAGTGGCAAGCCTGGGCGCACGGTCGCGGCGCGGAAATCGAGTTCGCGGACCCGCCCCGGGCGCTGCGTACATTTGCCAGTCTGAGCGAAGTCAGCAGTCTCCTCGGTTGGCCCGAGGAGCCCCTGTCGAACTGAGGAGATCGGAATGAAACCCGTGCCACGCCTGCTGTCCGCGATCGCCGTGTCGCTGGCTGCGTCCATGTTGGCGGCCTGTGCCGGGACCAAGGCCGCGCCGCCGGAAGCGCGCGATTCCCGCGATCCCTGGGAGCCCTATAACCGCGCGATGTACAGTTTCAATCGCGGGCTGGATCGCGCCATCCTGCGACCGGTCGCGCGTGGCTACGACTGGCTCGCACCCGCGCCGGTGCAGCGCGGTATCGGCAATGCGTTCACCAATCTGCATTATCCGGTGGTCGTGCTGAACCTGGCGCTGCAGGGCCGTCCCAAGGACAGCGGTCTGGCGCTGGGACGGTTCGTCGTTAACAGCACGGCGGGTGTCGCCGGCATCTTCGATGTTGCCACCCGGCTCGATATGCCGACGTTCCGGGAAGACTTTGGCCAGACGCTCGCGGTTTGGGGTTGGCAGGACAGCCGTTACTTGATGCTCCCGCTGCTCGGGCCTTCCACGCTGCGGGACGGGCCGGCGCGCGGTGTGGACTGGATGACGGACGTTGCCAACCACTGGGTGGTGGATCAGGCAGGCTATGCGCCCACAGCGGTCGAAGTGGTGGATACCCGCGCCGGATTTCTGGATCAGGAGCAGGCACTCGAAGAGGCTTACGACGAATATGTGTTCGTCCGCGATGCCTGGATGCAGAACCGGGATTTCCTGATCGGCAACGGCCAGAGCGTCGTGCCCGACTACGACAGCTTTATCGACGAAGAGCAGTGATGGGGGTCACTCCAGCAACGCCTTGAGGGCCGCCAGACTCGCCTTTCCCTGCTGCCGTTTGCGCTCCGGCGGCAGGGGTTCGCCAAAGCCCTCGCGCGCCAGCTCGGTATCCGGCAGTTCGTCGAGAAACCGGCTCGGCGTCGTTTCCAGGGTCTCGCCGAACTGGCGGCGACGCCCCGCCAGCGTCAGCGTGAGGGACTCGCGGGCGCGCGTGATGCCGACATAGGCAAGGCGCCGCTCCTCGGCGACATCGCCGGCATCGATGCTGTTGCGGTGGGGGAGCAGTCCCTCCTCCAGACCGATCAGGAAGACGTGGGGGAATTCGAGGCCCTTGGCGGCGTGCAACGTCATCAATTGCACCCGGTCATCGTCGCCTTCGCCGTCCTGGCGGTCGAGCAAGTCCAGTAACAGCAGCCGCCCGATGGCGGCCGCGACGTCTTCTTTTCCCTCTTCCTCCACCTGTCTTGCCAGGGTTGTCGCGATCTGCTGCAACAGCAATTCCACGTTGCGCAGACGCGCTTCGGCCACCGGGGCGCTGCTGGCGTTCTGGACCAACCAGCCGGCGTAGTCCATGTCCTCGATCATCTCCCGGATCACCTTGATGCCGCTGTGTTCCGTGCAGGCGTGGGCGAGACCGTCGTACCAGCGGCGGAAGCGGCGCAGGCGCTCCAGACCCGCGCCATCCAGCACTTCGGCCAACCCGAGTTCGCCGCACGCGGCGTGGAGCGAGATGCCCCGACCGGTGGCGTAGTGGCCGAGTTTTTCCAGGGTGGTGGGGCCGATCTGGCGGCGCGGCGTGTTGATGATGCGCAGGAAGGCGGTGTCGTCGTCGGGATTGACCAGCAGGCGGAGGTAGGCGAGCAGATCCCGGATCTCGGTGCGGGCATAGAACGAGGTGCCGCCGCTCAACCGATAGGGCAGGCTCAGCAAACGCAGCTTCATTTCCACCACGCGCGCCTGGTGATTGCTCCGGTACAGCACCGCGAAAGCCCCCAGGGGACAGCCGCTGCGGGCCCGCAACTGGAGAATTTCGTTGACGACCCGTTCGGCCTCGGCGTCTTCGCTGTCGCAACGGATGACACGAATCGGCTCGCCGTGGCCGCGATCGCACCACAGGGTCTTGGCAAACAGGTGTTCGTTATTGGCGATCAGGGTGTTGGCGGTCTTGAGGATGCGCGCCGTGGAGCGGTAGTTCTGCTCCAGTTTGATGACTTCGAGGTTCGAAAAATCCTCCTGCAACTGCGCCAGGTTTTCCGGACGCGCGCCGCGCCAGGCATAGATGGACTGATCGTCGTCCCCGACCACGGTCAGTTGATGGTGGTCGGCGACCAGCAGGCGGATCAACTCGTACTGGGCGCGATTGGTGTCCTGGTACTCGTCCACCAGCAGGTGGCGGATACGGCGCCGCCAGTGGTCGAGGCGTTCCGGATGCGCGCGAAACAGATGGATCGGCCGCGCGATGAGATCGTCGAAATCCACCGCGTTGTAGGCGGCGAGGGCGCGCTGATAATTCGCGTAAACGACCGCCAGCCGCAGTTCGTCGGCATCGCTGGCGGTGGACTGTGCCTGCTCGGGCGTCTGCAGGTGGCTTTTCCAGTGCGAGATGCGCTGCGCGGCCAGATCGAGCGGCGCCGCGTCGTCGACAATCTGCAACTGCTGTAGCAGGTTGCGGCTGTCGTCGGCGTCGAACAGGCTGAAGCCCGCGCGCAGCCCGAGCAGCGCGAGTTCCCGGCGCAGGATGCCGAGCCCCAGGTGATGAAAGGTGGATATGGTCAGGCCTTTGCCGGCCCGTCTCGGCAATTGCGCGGCAACGCGCTGTTTCATCTCGCGCGCCGCCTTGTTGGTGAAGGTCACCGCGGCAATATGGCGCGCGGCGACCGTCCCGGACTCGACCAGATGCGCGATGCGGTGGGTGATCACGCTGGTCTTGCCGCTGCCGGCGCCGGCCAGCACCAGCAAGGGTCCGCCGCGGTGCCGCACTGCGCGCGCCTGTTCGGGATTGAGTCGCTGCACCAGGGTCGCACGGCCAAAAGCGGGGCGCGATTGTAGCAGCGCGCCCGGGCGGCGTTGGCCTCTCGCGGCCAGCTGTCGCGGCCAGCTGTCGCGGCCAACTCTCGCGGCCAGTAAAGGCCGGATGAGCGGGCCCGGCAAAATCCCTACAATGCCGGCACCCACGCGACAGGAGCAATCGACCGTGAACGACGACCCGAGTGCGCATATCGCCCGCCGTTGCGCGGCCGCGATTCTGGAGCGGGACCCCACGGTGGCGCGGCTGGGCATCGCACTGCTCGAGGTCGCGCCGGGGCGTGCGCGGCTGTCGCTCAGGGTGGGTCCGGAGATGCTCAATTCGCTGGGCAACTGCCATGGCGGGACCAGCTTTACCCTTGCCGACGTCGCCTTTGCGGTGGCTTGCTCTTCCACCAACCAGGCCGGGGTCGGTGCGCATTGCGCGATCGATTACCTGCGGCCCGCGACGCTGAACGACGTCCTCACCGCCACCGCCGTGGTCAGCCACCAGGGCAGCTCCGCGAGTCTGGTGGATGTCGATGTCACCGATCAACACGGCCGCCGCATCATCCAGTTGCGGGGCCGCTCCCACAATTTCGGCAAGCCCTTTCTGAGCGCGGCCGAGCTTGACACCGATACTGCGTCCCACCCGGAGGCTTGATGAAACTGCTTTGGGAACCCTCCGCCGAGTTTCGGCGGCAGACCAACATGACCGCTTACATGAACTGGCTGGCGGACACGCGCGGGTTGAAGTTCGCCGATTACGCCGCCCTGCAACGGTGGTCGGTCGCCGATCTGGAAGCCTTCTGGCAGAGCATCTGGGATTACTATCGGGTGCAGTCCAGCACGCCCGTCGCGCGCGTGCTGTCGAGTCACACCATGCCGGGAGCGCAGTGGTTCGCCGGCGCCAGCCTCAATTTTGCCGAACACATTTTCCGCGGCCGCAGCGACGCGCGTCCCGCCCTGCTGGCAACGGACGAACAGCATGATCCGCGCGCGCTGAGCTGGGCCGATCTGGAAGCCCGGGTGGCGTCGGTCGTCGCCTACCTGCGCGGTCTCGGCGTGGCGCCGGGCGATCGGGTGGTCGCCTACCTGCCCAATATTCCCGAGGCGCTGATCGCCTTTCTGGCCGCGAGCGCCATCGGCGCCGTGTGGTCGAGCTGCTCGCCCGACTTCGGTACCAACAGCGTGGTGGACCGCTTCCAGCAGATCGCGCCCAAGGTGCTGATCGCCGTGGATGGCTACGGTTACAACGGCAAGACCATCGACCGCGTGGCGGAACTGGGGCAATTGCAGGCCGCGCTGCCCAGTCTCGAACGCATTCTGCTGATCGATCACCGGGGCGGCGCCGGGCGTTGTGCACTTGCCGGGGTCGATGCCTGGGAGGAGGTGCTCGCGAAGTCCGCCGGACCCCTGCATTTCGAGCCACTGCCCTTCGCCCATCCGCTCTGGGTGCTGTATTCCTCCGGCACCACGGGTATTCCCAAAGCCATCACTCACAGCCACGGCGGCGTGCTGCTGGAGCAGCTCAAGCATCTGGGGCTGCATTGCGATGTGAAGCCGGGAGACCGGTTTTTCTGGTACTCCACCACGGGCTGGGTGATGTGGAACATCGGCCTGTCGGTGCTGCTGCTGGGCGCGGTGCCCGTGATCTACGACGGCAACCCCGGCTATCCCGATCAAAACCGGCTCTGGGCCATGGCCGAACGCGCCCGCCTCACCCACTTCGGAACCGGCGCGGCCTACCTGATCGCCTGCATGAAAGCCGGGCTCGCGCCGGGCAGCAGCTTCGATCTCAAGTCCCTGCGCGCGATGGGCTCGACGGGTTCGCCGCTGCCGGAGGAGGCCTTCGAATGGGTCTATCGCAGCGTCAAGCCCGATCTCTGGCTACTCTCCATGAGCGGCGGTACCGACATCGCCTCGGCCTTTGTCGGCGGCTGTCCGCTGTTGCCGGTCCATGCCGGCGAAATCCAGTGCGCGCTGCTGGGCGTCGATGTGCGCGCCCTCGATGAAGCGGGCAATACGCTGGTGGGCGAGGTGGGCGAAATGGTGGTCATGGAGCCGATGCCGTCGATGCCGATCTATTTCTGGCACGACGCCGACGACCGGCGCTACCGCGAAAGCTACTTCGAGGACTACCCCGGCCGCTGGCGCCACGGCGACTGGATGCGGGTATCGGCGCAGGGCACCATCCAGATTCTGGGGCGATCGGATTCGACCCTGAACCGGGGCGGCGTGCGCATCGGCACCAGCGAGGTGTATCGGGGCGTCGAGTTGGTGGACGCCGTGGCCGACAGTCTTGCGGTCAGCATCGAGCTGCCCGGCGGCGGGCACTACCTGCCCCTGTTCGTTCAGCTCAAGCCGGGGTTGGAGCTGGATGCCGACGTCAAGACCGCGATCAACCAGTCGCTGCGGACCAACTTCTCGCCCCGCCATGTGCCGGACGCCATCTTCCAGATCGACGAAGTGCCCTACACGCTCACGGGCAAGAAGATGGAAACACCGGTCAAGAAAATCCTCATGGGCGTCGCCCCGGAAAAGGCGGCCAACCGGGATGCCATGAAAAATCCCGCCAGCCTCGATTATTTTCTCGCCTTCGCCGCAAACATGCCAGAACAGCCTCCACCCCGCTAGGTTCCGGTGCGCGAGGACAGTGCCGCACCGCCGTTTCCGACCGGCGGGCGATCACTGTCGCCGCCACCGAGGCGAGAGCGCGCCGCGCAAACGCTCATTGTCGATCCCGGGGAACCGTTAATACCATTTTCCCTGAAGTGGCTTGAGTATTGCCTGTACTTCAAGTGCAGGGCTCAGCCGCGCGCGTCCCGCTTCAGCATGGGGCAACGGGGAATCGGAGCGGACCGCTATCGGGAGAATGGTCGACGAACCCTGTCGATTGACGTTTCTCAACGCGGCGCGACGTTATACCCTGAACGGAAAGGATTGCAGCGAGCTCTAAGTAGAGTGGCGCAATGGCTATGGCGAACGCGCCACCAACGGAAACTGGCCACGATAGTGGGAGGTTTGGCGTATGGCGAGCGGTGCGGATAGTGAAAAGTTCATCGAATCCCTGTCTACCTTTACCCGCGAACATCAGGCGAAACAGTGGCGCGGAACCTTTGCCGAATTCGTGCGGGATATCGTCGGACCCCAGTCCCGGCGGGTGACCCGCTCCAGTCATCAGTACGTCTGGGACATGCTGCTCTGGATGCAGCACCGGGAACAGAAGGAAGCCGACGACAACCATTTCCGGCTGTTTTCCCACGAATTGTTCGGTATCGACAAACCCTTACAGCGCGTGGTGGATTACTTCAAGGCGGCCAGCGCGGGCTCCGAAGTCGGGCGCCGGCTGCTGTTGTTGCTGGGGCCGCCCTCGGGCGGCAAGTCGAGCCTGGTGATACTGCTCAAGCGCGGCATCGAGGAATACAGCCTCACCGATGAAGGCGCGATCTATGGGTTGCAGGGGTCGCCACTCCACGAAAACCCGCTCAATCTGGTGCCCTACAGCCTGCGCGCGGAGTTTCGCGAAACCTATGGTGTCGATATCCAGGGCGATCTGTCGCCCTGGGCGCAATCGGTGCTCGAACACGAATACGGCGGCGATTTCATGCGCTACCCCGTGGAGCGGATATTTCTGTCCGAAGCGCGGCGCATGGGCGTCGGCACCTATGCGCCCCACGATCCCACCACGGCGGACATCGCCGACCTGATCGGCTCCGTCGATCTTTCCAAGGTATCGGACTATGGCGACGAGGGCGATCCGCGCGCCTGGTCCTGGTCCGGAGCGGTGTATTCCGCCAGTCGCGGCCTGCTGGAAATGATCGAGATCCTCAAGGTGAAGCGCGAGTTCCTCTATCTGCTGCTGACGCTGACCCAGGAGCGCAACGTCAAGGTCTCGCGCTTTCCCCTGATTCATGTCGATGAAACCATCGTCGCGCACACCAATCTGGCCGAGTTCCGCAAGTTTCTTCAGGAAAAGGAAAACGAGGCGCTGCTCGATCGCATGGTCATCGTGCAGGTGCCCTATGCGCTGAATTATCTGGACGAGGCTAGGATCTACGCCAAGCTGATCGCCCAGGCGCCGATGTTCCGCGAAGTGCATCTGGATCCCCACACGCTCAAGGTCGCCGCGGTGTTCTCGATTCTTTCCCGGGTAAAACCCTCCGAGCGAGAGGATCTGGACAGCTCCAAGAAGGTGCGTCTCTACGCCGGCGAGGACGTCGAAGGCTTTGCGCGCTCCGAGTTGCAGCGCATCGGCGCCGAGCAGGAGGAAGAGGGACTGTCCGGGGTGTCGCCGCGCTTTGTGGTAAACGCTCTGTCGAACGCCATTTCCCGTTCCGAGGCGAAAAGCCTTACCAGCATGGAAGTGCTGGTGACGTTGAAGGAGGCGATCGAAAACGATGCCCGCATCGACGCCAAGCAGCGCCGCCAGTGGGTGGATTTCCTGGTCACCACGCGCAAGGATTTTTACAACCATTGGGTGAAGGAAGATGTCCACAAGGCGCTCTTCGTATCTTTCGAGGAGGAGAGCGAAAGCCTGTTGGGCAAGTATCTCGACGAGGTGGAAGCCGCGCTCGATCACCGGGAGATTTCCGATCCCATCACCGGCGAAACGCGCGCGCCCGACGAACGCTTTTTGCGCGCGGTCGAGGAGAAGATCAATGTGTCCGACGCCGGCAAGCAGACCTTCCGTCAGGAGGTGGTGCGCAAGGCCATGGTGGCCTACAAGAAGGGCGAGAGCTTTTCGCTCGACTCCCACTCCCGACTCAAGGAGGCCATGGAAAAATACCTGTTCGAGGAGCGCCGCGACGTGCTGCGCCTGGTGTCTTCCGTTGCCCGACCGGACGAGGATGCGCGGGAGAAAATCGCCGCGGTTGAGGAGCGCCTGATCGGCGATTACGGCTATGACCGGCACAGTGCGCGCGAAGCACTGAATTACGTCACCACGCTACTGTCTCAGGAATGAACCTGAAGGGGTGTTCGTATGATGTCCTTCACGGATGGTGAAGCCCGCAACGGACTGGGGCGCTGGTACGACCTGTTTTCCCGTGGCACGCGCGACTGGTTGCGTCACAACGCGAAGGTCCGGCAGGCGGTGCGAGACCATCTGCCGGAACTGGTGGCGGGATCCGATGTGTTGAGTAATCCGCGCGATCGCACCGTCAAGGTGCCCGTGCGGTTTCTGGAGCACCACCGTTTCCGACTCCGCGATCAGGACCATGCGGAAGGCGCGGGGCAGGGCAAGAACGTGAAGCCGGGTGATGTGTTGCGTTCGGTCCAGCCCGGGACGGGTTCCGATGCCGCAGGCGGCGAAGGCGAAGGCCCGATCAGTTTCGTGCTGGAATTTCAGATCGACGACATTCTCGACTGGCTGTGGGAGGAGCTGGAGCTACCCAATTTGCAGCCCCGCGCGGGCACGTCGATCGAAGAGGACGTCTATGTGCGGGAGGGCTGGGACAAGCGCGGCGCGCGTGCCCGACTGGATCGCCGCCGTACCCTCAAGGAAGCGGTAAAGCGGCGCACTGTGCAACCCGACAGCCGGATTCCCATCGGCAACGACGATCTTCGCTTTCGGCAACTCGCGCGGCGCCCCAAGCCGACCGCGAGCGCGGTGGTTTTTTTCGTGCTCGATGTGTCTTCCAGCATGGATGAGCACTGCCGAAAACTCGCCAAGACGTTTTTCTTCTGGGCGTTGCAGGGCATTCGCCGTCAGTACGCCAGTGTCGATACGGTGTTTGTCGCACACACCGTCGATGCCTGGGAGTTCGCCGAGGAGGAGTTTTTCCAGGTGCGCGGTGAAGGCGGCACCAAGAGCTCCACCGGCTTCGCCAGAGCGCACGAAATCCTGGTCGCGCGCTTCGATCCGGCGCGTTACAACTGCTATCTGTTTTATGCCACCGATGGCCACAACTTCAGCGAGGACCGCGGTGCCGCCACTGTGGAATTGCAGCGCCTGCTGCCGTTGATGAACTTCGCCGGCTATGCCGAGGTATCCCGGCAGAGTCACCGCCACATGGATACCGAGATCGCCGCGATCTGGCGGCGCCTGGCGGCGGATGACTTGCCGGTGGGCAGTTACCTGCTGAACGAGGACGCCGATATCTGGCCGGCGATCAAGGCGTTTTTCACCGATCAGGCGACCCGCACCGGAGTCTCCTGAGATGCCCGCGCGACTCGATCGGTACATTCCGCAACTGGAAGCACTGGCCAGCGCGCAAGGGCTGGTCTATCACCCGGTGGATTTCGAGGTGGTGCCGGCCAGCTTCATGATGGAGGTGGCCGTGTACGGCCTCCCGGTACGGATGCCGCACTGGTCGTTCGGCGTGCGCTGGGTATACCAGATGATCCAGCATCGCATGGGTCACTCGCGGATCTTCGAAGTGGTGTTTCCCGGCAATCCCAATCATGCCTATCTGGTCGATACCAACAGCATCGAGGAAAACACCCTGGTGGTCGCCCATGTGCTGGGACACGCCGATTTTTCCCGCAACAACATGGCGTTCGTCCACAGCCAGGAGCAGGTGGGCTATCACATCGTGGAACAGGCGGCGGCCCACGCCCATCGCATCCAGGAAGCGATCGATGCGCAGGGCGAGCAGCGCGTCGAATGGGTGCTAGACGCGGCGCTGGCCCTGGAGCCGCACATCGATACCGATCAGCCACTCAACCGCGACCGGTACAAGCGGCTCCCCCCGCCCGATGTCCGGGAGCTGGGGGAAACGGATTTTGGCGGCCGCTACGCGCGTCTGCCGGGCGCGATGGTTCTCCCGGTGGCGGCGCGACCGGAGCCGCTGCGCATTCCGCCGCGCCCGGAGCGGGACTTGCTGTGGTTCATTGCGCAGTACGCGCCGGAGATGGAAGACTGGGAGCGCGATATTTTTCTCGCCGTGCGCAAGGAATCCTGGTATTTCCAGCCGGTGTTCAACTGCCAGATCATGAACGAGGGTTGGGCCAGCTACTGGCATTCGCGGCTGCTGCGCGAAGCGGATTTCCTGCCGTCGCAGTTCTATGTGGACTGCATGAAGACGCATTCCGATGTGGTCAGTCCTCATGCCGGCGACCGGCAGGTGGCGCTGCGCATCAATCCCTACCATCTGGGTTATGTGCTCTGGGAACGTCTGATCGCGGAGCGCGGATTCACCGCGGCACGGGAAATCATGCAGCAGGAGGACGATTTCGGATTCATTCGCAATTATCTGACGGCGGAGATTGCCGACGAGCTGGACTTGTTTGTCTATTCCGCGAGCCGCGAGGGATCGGTACGCGTGACGGAGTCGACGATCGACCAGTTGCGCGAAACCATCCTGGCGCCCAAGTTCAATTTCGGTGCTCCCCGGGTGGCGGTGGAAGATCTGGGCAGCGACGGCAGCCTGACCTTGCGTCACCACTATCGCGACGACGGACGCGGTCTCGATGTCGAGCGCGCGCGGCATGTGCTGAACTATGTTCAGAAGGTGTGGAGACGCCCTGTGCGCCTCATCACCGTCGATGGTCGCGGCGAGGAGACCAGCCTGACGGTGACCGCCGCTTAGCAGGGTGTTTAACAGCTTGTTGAAAAACTGCCGCGGCAGCGGTCTACTTCGTTGCGCGGTGCTCGCTTCCTCAGTCTATCCAGCCGATAAGTTTCGGTCGTTGCGCGCCGGCCGCCCGCGATGGCGGTCCAGGCGCGCGAAGGTGAGCAGCCGCGCCTTGCGCTCGGTCCGCGTCGGCTCCGGTACGCGATGCAGGGCGGCAAAGAAATCCAGGTTCTCATCCACCGCCGGGCGCCCGTAGAGACGGAAGCTCTGCGACATGTAGCCGACGCGCGGCGCTTCGTTTCCCGATGTGCCATTGCCCCCGCCAGGCCGGGTTGCGGCGCGTCAAGGCCGTCGCTGCCATGGCCTGGGCCGTTGCGTTCCCGACCTCGGCCGGCCTCACAACAGGTAGGCCTCGGTGGCGTAGCGGCGCATCATGCGGTGGCTGTTGAAGAAGGATGCGTTCTTGGCGATCGCCCCCTGCATTACCCGCACCCAGCCGTCCGACACCGCGTCGTACCCGTAGTACAGCGGCAACACCACCCGCTCTAGCTTGTCGTACAGCGCCTGCGCATCGGCCTGGTGGCCCGCCTCGGTGGCGGCGCCGACGGCCCAGCCGGTGACGCCCTCGATGCAGCCCTCGACCCACCAGCCGTCCAGCACGGACAGCGACGGCACGCCGTTGAAGGCCGCCTTCATGCCGCTGGTGCCGGATGCCTCGAGCGGCGGCAGCGGCGTGTTCATCCAGACATCGCTGCCCGATACCAGCAGCAGCGCGGTATCCAGATCGTAATCCGGCAGGTAGACGACAGGGACGGCGCCGGCGAGATCGCGGACGTGCCGGTGCAACAGCTCGATGATCTGCTTGCCGCCCGCGTCATGGGGATGGGCCTTGCCGGCCAGTACCACCTGAAAGCTGCGTTCGCCGGCGATAGCCCGGAGGCGGTCGAGATCCGTGAACAGCAGGTCGGGTCGCTTGTACGCTGTCATGCGGCGGGCGAAACCCAGGATCGGCACCTTGGGATGCAGCGTAACATCCGTGCGTTCGGCTACCCGCGCAATCAGCGCCGCCTTTGCGGTCGCGTGAGCTTCCAGAAGGGCGGCGGGCGGAATGCAGCAGTCGGCCCGCACCAGCAGTTCCGGCTCGTGGCACCAGCCGGGCAGGTAGCGGTCGTAGAGCGCGCGCAGGCTGGGCGCGGTCCAGGTGTGCGGGTGCACGCCGTTGGTCACCGCGTGCACCCGGTAGCCGGGAAACATACGCCGCGATACCTCGGCATGGCGCTGTGCCACGCCGTTGACGTACTCGCTGAGGTTCAGTGCCAACCGGGTCATGTTCAGGCAATCCTCGCCGCCGAGTTGCTTCAGCACGGCCAGCGGGATGAAATCGTCCAGCACCCGCTGCACCAGGTCGTAGTCGAAACGGTCGTGGCCCGCCTCGACCGGGGTATGGGTGGTAAAACAACACAGCCCACGCACCTGCGGCACATCGTAGGGCGACTCCCCCGGGCGCAACTCCTCCGGTCGGTGGGCGTGGCGGTGCAGCAGCTCCAGCGCCAGCAGCGCCGAGTGGCCCTCGTTCATATGGTACTGACGTACCCGGAAGCCGAGCGCCTGCAGCAGGCGCACGCCGCCGATGCCCAGCACCGCCTCCTGCTTGAGCCGGTAAGGTCCGGCATCGCCGTAAAGCTCGTGGGTGATCAGGCGGTCGTCGGGATGGTTTTCGTCCAGATCGGTATCGAGCAGCAGCACCGGCTGGCTGCCGCCCATGTGGCCGCGCAGCGTGTACAGCCAACCCCCGATCCATACCTCGCGATTTTCGAGGGTGATCGCCACCTTGGCCGCCAGGCGCGTGGCGTGACCTTCCGGCTGCCAGGGCGAAGGCTCCTCGACCTGCTGTCCGGCGGCGTCGATGCCCTGGCGAAAATGGCCGCCGCGAAACACCAGGCTGACCGCCACCAGCGGCAGTTCCAGGTCGGCGGCGGCGCGCACCGTGTCGCCCGCCAGCACGCCGAGGCCGCCGGCGTAGGTCGGGATGGCGCTTTCGAGGGCGATCTCCATCGAGAAATAGGCCACCCGGGGCACATGCAGGAATACTTCGAGCGGTGACATGGGCTATCTCCTGTCGAGTTACCGATCGTAGCGCCGAATCGGGCCCACGGCCGCGATCACCCGCTCCCCGGCCCGGCGCCGCGCCCCGCGCGCCTGAAGTGCAGATACACGAGGCCACTCAATATCGCGGCAAAAAAACACCAGACGGATATGAACCACATCGCATGGAACCCGTAAGCAACGATGAAGGACAGCAAGGCGACCACGCCAAACATTACTACGGCCTGGTGGCTGGAGAAGAACATGCTCGCGCCGCGCCAGACGCTCACGCCTGCACCCGGTTCAGCCGCAGCGCATTGCCGATCACCGATACCGACGACAGGCTCATGGCCGCGGCGGCGATGATGGGCGACAACAGCAACCCGAACACCGGATACAGCACGCCTGCGGCGATGGGCACGCCGAGCGCGTTGTAGCCGAAGGCGAACCACAGGTTCTGGCGGATGTTGCCCATGGCCGCACGCGACAGGCGGATGGCGCGCACGATGCCGATCAGGTCGCCCTTCACCAGGGTCACGCCGGCGCTCTCCATGGCCACGTCGGTGCCGGTGCCCATGGCGATGCCGACTTGGGCCTGGGCCAGTGCCGGGGCATCGTTGATGCCGTCGCCGGCCATGGCGACGAAGCGGCCCTGGGCTTGCAGCTCCTTGATCTTCTGCGCCTTCTGATCCGGCTGCACTTCGGCAAGCACCTCGTCGATGCCCAGGCGCCCGGCCACCGCCCGCGCGGTGGTGGCGCTGTCGCCGGTGAGCATGACGATGCGGATGCCTTCGGCGTGCAGGGCGCGGATGGCGGCCGGCGTGGTTTCCTTGATTGGATCCGCCACCGCCACCAGGCCGGCGGGCCGCCCGTCCACGGCCACGAACATGGCGGTCTTGCCCTCGCCGCGCAGCGCCTCGGCACGCGCCGCGAGCGCGGTGATGTCCACGCCGAGCGCATCCATCAGCGCGCGGTTGCCGAGCGCCACGTCCCGGCCCTGGATGCGCCCGCGCACGCCCTGGCCGGTCACCGAATCGAAATCCTCGTAGCGGCCCGGCTCGAGGCCGCGCGCCTGCGCACCGGCGACGATGGCGGCCGCCAATGGGTGTTCGCTGCCGCGCTCGAGCGTCGCCGCCAGACGCAGGACCTCATTTTCGTCAACGCCTTCGGCGACCACCACGTCCTGCAGCCGCGGCCGGCCCTCGGTGAGCGTGCCGGTCTTGTCGACCACCAGGGTATCGACGTCGCGCAGGGTCTGGATGGCCTCGGCATTCTTGAACAGCACGCCCATGGAAGCGCCCTTGCCGCTCGCCACCATGATCGACATGGGTGTGGCGAGCCCGAGCGCACAGGGACAGGCGATGATCAGTACCGCCACCGCGTTGATCAGTGCATAGGCCATGGCCGGCGGCGGACCCCAGATGCCCCAGACGATCAAGGTGAGGATGGCGATGCCGACCACGGCCTGGACGAAGTACGCGGCCACCAGGTCCACCAGGTTCTGGATGGGCGCGCGCGACCGGCTGGCCTCGGCCACCATCTGCACGATCTGCGCGAGCAGGGTGTCGCTGCCCACCCGGCGGGCCTCGATCACCAGCGATCCGGTGCCGTTGACGGTGGCGCCGATCACCGTGTCGCCGGCGGATTTTTCCACCGGGATCGGCTCGCCCGAAATCATGGACTCGTCCACGGCGCTGTGGCCTTCCACCACCGCGCCGTCCACGGGCACCTTCTCGCCCGGCCGCACCCGCAGCCGGTCGCCGATCTGCACAGCTTCGAGGGGTACATCGGACTCGCTGCCGTCCGGCGCGATGCGTCGCGCGGTCTTGGGCGCCAGGCCCAGCAGCGCCTTGATGGCGGCGTTGGTCGAGCTGCGCGCGCGCAGCTCCATGACCTGGCCGAGCAGCACCAGGGCGACGATCACCGCCGCGGCCTCGAAATACACGCCGACCTGGCCGCCGTGGGTCCGGAACGCGGCGGGGAAAAGCCCCGGCGCCAGGGTGGCGACGAGGCTGTACGCATAAGCCACGCCGACCCCCAGCCCGATCAGCGTGAACATGTTCAGCTTCCAGGTGCGCAGCGAGCGGTACGCGCGCACGAAAAACGGCCAGCCGCTCCACAGCACGACCGGCGTGGCCAGCGCCAGCTCCAGCCAGCGCCCGGCCGGCCCGTGCGGCAGCAGCCCGGCGAGGCCCGGCACCATCGCACCCATCGCCAGCACCAGCACCGGCAAGGTTAGGGCCACTGCCAGCCACAGGCGGCGGGTCATGTCGGCGAGTTCGGGATTTGCCTCGGGCTCGGCGGTGATCTGCACCGGCTCCAGCGCCATGCCGCAGATCGGGCAGTCGCCCGGATGGTCCTGGCGCACCTCGGGGTGCATGGGGCAGGTGTAGATCGTGCCGCCGGCGGATGGCGCGTCCAGCGCGGCTTTCCGCTGCGCACCCTGCTTGTGGTGGCATGAGGCGGCGTGGACCGGGTCATCCTGGATTCGCGCGCCGACAAAGGCTGCGGGGTCGGTCACGAAGCGTCCCTGGCAGCGCGTGGAACAGAAATAATAGGTGTGGCCGGCGTGGTCGGCGGTGCCTGCGGCTTGCGCGGGCTCGACCCGCATACCGCATACGGGGTCTGTCGCCATGTCTTTCGCCATGTTCGTCTCCGCGTTGGGTGATCGTCATGTCCGGCCGTCCGGGGACGCCACCCGCCAGCCAGTGGTAGAAAAACACGAGCGATTTCCCGGTGACGAAAGCGGTTGCCGTCGTGCCGCCTGGGCCGCATAAGCCATGGACCACGGTCGTGGTGAGCGCCGCGGTGCCACCGAATGCCCAGTCGCGGAGCTTGCTCTTGGGCAATCCCCATCCTGCGCTCTGTGCCGGCCGCCAAAGGACCGCGCCAGCGGGCGCGGTCCCGCCCGGTCACGGTTTGGGATGGTGCGACTCGTGCTCCTTGGTGTCGGCACCGGCGCCCATGCCGCCGCCCATCATTCCCATCCCACCACCTCCCATCATACCCATGCCACCTCCCATCATGCCCATGCCGCCCATCATCTCCATGCACTCGCGCATTGTCGCGCGCATTTTCTCGCGGTCGCCGGCATCGATGATGCCATCCTTGTTGACATCCATACGGGCGAAGCGGGCTTCGGCCCGTTTCAGGAAATCCTCCCGGGTGACCTTGGCGTTGCCGTCTCCCATCATCCCCATTCCCATCCCAGTCCCCATCCCTTTGTCATCCTCTGCCGGGGCCGTACCTGACAGCATCAGGGAGCCCACCGCTACCCACGCCAGACGTCGCAGTTTCATCTCACCACTCCTTGCGGGACCCTTGGCCCGCTTGTCGTTGCGAAGCAGAACCCGGCGCCTGCGCCGACATGCCTGTGCCGATATGCCTGGGCCGAGGCCGGATGGCGCGGGTTTCCTGCCGATCCTTTTCACTTTGCAGGAGCAGGCAGTACGCGGCGCGCCACCTCCTGTGTACAGGCCGGGTGGCTGCAGGTCAATGTCGGTCAGCAAGCCGGTGTTGACGGAAATCAGGCAACGGCCGCGCAAGTTCACCGAGTGCGGCGACGTTGCGGAAGCGGGTGGCGTTTCGGGTGGCCGGATCGAATCCGTAGTGGCGCGTCGATCCGGGCTCAGCGCGCCCGCGCCAGCATTTTCCCGACGATCGCGCGGTGGGCTTGCAGTACGCTGGCGAACGGTTCCGCCGCGAACTGCCGGGCGAGATAACCGGCAAGCCGCGGCCAGCAGACGGGGTCGGGGGATTCGTCGCCGAACGAGGCGTTCATGAACTGGGATACCACCGCGATGTCGGCGAGTGTCAGGCGGTCGCCGACCAGATAAGTCTTGGCGCCGATCTGCGCGTCCAGGTAGTGATACAGCGGCGGCGTCTTTTCCGCCAGCAGCGCCGCGATCGCTGCCTCGTCGTAGGGTGCACCCATGGACTTCAGCACCACGCGGTTGCGAAATGCGGTGGCGGTGATCGCCGGGGCGAGCTCGTAGTCGGCGAACTTCTCGATCCAGCTCGTGCGCGCCTTGAGCCAGGGATCGGCGGGAATCAGCGGCGGTTCCGGATACAGATCCTCCAGAAAGCGGCAAATCACGGCGGAGTCGGCCAGGTACTGACCATCCACTTCCAGTGCCGGAATCCGCTTGAGCGGATTGATCCGTTCGTAGCCTTCCGGCAGCGCGAACGGCGACACCGGGTTGCGCTCGCAATGGATGCCCTTGATGGTCATTACCAGTTCCACCTTGCGTACAAAGGGGGACAGCGGAGCGCCGAACAGGGTCATGGTCATGGGGCGAGCTCAGTCAGGGGGTGGAAGTGATAGCCGGATGCTAGCAACGGGCTCCACGGAGCACAATCGCGCGCCGCGGACAGTGGCAGTATCGGCTGGTGCGGTTATCATCCCAAGGCGTGCGCGCATTACGGGAGAAACGGCATGGGAAAACTACTGGGAATCGCTTATCGCGACGGTTCACGCCAGCCGATGCGCGAAATCGACGCCACCCGGATCAGTCTGGAGGCGGGCGTCGCCAGTGACTTTCGGGGCAGGAAGCCCGGACCGCGCCAGGTGACCGTGCTGTGCGCCGAAAAATGGCACGCCGCCTGTGCCGAGCTGGGTGCGGAATTGCCCTGGACCACCAGGCGCGCCAATCTGCTGGTGAACGGCCTGCCGATCGGCCCGGAATGCGTCGGCCGTACCCTGCGCGTGGGCACGGCGTTGTTGCGCATCACTATCGAAACCGATCCCTGTTCCCGCATGGATGAGCAATACAAGGGGCTCAAGCGCGCGCTGATGCCGGATTGGCGCGGCGGCGCCTGTTGCGAGGTGGTCGAGGGCGGCGACATAGCGGTGGGCGATACGGCCCAGTTCGTCAACTGACTCCGGCGTCACGGGTGGCAGCGCGCCTCGGGGCACATGCCGTCAAGGCCGCACGCGAGGAACCCCGGATGATGTATTGCGCCAGACTGCCGAGTCCCGTCGGTGAGTTGACCATCGGCGCCGACGACAGCGGGATTACCGCCATCGCCTTCCCCGGCGAAATGCCCGCCGGCGATGGCAGGGCCAACCCGAACCCCCTGATCCGCGAAGCCGTGCGGCAGTTGCGCGCCTATTTCGCCGGCCGGCTCGCGAGCTTCGAGTTGCCGCTGAATCCGGCCGGCACGGCATTTCAGCAGTCGGTATGGCAGGCGCTGCTCGCCGTGCCCCATGGGGCGACCGCGAGCTATGGCGAGATCGCCACCGCCGTCGGCAAGCCCCGGGGCGCGCGGGCGGTCGGCCTCGCGAACGGCCGCAATCCCATCGCCATCGTGGTGCCCTGCCACCGCATCATCGGTCGTGACGGTTCCCTTACGGGCTATGGTGGCGGACTCGACCGCAAGCGCTGGCTGCTCGCTCACGAGCAGCGCGGGAGACCGGCCTGATCGTGCCGGTGCGCCGCTCGCACCGAACGAACGCGCCATAAAACCAGAGCGCCATGAAAAAGGGGCCCTGAGGCCCCTTCGCACAACGATCACTGGTCATCGATCACCGATCACTCGGCAGGTGCCGGCTCCGCAGCGGGCTGGTCCGCAGTGTCGTCATTGATCACCTTGATCAATTCCACATCAAACAGCAGCACCTGATTGGGACCGATGGCAGCACCCGAACCGCCCGGGCCATAGGCGAGATCGGGCGGAATGGCGAGTGCCCATTTGTCGCCTTCCTTCATCAACTGCAAGGCTTCGACCCAGCCCGGGATGACCTGGCTGACACCAAAGGTCTCGGTCTTGTTGCGCGCGTAGGAGCTGTCGAATTCGGTACCATCGAGCAGGGTACCCTTGTAGTGCACTTCGACGGTATCCTCCGCCTTCGGGGTGGCGCCGGTGCCGGCGGTGACGACCCGGTACTGCATCCCGCTCGCCAGCACTTTAACGCCTTCCTTCTTGGCGTTTTCCGCCAGATATTGCTGGCCTTCCTTCAGGTTTTTCTCAGCCGCCAGCTTGCGCGCATCTTCCTTTTTCGCCTGCTGCTTTTCCTGGAAGCCCTTCACGATGGTCATCGCTTCTTCATCGCTGAGCCTGGGTTCCTTGCCCGCCATGATGTCGTCGACACCGGCAATGAATGCGGATGTGTCCAGCTTGAAGTCATCGGCTTTCATCTGGGAGCCCACGTTGACGCCCATGATGTAACTGATTTTCTGCTCGTCGGTCGCGAGCGCGCTGGCGTCCTGCTTCTCCGCCGGCTTGGGGCCACAGGCTACCAACAGGATGCCAGCGGCAACGGCCAGCGAGGTCAGGGATCGATTCATTTCCGGTTTCCTTTGTGGTGGTACAGCGCCCATGGTAAACCAATACCTGGTGTGGCCCCAGCCACGCGAGAACCGCACTGCCGGCGGTTCGGGTTTACCCCAGCACGCCGGCGCGGCGCAGTTCGGCCAACTCGGTCTTGCCGTAGCCGAGCGCGGAAAATACCTCGTCGGTGTGTTCCCCCAGCGCGGGCGCGGGTAGACGTACCCCACAGGGCTCGCGGTCGAAGATCGCGGCGGGCCGGGGCTGGCGGACCCGGCCGCCCACCGGGTGGTCGTATTCGATGATGGAGCCGCGGTGGACGACGCGCGGATCCGCGATGACGTCCTCGAAGTCGTTGACTTTCGCGCAGGGCACCTGGGCCTTTTCCATGCGCGCGACCAGATCCCCGGTGGTGAAGTCGACCGTGCGTTGCTTGAACTCCGCCATCATGGCGTGGGCATTGGCGAAGCGGTCGGTGACAGTCCTGAAGCGCGGATCCTCGACCAGCTCACGGCAAGCGAGCACATCGCAGGCGCCCGCGAACTCGTGATCGCCCACGGTGAACATCGCGGCATGGCCGTCAGCCGTCGGCACGGTGCTGATGAATTCGGAAATCAGCGGCTTTTGCTCGAACTCGCCGACGAAGCTGTGATTCCAGAAACCGTCGTGCCAGAGAAAGCCGAGGTTTGCTTCCAGCATCGTGAGTTCGACATGGTGGCCGCCGACCCGACCGCGTTCGCGGGCAAACAGCGCCGAGGAGATCGCCTGCGCGGCGGTCACCGCGGCCACCTTGTCGCAGACGATGTTCCTGACGAATTCCGGGCCATTCGCGCCGGTCTGTACCCGCACCATGCCCGACACCGCCTGGATCACCAGATCGTAGACCCGGTTCTCGGCGCCGGGACCGTCAGGGCCAAAGCCGGACAGCGAGACGTAGATCAAGTCCGGATTCAGCGCATGGACCGCGTCGTAGCCATAGTTCAGGCGATCCATCACCCCCGGGCGCGTGTTGTGCACAAAGACATCGGCGCTGCGCAGCAGATCTTCCATCGGTGGCCGGCTGCGGGGATCTTTCAGATCGATCGAGATCGCGCGTTTGTTGCGATTGAGGCTCAGGTAATAGCTGGTGACGCCGTTGCGCACCGCACCCACCGCGCGAGCCGGATCGCCCGCGTCAACCTGTTCTATGCGAACGACGTCCGCACCCTGATCCGCCAGCATGAGTGTCCCCATGGGCGCGGCGACATTGGTGGTCAGCTCGACGATACGGATACCTTGCAGCGGTTCCATGGGGACACCCTCGTTTGATTATGGTTATGGAAGAGGTGGATTCGATGACTCCCGGGGCCGGTTTCAACGCGCGGGATAACGCCAGGGACTTGCCGGTTGTGGCGCGCTTTCGTCCAGTGTCCACAGGGGTATGGCAATGTCGTTGCCGGCATCCTTGAACACGATGCGCAGGCGGCTGCCGATGCCGACGCGCGCCACCAGATCGGTTGGGGCGAGTTCGCCGTCGGCGGAAGCCAGGTTGCCGGTGATGCGCAGCGCCTCGTGCGCGGTCGGCTGGCCGCTCTGCGTATCCAGCTCCACCAGCACCAGCATGTAGGGCGTGTGTCCGCGAAAGGCCGACTGAATGGCATGGTGCACTTCGCCGTAGGAATGCAGCGTACCCTTGCCTTCGACCGGCGCCCAGCGCGCGTCCGGACTGGCGCACCAGGGGCAGGCCGTGGTCGGTGGGTAGCGCAGCAGATGGCAGTCGTCACACCTCTGGAGGTGAAGCCGGTGGGTCGCGCAATGGCGGAAAAACTCCAGGTTTTCCCGGTCCAGATCGCCGATGCGGATCGGCATGCCGAGATAGGTGCCTGCGGTCGCCATGGCCAGGTTCCTCTGCGTTGGCTTGCGTCGATGGGTGAGTTCTAGCCGCGCGCCATCACCATGGCCGAACCCGTCTGGGGTCCGGCCCAGCCGAGGTTCGCGGTCAGCTCCGGATCCTTGACCTGACGGCAGCCGCCTTCGCGGTAGTCATGGCTGTGCCGACGCTTACCGTCTGGCCCCAGCGGGCAGCTGTCGTCGATTTCGCCGCGCAGTTGCCGCACGTTTTCGATCACCATGTTGAGGCCGTGGGTATAGCCCTCGCACAGATGGCCGCCGCTGGTATTGTTGGGGCGCCTGCCGCCCAGGCGCATGGTGCCGTTGCTGACGTAGTCGCCGCCCTCGCCCTTTTTGCAGAAGCCGTAATCCTCGAGTTGCAGCATTGTGGTGAAGGTGAAGGCATCGTAGGAGCCGGTGATGTCGATGTCCTCCGGCCCCACCCCCGCGTTCGGCCACAGGATGTCCTTGCCATAGAAACCCGCGGTGGTGGAAATCGGCCCGTGCTGGTAGTGCATGTCGGCGCGCGGCTTGCTGCACCGCCCCACCACCGACTGAATCACGGCGGGCCGCGCGCGGCAGTCGCGCGCGCGGTCGATGCCGGTGACGATGATGCAGGTGCCGTTGTCGGTTTCCACGCAGCAGTCCAGTAGGTGCAGCGGCTTCACGATCATGCGGCTGTTGAGCACGTCGGCCACCGTGACCCGCTGCCTGTAGTAGGCCTTCGGGTTGTTCGAGGCGTGCTCGCTGTGGATCACCTTGACCATCGCGACCTGCTCCGGCGTGGTGCCGTAGTCGTACATGTGGCGCATGAACGACTGGCTGAACATCTGCCCGGCACTCATCAGGCCGTAGGCGCGGCCAAACAGGCCGGCGCTGCTCAGGGGCGCGCGCTCGCCGGCGCCGCCGGTACCGCCGATGCGGACCTGCGAATAGCCGTTCATGGCGCGGAAGATGGCGACCGTCTTGCACAGGCCGGCTTCGATCACGCCGATGGCGATGCCCACCAGCGCCTCGGTGCTGGAGCCGCCGCCGTACACGTCCATGTAGAAATTCAACCGAATGCCCAGATCGCCGGCGATCACCGTCGAGGGGGTGGAATCGTTGTTGGAGTAGGAGAGCATGCCATCGACATCGCCGGGCTTGAGCCCCGCATCGACGATCGCGGCGCGCACCGCGCGGGTGCCCAGGGTGCGGGTGGTACAGCCCGAGCCGCGCAGGTATTCGGTCTCGCCGACGCCTACGATGGCGTACTTGCCGCGCAGATGCCGGGCCGTGGTGGCATCGAGCTCGTTATTCATGGAGGGCGCCCCGTTTTACGGTTGGCTTGTTATGGTGGCTGCGACCCATGTTAGCGCCCGGGGAGTGGCGGGACCACCGCCTGAGGGCAATCAGATCAGCTTCAAGAGCTTAGCCAGGGTCTCGCGCTGGTTTTCGCGGGTCTCTTGGTTGCCGGTGAGTACCACCTGCGCCGGCGAACGCGGACCGCGCAACCAGGTCAACTGACGCTTGGCGAGCTGGCGGGTGGCCGCGATACCGCGCGCGGCCATGACCGATGCGTCGCATTCGCCATCGAGATAGGCCCACACCTGGCGATAACCGGCGGCACGAATCGACGGCAGATCGGAGTTGAGGTCGCCGCGTTGGTACAGAGCGCGAACTTCGTCCACCAGGCCCGCTTCCAGCATGGCTTCGAAGCGCTGGGCGATGTGCCGGTGGAGCCGATCGCGGCTGGGCGGCAGCAGCGCGACCAGCGTCAGATCGTAGTCCGCGGCGATGGGCGCGATGCCCTGTCCGTCCCGTTGCGCGCCGAGCAACCGCGACAGCGGTTGCCCGGTGGCGCGATAGACTTCGAGCGCGCGCTGGATTCGTTGGGAATGCCGAGGGTGCAGTTGCGCGGCCGTGGCCGGGTCCACCCGCGCGAGTTCCGCGTGCAGATGGGGCCAGCCGTGACGCGCGGCGGTCGCGGCGAGCTCCGCGCGCAACCGCGGGTTTGCCGCGGGCAGCTTCGCCATGCCCTCGATCAGCAGATGGAAGTAGAGCATGGTCCCGCCCACCAGCAGCGGGATGCGCCCCGCCGCCGCGATGTCCGCCATTTCGCGGCGCGCGTCGGCGACGAATTCGGCGGCGGAGTAGGGTGTCGCGGGATCGCGGATGTCGATCAGGCGATGGGGTGCGCGGGCGAGCGTCGCGGCATCCGGCTTGGCGGTGCCGATGTCCATGCCCACATACACCTGGGCCGAGTCCACGCTGATGATCTCGACCGGCGCGCGTTCCCGCAGCGCCAGTGCGAGGGCAGTCTTGCCGCTCGCTGTCGGACCCGCGATGGCCAGCGCGCGCGGCCGGTCGGAGGGCGCGGGCATTCAGCGCCCCCGCAGGAACAGACGGTCCAGTTCCTCCAGCGACACCTGGGTCCAGCTGGGGCGGCCGTGGTTGCACTGGCCGCTGCGCTCGGTGGACTCCATCGCGCGCAGCAGCGCGTTCATTTCGGCCACTGCCAGCGGACGGTTGGCGTGGACCGCCGCGCGGCAGGCCATGTTGCCCAGGATTTCTTCGATGCGACCGTCGAGGCGGTCGGTGCTGTCCAGGGTGCGGATATCGGCGAGCACATCCCGCACCAGAGCTTCCGCTTCCACACCCCGTACCAGCGCCGGCACGGCGCGCACCAGAATGGTGGTGGGTCCGCTGCGGTCGAGGCTGAAGCCGATGCGGTCGAAGGCGGCGGCGTGGTGTTCGGCGGCGTCCGCTTCCGCCGCGTTCACCGTCAGCGTCATCGGCACCAGCAGGGGTTGACTGGCGAGCGCCCCGGCGCGCCAGGCGATTTTCATGCGCTCGTAGAGGACGCGCTCGTGGGCGGCATGGAGATCCACCAGGACCAGACCGGCGCCGTTTTCCGCGAGGATATAGGCACCCTTGAGCTGCGCCAGAGCGAAGCCGAGCGGGGGGACAGCGTCGGTCGGAGACGCCGGCGCCACCGGCGATTGCTCGGGCGCCGGTCGGTGCAGATCGGCATAGATCGCCATGCGCTCGCTCACGCCCGAGGCGGGACGCGTTGCCGGGAACGACAGGCTGTGCTGGTGTGTGGCAACTTCGGGCGTCGGTGCGTGCGGGGCTTCGGAAGTCGATTCACGCGCCGACGCAGAGGTCGTTTCGCCCGCGGCGGACACCAGCGCCGGCGCCGGTCGCGCATCCCCCGGAGTGATTTCGGCGAGCGCGCGGTGGAGCATGCTGAACAGGAAGTCGTGGACCTGACGCGCCTCCCGGAAGCGGACTTCGTATTTGGTGGGGTGGACATTGACGTCCACGTCGCGGGGCGGAATTTCGAGAAACAGCACGAACGCCGGGTGCCGGTTTTGATACAGCACATCGCGGTACGCCTGGCGGACGGCGTGACCGATGACCTTGTCGCGCACCGCGCGACCGTTCACATAAAAATACTGAAGATCGGCCTGGCTGCGCGAGTAGGTGGGCAACGCGATCCAGCCGTGCAGGCGCAAACCCTGGTGCTCGACTTCGAGATGGCGTGCCTGCTCCAGGAACGGCTGGCCGCACACCGCCGCCACCCGGCGTTCCTGCGCGGGCCGGTCGTCGGCACGAGCAAAATCCTGTACCTGACGGCCGTTGTGGCGCACGCGCAGCCCTACGTCGAAGCGGCTCAGCGCCAGCCGGTGGATGACTTCCTCGATGCGCCCGTACTCGGTGCGCTCGGTGCGCAGGAAGCGGCGCCGTGCGGGGGTGTTGAAAAACAGATCCCGTACCTCGACCGTGGTGCCGCGGGGGTGAGGTGCCGGTGCAATGGTGGCGTCATCCGCCGCGCTCCGGATGACCCAGCCGGAGTTGCCGGCCTGCGCGTTCGAGGTAAGCGCGAGCCGGGAGACGGACGCGATGCTCGCCAGCGCCTCGCCGCGAAAGCCCAGGGTGGCCACGGCGTCGAGATCGTCCAGTACCGCGATCTTGCTGGTGGCGTGGCGACTCAGTGCCAGAGCGAGGTCGTCGCGGGGGATGCCGGTGCCGTTGTCGCGGATGCGCATCAGCTTGATGCCGCCCTGTTCGAGTTCGATCTCGATGCGGTCGGCGCCGGCGTCGATGCTGTTTTCCAGCAATTCCTTGATCACGGCGGCGGGACGTTCCACCACCTCGCCGGCAGCGATCTGATTCGCCAGTTGGGGCGAGAGGAGGCGAATCGGGGCGGGGTCGGCGGCCACGGTCAGATCCCGCCCGGAACCGGTGGCTCCGGATCGTGGCGGGGTGCGGCGGGGTATGTGCGTCGGCGTAGTGGGTTCACCCACGCATTCTAGCGCTGTGCGATGTCGGGCCGGGCGCTGGTTTGGCGAGCTGTCGCCCGGGCGAGCCCGCCGTTGCGCTGGCGCTGTTCCCAGGCGAGCCGGGTGCCATCGGGCGGATGACGCTCGAAGTGGCGTTTGACGCCCGCGAAAATGGCGCGGGCCAGCCGGTTCTGGTGGGCGGGATCGCGCAGCTTGCGGGACTCTTCGGGATTGGAGATGAATCCGGTTTCGACCAGGATCGACGGCATGTCCGGCGACTTCAGTACCACGAAACCCGCCTGCTCCACGCGGCGGTTGTGCAGCCGGCCGACACCAGCCATGGATTTCAGGACCTGGTCGCCCAGATGAAGGCTGTGGTTGAGGGTGGCGGTCATCGACAGGTCAAGGATGACTTCCGCCAGGACCGGATCCTTGTCGTTGAGCGCCACCGAACCGCCGATCAGATCCGCGCGATTCTCGCGATCCGCCAGGTACTTGGCGGTCTCGCTGGTTGCGCCCCGCTGGGACAGGGCGTACACCGAAGCGCCCTGGGCGGTTTTCTTGTCGAAAGCATCCGCATGCACCGAAACCATGATGTCGGCACCCGCGCGCCGCGCGATGACGGGTCGTTTGGCCAATGGGATGAAGTAGTCGCCGGTTCGAACCAGCACCGCGCGGTACCCGGACTCCCGATTTACCTGCGCCGCCAGCGCTTTGCTGATGGCGAGAACCACCCGCTTTTCATGGGCGCCGCCGGGGCCTATGGCGCCGGGGTCTTGGCCGCCGTGACCGGCGTCGATCGCCACGACGATGTTGCGCAGCGGCCCGGGCGTTGCGATCGGATGAGACTTGCCTGCACTTGTCGGCGATTTCTGCGCGGGAGCCGGGCCTCGCGGTTTGGGGGGCGCTGACGCGGGCTTGGCCAGTGCGGTAGCGGCGCCGGCGCGGTCCGGAGCGGCACGGCCGCCACCGCCCGACTGCAACTCCACCACCAGACGATGGGGCTTGCCCGCGGCCGGCGCGCTGAGCATCCCTCGCACGCTCACGCTGCGTGACAGATCGGCGACGATGCGCAGTCCGGTGCCGTCGCGGATGCCCGAGCGCAGGTTGCGTACGGGGCTGTCGGCCAGGCCGATGCCGCGCAGCGAGGCGCGCAACCGGGCATTGTCGATGTCGATCACCACGCGGTCCGGCGCCCGCAGGGTGAAGACCCTGTAGGACGTGGGCGCTGCGCTCAGATCGAGCTCAAGGCGGACATTGGCGGCATCCTGCACCAGCCGTGCGCGCTCTACCGCCGTGGCGGCATGCACCACCCCGGGCAAGACCAGGCTGCATAGCGCAATCAACAACGGGAAAACCCGGTGCCGGGCGGCGGCGAGCAGTCCGGTCAGGACGCGATGGGTGTTACCGGCAGCCCCGCGAGGAGCGCGCAGGCGCGCTCGCTGCCCGCTGCAATCAACAGCGTCCGCCCGGTGCCGGCAAGCTCCAGTGTCAAGGTCAGATCCGGCGGTGGCAGGGCGCCAGCACCGCGCTCGGGCCACTCGATCAGGCAGATACTCTCGCCGTCGAAATAGTCCCGCCCTCCGATCCATTCGAGTTCCTCTGGGTCCATCAGGCGATAGAGGTCAAAATGATACACATTTCCGCAGGTTAGCGCATAGGGTTCAACCAAAGTATAAGTTGGACTCTTGACCGGGCCGGCGTGTCCGAGCGCGGACAGCATCCCCTGGCAGAGACTGGTCTTGCCTGCCCCCAGGGTTCCGCTCAGAAAAACGATCGCCCCGGGCCACAGTCGGGCGCCCAGCAACCGTCCCCAGGCGAGGGTGGCTTCGGAGTCGGGAAGCTCAATCCGGCAGCGCATGCCGTCCGTTAAGCAGTTCGCGGATCAGGTCCGGCAGGTCGGTCGCCAACAGCCCGCGCTCGCCGCTGCGCTGTGCCGCAATATCGGCGGCGCGGCCGTGGACGCAGGCGCCCAGCCGCGCCGCCGCCGTGGGCTCCAGGCCCTGCGCCAGCAGCGCGCCGATCACGCCGGCCAGCACGTCGCCCATCCCGCCCGAGGCCATGCCGGGATTGCCATGGGGGCAGATGGCCAGCGGCTTTCCGGGTCCGGCGATCATTGTGCCCGCGCCCTTGAGCAGTACGGCGGCGCCAAATCTTTCCTGGAGGCGCCGGCACGCGCGCGGGCGATCGGCCTGCACCGCCGCGTTGTCGAGATCGAGCAAACGCGCGGCCTCGCCCGGGTGGGGTGTCAGTACCCAGCGGCTGCCATCGGCGTCCCGGCCCAGGCGGCCGGCGGCGAGCAGGTTCAGGGCGTCGGCATCCAGCACCATGGGCAAGCCGGCATTGAAGGCCTGTTGCAGCATCTGTTCGGACCAGGGCGAGCGGCCGAGGCCGGGGCCGACCACCAGCACCGAGGGCCCGCTGAGCAGGGGTTCGAGTTCCTGCCCGGACGGTACGCCCTTGACCATCAGCTCTGGACGCCGTGCCAGGAAAGCGGCGGCGTGCTCCGGTCGGGTGGCGACACTCACCAGCCCGGCGCCGGCGCGCGCTGCCGCTTCGGCCGCCATCAGGGCCGCGCCGCCAAACCCGCGATCCCCGCCGATCACCATGACGTGGCCGAAATTGCCCTTGTGGGCGTCGCGGGCGCGGGGCGGGAGTGTCAGCAGCAGTTGCGTCAGATCGAGGAGTTCGGCGGCAGGATCGTCCCGATACGCGGCATCCGGCACGTCCAGCCGGTCGAACACAAGGGCTCCCGCCAGCGCCGGACCGCGACCGGTATAGAGCCCGAGTTTCCGGCCTATGAAGGACACCGTGACCTGCGCGCGTACCGCCAGGCCCAGTTCGGCGCCGGTGTCGGCGTGCAGTCCCGAGGGGATATCGACCGCCAGGACCGGAATGCCGGCGCCGTTGATGGCGGCGATAGCGGCGGCATACGCGCCCGTTACCGGTCGCGCGATCCCGGTTCCCAACACGGCGTCGACCAGGACATCGCCGGTCAGCACGGTATCGGTGGTGAAGGGTTCCATGGGTACGCCCGCCTGCGCCGCGAAGCGCCAGGCGAGGGCCGCGTCTCCCTTCAGCAGGGCCGGTTCGGCCAAGTGGACCACCCGGCTGGCCAGCCCCCGCGCGTGCGCCAGCGCCGCGATGATGTAGCCGTCGCCGCCGTTGTTGCCACTGCCGCAGAGCACGGTGATCGCGCGCGCCTCGGGCCAGCGCCGGCACAGTTCCCGGAACGCGCTGGCGCCGGCGTGTTTCATCAGCGCGATGCCGGGAATGCCGTGTTCTTCGATGGCGCGGCGGTCGAGTTCGCGGGTCTGGGCGGCGGTGTAGAGGGCAGCAGCGGAAACTGGCATCGGCGGGGCCGGGTGTGGAATCTGGCAAAATTATACGACACGCCCTTCACCCGGCCCTGCCCGTGCCCGAAACAGCGACTGCCGCAACCGACCCGGAGCTGGTCGCCCGCATAGGCGCCTGGGCGCGGGAACTGGGTTTCCAGCAGGTCGGCATCGCGGATCTGGATCTGGGCGAGGCCGGCCTACGCCTGCGCGAATGGCTCGACCGCGGCTTCCACGGCAGCATGGACTGGATGGCGCGCCACGGCGAACTGCGCGCGCGCCCCGATCTGCTGGTGCCCGGCACGATCTCGGCGATCTGTGTGCGGATGGATTACCGGCCCGCCAATACCCGCATGATTGCGCAGTTGCGCGACGGCGAAAAAGCTTATGTGTCGCGCTACGCCCTGGGGCGCGACTATCACAGGATCATGCGCGCCCGGCTGGCGACGCTGGCTCAGCGGATCGCCGCCGCTGCCGGCTGTTCGGTAATCCAGCGGCCCTTTGTCGACAGCGCGCCGGTGCTCGAAAAGCCCCTGGCCGCGCGCGCCGGGCTCGGCTGGATCGGGAAGAACACCCTGCTGCTGAATCGCCGCGCCGGTTCCTGGTTCTTTCTCGGCGAGCTGATCACCAGCATTCGCCTGCCGCCTGCCACCGAGCTGATCGACGACGCCTGCGGCAAGTGCCGGGCCTGTCTGTCGATCTGCCCGACCCGGGCCTTCCCCGAACCCTATGTGCTGGACGCCCGGCGCTGTATTTCCTATCTCACCATCGAGCATTCCGGACCCATTCCCGAGGCGTTGCGTGCCGCCATGGGCAACCGCGTGTTCGGCTGCGACGATTGCCAGATCGTCTGTCCCTGGAACCGCTTCGCCAAACCCACCGACGAAGCCGCCTTCCGACCCCGCCATGGGCTCGCCGATGCCGAACTGGCGGCGCTTGCGCAGTGGACCGAAACCGAATTTCTGGAGCGTACCGCCGGTTCGCCGATTCGCCGCATCGGCCACGAACGCTGGTTGCGCAATCTCGCCGTGGGGCTGGGCAATGCACCCACCACCGCGCTGGTGCTGGCGGCGCTCGCAACCTGTCGCGAGCAGGGCTCCGAACTGGTACGCGAGCACGCCGACTGGGCGCTGGCGCGCCATGAGCGGAGTCGCGGCAAGGTGGGTTGAACGCCCGGGCGGAACTGGCTATAGTGCGCCGCCTTGCAATGACTACAGCCGGAGTTGATTCCGTTGGCCAACACACCCCAGGCAAAAAAGCGTGCTCGTCAGAGCGAAAAGCGCCGTCAGCTCAAAGCTGGCCAGCGCTCCATGACGCGCACTTACGTCAAGAAAGTCCAGGCCGCGCTGCTGGCCGGTGATCTGGAAGCTGCCAAGGCCGCCTACGCCGCCGCGGTCCCGGTGCTGGATCGCATCGCCGACAAGGGCGTGATCCACAAGAACAAGGCCGCCCGCTACAAGAGCCGGCTCAACGCCCATATCAAGGCGCTGGCCAGCGGCTGAGTTTTCCCGCTGCGCCTCTCCTGCAAAGCCGGCCGATGCCGGCTTTGTTGCTTTCTGCTCTCGCCTGCCTCCGCGAGCGCGCCCCGATCGACGAGGCGCGCCTGCGCTGGTTGGTCATCCTGCACCTGACCTTCATCGCCTCTGGCGTGCTGTTTGCCGTAATGGACTGGATTGCCGCGCTGACCGATGCCGGCAAGGAAAAGGAGAAACGCGCATCCGAAACTGCCCGTTCCGGCGGCAGGTGATCCGGAGTCCCTACGCGGCGCCGCGGTATCGGTTCAGACCAGCACCAGATTGTCGCGGTGGATCAGCTCGGCGTCGCCGCCGTAGCCCAGCACTTCCGGGATACGGTCGCTGCCCAGGCCGGCGATACGCCGGGTTTCCTCGCTGCTGTAATTGATCAGGCCACGGGCAATCTCGCGCCCGTCCTCGGCGAGGCAGCGCACCAGATCGCCCCGGGTGTAGTCGCCTGCGCAGCGCAAGACGCCGACCGGCAGCAGACTGCGTCCGGACTCCCGCAATACGCGCACCGCGCCGGCATCCAGCGTGAGCGCGCCCTTGGCCTGCAACTGCCCCGCCAGCCATTGCTTGCGCGCCACCAGGGGCTCGCAGTCGGCCACCAGCAAGGTGCCCAGCAGCTCGCCCTCGGCGAGCCGGGTGAGTACCTGGTCGACGCGCCCCCCGGCGATCAGGGTGTGCGCGCCCGAGCGTGCCGCGAGTCGCGCCGCGCGCAGCTTGGTGATCATGCCGCCGCGGCTGAGCTGGCTGGCGCTGCCGCCGGCGATGGCGTCGAGGCCGAGATCCAGGGCGCGGCCGCGATGCATCAGGGTGGCGTCGGGATTGGTCCGGGGATCGGCGCTGTAGAGGCCGTCGCGGTCGGTGAGAATCACCAGCAGCGGCGCTTCGATGAGATTGGCGACCAGTGCCCCCAGGGTGTCGTTGTCGCCGAAGCGAATCTCGTCGGTGACCACGGTGTCGTTCTCGTTGACCACCGGCACCACGCCCAGCTTGATCAAGGTGGTGAGGGTGCGGCGCGCATTGAGGTAGCGCTGCCGGTTCGAGAGATCGTCGTGATCGAGCAGTATCTGGGCCGTGTGGCGACCGTAGCGCTGGAAGCAGGATTCGTAGGCCTCGATCAGCCCCATCTGACCCACCGCGGCGGCGGCTTGCAGTTCGTGCAGTTCGCGCGGCCGCTGCGCCCAGTTGAGTCGCGCCATGCCCTCGGCGATCGCGCCGGAGGAGACCAGCACGATTTCGTAGCCCCGCTCCTGAAGCGCGGCGATCTGGCCGACCCAATTGGCGATGGCCGCGCGGGCCAGGCCGCGGCCGTCGTTGGTGAGCAGGGCACTGCCGATCTTCACCACCCAGCGGCGGGCGGCGGTGACCCGGCGGCGTTCAGCGTCCACGGCGGGGGTTCCGGTCAGGGGGCATAGCACACTTCGACATCGTGATCATCGTCGTCTTCGTCCTGGTCCGCGAGTTCTACATCCGCGCCGGCCCGTTGTGCCCGCAGCCAGGCGATGCGTTCACGCGCCTCGCGTTGCATGGCTTCCTGCATTTCGCGCTCGTGACGCGCCGCTTCGGGATCTTCGGCCTGGCTGCGGGCGCGCGCTTCGAGGTAATTCATCACCGCTTCGCACAGTTCGGTGGTGCCCGCGCGTTCCGCGGCCGAGATCAGATGCCAGGGCGCATTCCAGCCCAGGGCGTCCACGATAGCGGCGGCGCGCTCGCGGGCTGCGTCCGGCGGCAACAGATCGGCCTTGTTGAACACCAGCCAGCAGTCGCGCCGGGCGAGCGTGGGGCTGAATTTTTCGAGCTCCCCATGCAGGGTACGCACCGCGTGCGCGGGATCGCCGCCATCGACGGGCGCGAGATCGACGAGATGCAGCAGGAGTCGCGTGCGGGTCAGGTGGCGCAGAAAGCGGATACCGAGCCCGGCGCCGTCGGCGGCACCCGCGATCACGCCGGGCACGTCGGCGACCACGAAGCTGCGGTAGTGCTCCAGCGAGACCACCCCGAGATTGGGCACCAGCGTGGTGAACGGGTAGTCGGCGACCTTGGGTCGCGCCGCCGAGATCGCGTGGATCAGGGTGGACTTCCCGGCGTTGGGCAAGCCCAGCAGGCCGACGTCGGCGAGCAGCTTGAGTTCGAGGCGCAAATGACGGGTCTCGCCTTCGCTGCCGGGGCTGGTGCGCCGGGGCGCGCGGTTGATGCTGGACTTGAAACGGGCGTTGCCGAGGCCGTGGAAGCCGCCGCGCGCCACGATCAGGCGCTCGCCCGCGGTGGTGAGGTCACCGATGACTTCGTCGGTATCGGCATCCATCACGGTGGTGCCCACGGGAACCGGCAGCAGCAGATCCTCGGCCGAGCGGCCCCGGCAGTTGGCGCCGCGGCCGGCGGCGCCACTGTCGGCCCGGAACACGCGCTGATAGCGGTAGTCCACCAGGGTGTTGAGCCCGGGATCGGCGATCAGGATGACGCTGCCGCCATCGCCGCCATCGCCGCCGTCGGGGCCGCCCTTGGGGATGTATTTCTCCCGCCGGAAGCTCATGCAGCCGTTGCCGCCGTTGCCGGCGATGACATCGATGGGCGCTTCGTCGACGAATTTCATGGGTGGTTTCCCCCGGACACTGTGGTTCCGGCGTATCGAATCATATGCCAGGCGGGTTGGCCGCCTCCATAAAAAAAGCCCCGGTAAAGGGGCTTTTCCGCAAGCCTGTCGCGATGGCGGTCAGTTGACCACGATGTCGACGAAGCGGCGGTTGTGCGGTCC
>JBFWOQ010000012.1:0-72449 GCA_050250395.1 Porticoccaceae bacterium
GCGCTGCCGCCCATCTGGGCCATGCCGGCCTCGAAGGATACCCGGGTGCGGGTCGAGGACTTCTCGAAAATCATCCCCAGCACCTTGCCGGTCATGGACGGCTGCTCGCGGCCTTCCCGGTGCGTCCGCTTGAGGGCGATGGCGCGCGCGATGACGGCGTCGAGTTCGGCGCGGGAGAGATCGCCCAGGGTCAGAAAGTGTCTCGGTTCCATGGTGTTGGTCCACCCCAAGGCGGGCATGAGGAAGTGGCGGGAGCGCGGTCGGACAGTCGTCTCAGAAGGCGCGGATCAGGGGCGCGAGGGTCGCCACCAGCTGGTCAGCCTCGATATCGCTCAGGATCAGCGGGGGCAGCAGGCGGATCACGGATTCGGCGGTGACGTTGATCAGCAAACCCTGGTCGGCGGCGCGATCGACCAGTTCCGCGCAGGGACGATCCAGCTCGATGCCCAGCATCAATCCGCTGCCGCGCACCTCGCGTACCTTGTCGCAACCCGCCAATGCCGTCTGAAAATCCGCGCGCAGACGGGCGCCCAGTGCGGTGGCGCGGGCGCAGAGATTCTGCTCGGCGATTACCTGGAGGGTCGCGAGACCGGCCGCGCAGGCGACCGGGTTGCCGCCGAACGTCGAGCCGTGATTGCCGGGCTGCATCAGTTCGGCGGCCTTGCCGCGCGCCAGGCAGGCGCCGATGGGGATGCCGTTGCCCAGACCCTTGGCGAGGGTGACGACGTCGGGCACCAGACCGCGCTGCTGATAATGGAACAGGCTGCCGGTGCGGCCGTTGCCGGTCTGGATCTCGTCGAGCATCAACAGCCAGTCGTGGCGGTCGCAGATCGCGCGCAGGCGCGCCAGGTAATCCGGCGCCGGAATCCGGATGCCGCCCTCGCCCTGGATGGGTTCGACCAGGATCGCGGCGATGTCGGGATTGTTGCGGGCGATGGTTTCGATCGCGTCGATGTCGTCGTAGGGCGCCCGCACGAAGCCGCGCACCAGGGGTTCGAATCCGGCCTGCACCTTGCGGTTGCCGGTGGCGGTCAGGGTGGCGAGGGTGCGGCCGTGGAAGGCCTTTTCCATGCAGACGATGGCCGGCACGTCGATGTTGCGGGCATGGCCGTGCAGGCGTGCGATCTTGATCGCGGCCTCGTTCGCTTCGGCGCCGGAGTTGCTGAAAAACACCTTGTCCATGCCACTGGCATCGCGCAGGGCCAGCGACAGAGCCTGCTGCGCGGGGATGTTGTAGAGGTTCGAACAGTGCACCAGGGTGGCGGCCTGCTCGGCGATGGCACGCGTGACTTGCGGGTGGGCATGGCCGAGGCCGCACACGGCGATGCCGGACAGTGCGTCCAGGTAGCGTTTGCCCTCGGCGTCCCAGATCCAGGCGCCTTCGCCCTTTACCAGCGTCAGCCGCCGTTCGCCGTAGGTGTTCATCAAAGCACTGCCATCCGCCATCGTCATTGCCTGCCGCCGGGCGGCATTGCCCCGGGCTGTGGCCGCGGCCGGTGCCGCAGCGAGAAATCAAAAGAAACAGAAAACAGAAAACGCAAACAGGCAGCCAACGCTGCCTGTCCGAAGCGCGGATATTACTTCGCTCCCGGATAAAGGGCAATTCACGCCAGCCCGCCCCCCGCGACCATTGACTGTGTCGCGTCCGCACGCGCCGGCGGTCGCGACGACCGTGTGCGGGACGCGCGGTCCATGGTTGCCAAGGGCTTGATTCGTCAATGGCTTTTGGGGTTGAACGGCGGTAAATTGCCGGCCAGTACCGCATGTTCGCAGGAACCTGATTGCCGGATGGTCGCTTACGCTGCTGAAACTCACTGCGGATTGGTGCGCAGCCTCAACGAGGATTGCTTCGAAGCCGATCCCGATGTCGGTTTGTGGCTGGTGGCCGACGGGGTCGGCGGTCACGCCGGCGGCGAGATCGCCAGCGATCTGACCCGTGCCACCATCAAGGAAGTGTTCCGGAGCAGCGGCGATCTGCGCGCGGCTATCGAAGCCGCGCATGCGGCGGTGCTCGACGCCATCCGGCGCGGGGAGGGCAAGCCCAACATGGGTTCCACCGTGGTCGCCTTGGCGCTGCGGGGGCGTGACTACGAGATTGCCTGGGTCGGCGACAGCCGTGCCTATCTGTGGGACGGCCGACTCACCCTGTTGACCCGGGACCATTCCCTGGTGGAAACCCTGCTTGCCAGGGGCATCATCAATCAGGAAGAAGCCTTCAATCACCCCAAGCGCAATATCATCACCCAGTCCATCGGCGTCACGCCGGACCATGAATTGCAGGTCGATCGCATTGCCGGCACCTTGCGGCCCGGACAACGCCTGCTGTTGTGCAGCGATGGTCTCAACGATGAAATCCGGGAGCAGGAGATCGCCGAGCGGTTGGCGGCGGCGAGCTCGCCGCAGGAGCAGGCGGCAAGTCTGGTGCAGGGCTCATTGACGGCGGGTGGCAGGGACAATGTGACGATCATCGTCGTGGATCCGGAACTCGACCGCGGCGGCGCTCGGGTGGCAACCCCCAATCCCGGGGTGTCCGGTGTGCCCGCGCCGCGCGACGGCGCGCCGGACCTCGATCGCCACACCCTGGTTGCTCCGGCGCCGCTCCCCGTCATCGACGAAGAGTCGCGCGGCGTCCGGGGTGTCCTTGGACGTTTCTTTTCAACCAAAAAAGCAAAATAGTCACTAGAGGGAAGTCTGTTATGGACAGATCCGGCATGCAGATCGGCCGTTATCAAATCAAGGATCTCATCGGCTCGGGCGCGATGGCGGATGTGTATCGCGCCTACGATCCGGAAATCGACCGCACCGGGGCGATGAAAATCCTCAAGCAGGATCACGCCGTCGACAAGGAGTACTTCAACCGCTTCCTCAAGGAGGCGAAGGCCTCGGGTTTCCTCACGCATCCCAACATTGTGACGGTCTACGACGTCGGCAAATTCGACGAAGTCCCCTACATCATGATGGAGCTGCTGGAAGGCGAGACCCTGACGGAAACCCTGAAGCGGGGCGAAAAACTGCCGATCAAGACCGTCCTGCAAGCCGCGCTGCAAATCGCCAGCGCGCTCGATTACGCCCACTCGATGGGCGTGGTGCATCGGGACATCAAGCCCGACAACATCATCTTCAAAGTCGAAAACAGTTCGGTAAAGATTGCCGATTTCGGCATTGCCCGGCGCAGCAATCCGGAAATTCACGAGGCCACCCAGGCCGGCATGATTCTGGGTACGCCGCGCTACATGTCGCCCGAGCAGGCCCGGGGCGAATCCGTCGACGGGCGCTCCGATCTGTTCTCCCTCGGGGTGGTGCTCTACGAAATGCTGACCGGGCACAAGGCCTTCAATGCCGAGTCCATGCCCACGCTGATCCTGCAGATCATCCAGGAGGAGCCCGAGCCGATTCGCAGCCTGTGTCCCGAGGTGCCGACGGGCTTGCAGGCCATCGTCAACAAACTGCTGCAAAAGAAACCCGAGAAGCGGTTTCAACGCGGACGCGATCTGCAGGAGGCGCTCGAACGCGAGTTGCGCAATCTGCAGGATGACGAAGAGGAACGGAACTATGTGCCGATCCAGGTCAAATGGACCGCCATTCTGGGCGGCGTCGTTGCCCTGGTAATGGCCATCAGCGCGTTCACCGTGTTTCACATCCAGACCCGGATGCTGACGGATCAGGTGGTGGGTTCCGGCGTTGCGCTCGCCACGTTTATTGCTTCGGAGAGCGCGGTTCCCGTCTTGAGCGAGGACTGGATCGGTCTGGAATCCATCGCGGACGGCGCCGCGCGGCGCAATTCCTTCGCCTATATCACGCTGAGCGATCACGCGGGAACCGTGCGCGCGGCGACCGACAAGAGCCTGATCGGCAAGCCGCTGGCGCCGCTACCCGACGCCGAGACGGTCGCGACCATCGAGGGCGTGGCCGTGTCCGAGGTCGTCCGCGACGACAAGCCTCCCGTCTACAATTTCAATGTGCCGGTGCTGTTCAAGGACACGCCGGTGGGTCGTCTCGATCTCGGTCTCGGTCGTGAAAAGCTCGACGACGTCATGACGACAACCGGCAGGGTGATGGTTGTGCTCGCGCTCACGGTCGTGTTGACCGTGCTGTTGATGGTGTACTTCTTCAACAAACTGATGTCCCGCAACCTGTTGCTGATCAAGCGCTCGTTGCTCGATCTTGCCGCGGGCAACTTCAGTCTGCGCATTTCGCGCAAGTGGCAGAATGAATTCGGGGTGGTCGCCTCCGCCTTCAACGCGCTCGCGGACACCGTGCAAAGAACGATGGAGCGGGACTTGAGCGAAGAAGTTGTCGCCGTGGAGCCAGCCGGTATCGTCGTCGAGGCTCCGGCCTCCGCCGCCAGCGTGCCGCCAGCGGCCGTCGAGGCGGCGGATGCCACCGCGGTGGCGAGTGGATCGCCGGCGGCAAATCCCGATTTCACCATCATCGACCCGCGAGCCGGGCAGTAGCCGGGGCGTTTGATCCCGGGAGCATCGATGGCACGGATGGGCGGCTCGGTTTTCCGCCGACGAATGCTCGCGACCGGATCGCTCAGCCCGCGGATACCGACCACGCGAGCTTGGCGCCGATGGCCAGCAGTACCACCGCCAGCAGCCGGCGCAGGAGGCCGTGGGGCAGGCGGGCGGAGAGCCGGGCGCCCAGCAGTACCGCGGGAAGCGAGCCCGCCAACAAATTTCCCAGCAAATGAAAATCCACATTGCCGAGCCATAGATGGCCTGAGCCCGCGAAGATCGCCAGCGGGATGGCGTGCGTGATGTCGGTCGCGATCAGGCGGGGCGGCGTCAGGCGCAGCGGATAAATATAGGCGAGGAACACGACGCCCAGTGCGCCCGCGCCAACGGAGGTCAGTGTCACCAACGCCCCAAGTAGCGCGCCGGAGAGGATGGTGAGCGGCGGTTGCACGGCCTTGAAGTGAACGTCGTCGGTGGTGCGCAGGCGACGGCCCAGGGCGTGCAGGCGGTGTTGAAGCAGCAGGCCGAGCGCGGTCAGTATCACGGCAGCGGCGATGGCGGTCTTGAGCAGACCTACCGTGGCGTCCGTCGGCGGGTGCAGATGGACCCAGGCCAATGTTGCCAGCGAGGCGGGAAGACTGCCGAGCCAGAGGCGTTTGGCCACCGACCAGTCGATCAGCCCGTAACCGTGGTGAACCCGGGTCGCGACCATTTTGGTGACGGCGGCAAACCACAGATCGGTGCCGACGGCGGCGAGGGGCGCGACCCCGAACAGCAGAAGCAGCAGCGGCGTCATCAGCGCGCCACCACCGACGCCGGTAAGACCCACCAGCAGACCGGTGACGGCGCCCGCGCAAATCAGCAGCCAGTCAATCGGCACTTGCCGCCCATGGGCAATGGCGGGGTCTTGGTAGGTCGTTCACGGACGGATTCCTGCAGATGAAGTATGGGCCGCACGCCGACACCGCGGTCCGGGTGAGGGCGGGTCCGGGTTGATCCGGTGGGTCGGTTTGATTGGAGGGCGCAAGTGTGGCGCGAATCGAAAAACTCCGCCACTGCAAAATCCGCGCAGCAGGACGGGGAGGCGCGCGCCGGGCGCGGCTGCAGGGCGGCATGACGTGAATCCCGCGCCGCCCGCGACGGTTTGCCCGTCTCCCGCGGGTTGGTTAGAGTAGCCGCCTTTCCCGCCCTGGACCACCTGGAGTCGCCCGTGGAAATCGCCTGTCTCGATCTCGAAGGAGTTCTGGTGCCGGAGATCTGGATCGCATTTGCGGATGCCACCGGCATCCCCGAATTGCGTGCCACCACGCGCGATATTCCGGATTACGATCAACTGATGCGTCAGCGCCTGGCGCTTCTGAACCAGCACGGTCTGGGATTGCGGGAGATTCGGGACGTGATCGCGACACTCGCACCGCTGCCGGGCGCGGCGGAGTTTCTGCACTGGCTGCGCGAGCGTTTTCAGGTGTTGATTCTGTCGGATACTTTTTACGAGTTTGCGCAACCCTTGATGCGGCAACTCGGCTTTCCCGCGCTGCTGTGCCACCGGCTCGAAGTGGATGCGGCGGGGCGCGTGGTCGGTTATCGCCTGCGCCAGTCCAATCCCAAGCGGCAGGCGGTGCTCGCGCTGCAAACCCTCTATTACCGCACCATCGCCGCGGGCGACTCCTACAACGACACCACGATGCTTGCCCAGGCGGACGCGGGCATCCTGTTCCAGGCGCCGGCCAATGTGGTGGCGGAGTTTCCGCAGTTTCCCGCGGTCGCGACCTACGATGAGCTCAAACGCGCCTTTGTTGCGGCGAGTGAGCGCGAGCTGGTGCTGTAGCCGCTCGCTGAAAAACTGCCGCGGCAGCCATCTGCTTCGTTGCGCGGTGCTCGCTCCCTCGCCTATCTAGCTGATATGTCTCGGTCGCTGCGCGCCGTGCGCCTCGCAGCTGGCCGCCTCGCGACGTTTTTCAACAAGCTGTTGGCCGCGCGGCTGCACCCGCTCAGGGATTCAGCGCCTTCATCAACAACTGAACCTTCATCAGGGATTCCTGATATTCCGCCTCCGGAGCGGAATCGGCCACGATGCCGCCTCCGCCCCAGCAGTGGATCCGGGCGCCGTCGGCGACCAGGGTGCGGATCGCGATATTGCTGTCCATCCGGCCGTGCGTCGATAAATAGAAAATACTGCCGCAATAGAGCGCGCGCGCGACCGGCTCCAGCTCCGCGATGATCTCCATGGCGCGTTTCTTGGGTGCGCCGGTGACCGATCCTCCCGGAAAACAGTTGGCCAGCAGATCGAGCGGGGATTGGTCGGCACGCAGCCGCCCGCGGACCGTGCTCACCAGATGATGGACGTTGGCAAAGCTTTCGAGCGCGAACAGTTCCGGCACCGCGATCGATCCCGGCACGCAGGATTTACCCAGATCGTTGCGCAGGAGGTCCACGATCATCAGGTTCTCGGCGCGATCCTTGGCGCTGGTTTGCAGCCGCTGTGCGAGTTCGGCGTCCTCGGCGGCGGTATGCCCCCGCGCGATGGTGCCCTTGATCGGGCGCGTCTCCACCCGATCGGCCTCGACACGCAAAAAACACTCGGGCGAGAAACTGAGCACGGCGCAGTCTTCCGTCGCGAGATAGGCACTGAAGGGGGAGGGCAACAACGCGCGCAACCGGCAATACGCTTCCCAGGGATCGCCGGCATAGGCGGCGCTGAAATGTTGCGCGTAGTTGACCTGATAGCAGTCGCCGGCGGCCAGATAATCCAGGATGCGGGCGATGTCGGCGCCGTAGCGCTGCCTGGACGTGGTGGCGATAAAGGGGGTCTCCAGCGCAAACCGGGAGGGTTCGCTGGGCGCTTGCGCGGGCGCCGCCCGGCAGCGGCGTTCGATATCCCGCCGCAGCGCCGGTGGGCAAGCCGGATGGAACAGCAGCAGCGTGCGCTGCATCCGGTGATCGACGATGGCCGCCCAGGCATAAAAGCCGATGCGCAGTGCCGGCAGTCGCGTGATCTCCGGGGCGCGTTGGGCGATGGCCTGAAGTTCCATGCCCACGCCATACCCCAGCCAGCCGATCAGGCCGCCCAGGAACGGCAGGGGTGCCAGGGACGCGGTTGCGAAGGGCGATTCCCGCACCCCCGGCGCGGAGAATTCCGCCAGCAGCGCGGCGGCATCGGTCAAGGTGGCGGCGCCCTGGCCGGCGCGTGCGGTCAACATTCGCAGCGGCGCGGCGCTGACGATGTCGAACCGACCCGTGCGGGAGTGCGGGCGGCCGCTGTCCAGCCACACCGGGTCCGGCAGGTCGCGCACTGCGGCCAGCAGCGGTGCCGCGTCGGTGCGATAGCGGAGTTCCTGGATCGCGGTCATGGCGCACCCTGCGAAAACGCGCAGCCTACCAGCTTGTAGAAAAACTGCTGCGGCAGCCATCTGCTTCGTTGCGCGGTGCTCGCTCCCTCGCCTATCTATTCGATATGTCTCGGTCGCTGCGCGCCGTGCGCCTCGCATCTGGCCCCCTCGCGACGTTTTTCAACAAGCTGCTAGACTTCCCGCCCCGCGCTGGCAACGCGCAAGCGTCCGCGGCTCGGTGCGCGTTTATACTGACCCGTCCCAAACCGCGACGAGGATTCTCCATGGCGAGCGCGCCCTACGACCTGACGCCGGATCTGTGCGACAACCACCCTGAAGTGCGGGTGCTGGAGCCCATGCTCTCGAATTTCGGTGGGCGACCCGTGTTCGGCGGCGAGATCGTTTCCGTGAAGTGTTTCGAGGACAACTCGCTCGTCAAGGACCAGCTCGGCAAGCCCGGTAATGGCAAGGTGCTGGTCGTGGATGGTGGCGGCTCGCTGCGCCGCGCATTGCTGGGCGACGTGATCGGCGCCAGTGCGGTCAACAACGGCTGGGCGGGCGTCATCATCTACGGCTGTGTGCGCGATGTCGGTCAATTGTCGGAGCTCGATCTCGGCGTACAGGCGCTCGCCGCGATACCGCTCAAAACCGAGCGCAAGGGCGTCGGCGAGCTGAATGTCCCGGTCACCTTTGGCGGCGTCACTTTCAACCCGGGTGAATTTGTTTACGCCGATGACAACGGGGTGGTGGTGTCCACGCGCGCGCTCGCGGTCGGCTGAAGCCGTCGCGCGCTTCGGCCCGCCTCGCGACGTTTTTCGACAAGCGGCTAATGGCTGGATGCCGCGCCGGCCCTTGCTCAGTCTGCGCTCAGCACCGAGTCAAGCCGGTCGTCACCATTTCGACGATGCCAGCTTGACGTCCGCCTGCGGCCACAGGGCGTCGCGTCGTGCGACCGCCTCCCGCCAATCGGCCTGCCGTTGCGTCCCCTGTGCACCCAATGCCTGCGTCAGTCCCAGGAGGCTCCAGGCATTGCGCGGGCGGCGCGCGAGATCCGCGAAATAGACCGCTTCGGCCTCGATCGGCCGGCCCGCGGCCAGGAGTTCCGCGCCGAGATAGTGCCGGGCCGGAAACGGCCAGTCGGGGGGTTCGTTATAGGTCAGGGAATCCTCGACGCGCACGGCGGCGGCGAGTTCGGCCAGCGCCAGGTCGTGATTTCCGCGCGCCGCGGCGATCTGTCCGGCCAGCGTGTGGACGCCTATTTCGGCGATGCGTGCGGGCGGCGAGTTGACCAGCACCAGGTCCGCCGGAAACCCGGGGTCGGCCATCGTCTCGTGCATGGCCGCCAGTTCGGCCTCCGCCGCGTCCAGTTGATTCCGCGCGGCCAGCGCCATCCCGCGCGCGTAGTGCCAGGTCGCCGCGACGAATTTCAGATTCTCGGGCGGCCTGGGTTCGGCCAGGATGTCGTCCCAGCGGGCGAACCGCACCAGGGTGTGGAGGGGAGCGACGATGAACTGTTGCAGCGGGTGCGCCATTTCGCCGTGGGGCTTCGACGCGGCGGCCCGCGCCGCCTTGATGGCCTCGCCGCTCTGGCCCTCGAAAGCATAGGCGATCCACAGGAAGTGGATGTTGTGCGGATAGTAGGCGGCGGGGTAGAGCCCCTGCGCGCGGCACTGGCTGATGTAGTCCTCGTCCACCGCGACCGCCTTGAGGTTGGCGTCGATGGCGTCCCGATAGCGGCCGACGCGGAAGAACAGGTGCGACGGCATGTGGATCAGGTGCCCCGCGCCCGGCACCGTCCCGCCCAGGCGCTCCGCGCTGGCAATGGCGCGTTCGGGCTGCTGGGACGCCTCCAGCGCATGGATGTGGAGATGGAGCGCGAGCGGGTGGTTCGGATCAATGGCGATCGCCTGCTCGATGAACGCGAGCACGTCGAGGGTGTCGGGCCGCGGGTTGCCGTCATTGGTCCAGTAATTCCAGGGGCGGGTATCCATGAGCGACTCCGCCGCAATGGCGAGCACGTCGGCATCGTTGGCATGGCGCCGGGCGAGGTCGCGCATGGCGTCGGCATAGGCGCGATCCAGCGCGGCCCGATCGGCCTTCGGATCGGGCGCGTAGCGCTTGGCCAGGGCCTCGATCAGCGCGCGCTCGACCGCCGTGGCACCAGCCTTTTTCGCCATCGCCTGCTGGATGGCGGTCCAGGCCGGCGAGACCGCCGCCGGGTCCATGGGCGCATTGATGTTGGGTCCGAGCGCGTAAGCCTCGCCCCAGAATGCCATGGCGAAGTCGGGATCGAGGCGGGCCGCTTCGCGAAAGGAGCGCACGGCCTCGGCGTGGTTGAATGCATAGGCCAGCACCAGACCCTGGTTGAAATAGGTCTGGGCCTGCGGGTTCGCGGTGCTTGCCTTGCGGGCATAGGCGCCGAGGTTTTGCAGACGCGGAGCCATGCGCCCATCGCTGGCGGTGGCCGGCACCTGGTCCGCGGCGGCGACCGGTGCGGCATGCGCCGCCGGCGTCGCAAAAAGGATAGCGGAGAGCGTCACCACGGCAGTTGTCAGGACCGTTGCGGACCGCGCCCGCGGGGATCGTTCACTGCCGGTCCACCGATGAATCTCACGCCACCCGTCCGCATCAGGGTTCCGGCTGTGGCCGCGAGTGAGTGAAAAAAGCCAATGGGATACCCGCAGGCGCCGGAATGACAGAGTTTCAGCGGTGTATTCACGGTGGTGGTTCATTATGTTATTCCTCCGATGCCAATTCCCGAAGCGATCGCTCCGGGCCGCCCGGCGAGCGTATACCCGCACATCGGTGGCAACAACCACGCCCGCGCACCGCTGACACTCGCGGCGCCACATTCCTTGTTCCCGATGTCAGGCCCCAGGGTGCGCTGCCCGGTTGGCGGTGGCTCAAGGAGCGCGGGTGAAGCGTTCCACCAGGCGTTCCCGCTCGGCGGGGCCAATGCCCAGTTCCCGCTGCAGGAAAGCGTCCATGCCGCCGGCTTCGCGGTTGATCAGATCGAAGGCTACGTTCAGATACTGCGGACGTGCGTCCAGAATCGGCAGCACGATGTCGCGATCCACGGGCAATCCCTGGGCGCTGAAGAACTGTTCGAACTTGCCGATGGCGGCATCTTCGTCGGCATAGGCGACGGCGGAGAGCAGATAATCGGCTTCGACCTGCGCGGGCAGGACGCCGAGCGCGGACAGCAGCAGTGCCGAGGCAATGCCGGCGCGGTCCTTGCCGAACGAGCACATAACAAGGGCGCCGCCGTCGCTGGCCACCATGTGCTGGAACATGGTGCGGTAACCCGGGATTTCCTCCCGGGTCAGCTCGAGATAGCGGTCGCCCATGATCTTCTCGGCACCCGCCGGCGTCAGCCCTTCCGCGAGCAGCATGTTCCAGAGGTTCTCGACGCTGGCCACCAGCATGCCCAGTTCGACCACGGCGACATCGGCGGCCACGGCCAACGGATTCTTTTCGCGCTCGATCGGGCTGCGGAAATCGTAGACGGTGGCGATGCCGAGGCGGTCGAAGGTCGCATGCACCTCGGCGGTGGGCGCATTGACATAGCCCGAACGGTACAGGCGATCCGCCCGGGTAGTGGTGCCAGCGGTGGTCTGGTAGCCACCCATGTGGCGAAAATTGCTGGTTTTTCCCAGGGTGAAAAAACGTTCCATCTTCGATAACCCCTCGAGTACTGCGCGACGGTTCAGGACTGTAGCAGACCCACACGCCGGCGTTTGCGGCGTCGCTTGACCGCATCGCGTCGGATCGACTAGTTTACCTGCGGCGTATGACAACGATGATTCAGCCTCATGAGGCCACCGGGGCGCCATCGCGCCCTTGGCGGAATCGCCGGTTCAAGCAACCCCAGGAGTAGCATGTGATTACCGCACAGGACATGTATTTTCATCCCCCCACGTCGGACCACTACACCTGGGCCGAGACCAATTACTTCGGTTTCTATGTGCCCGAGGCGAACCTCCATGTGGGTGCCTATGTGCAGGCCAAGCCCAATCTGGGCGCGGTGATGTCGAGCGTGACCATTTTCGACGGCTTCTCCAACACGCCCCACGAAGTGAACTATTTCGATTGCCATGTACATCTGCCGATGCCCAAGGGAAACCTCGACGATTTCGTGCTCAACAACGGGCTGGCGATCAAGTGCACCAAGCCGGTGATGGACTATGCGATCCGTTTCGACGGCGGCCAGGGGGTCAGCTTCGACGTGACCTACACCGCCCTGATGGAGCCCTACGACATCCACGACGCGAGCATGGACCCGCTGGCCGGCGCGCAGCTCGAAGGCGATACCGTCAGCGCCCACGCCTACGCCGGGCACTGGGATCAGACGGGCCGGGTGCGCGGCTCGCTCAATCTGCGCGGCAAGCACTACGCCATCGACTGCGTCGCCAGCATGGATCACAGCTGGGGTCTGCGCGACGAGCGCGCCCTCAAGAATTTCTGCTGGATGAATGCCAATTTCACCGATGATTCAAGCATTCACTGCATCTGGCTGATGGACCCCAAGCAGCTCGACCGCTACCCGACCATCGCCCATGGCTATGTGCGCGAGGGCAATCGGGTCCATGGCATCAAGGGCGGCACCGGCAAGGTACGCCGCAACGGCTTCCTGCACCAGTTTTTCGATCTTGAGGTGGAAGACGTGCGCGGCAAGGTCCACGAGTTCACCGGCACCGCGATGACCGCCAATCCCTGGATTCCCTGGCCGCAGATGTACCTGAGCCATGCGTTCGTACGCTGGGATCGCGGCGGTGTCATCGGCTGGGGCGAGGTCCAGGATCTGTGCAAGGAAGAGTTCAACAGCAAGCTGCCCGCATAAAAATACGCAACACCGGGCCGGCACCCGCCGGTCCCGGTCACGCAGAACGAACGACCAGTCCAGGGGGTAGCCATGGGTCCGGAAATGTCCCAGTTTTTGTCCGGCATGAAGAAAACCATGGAGCAGGTGGTGTTGCCGAACCTGACCGATCGCTTTGCGCAGGAGCAGGCGGGCATCGTGGCCGCCACGCTGGGATTTCTGGAGCAGATTCACGACAAGGTGTTCCACTACGAACTGCTGGAAAACCATCTCTACAGGAAGCTGCTGAGCGAAGTCGTCGCGGTGCTCGATGGTGCGACGCCGCCGCAGCACGAAGTGGCCGCCACCCTCGCGGCGCTGCGCGAGCATATGGCTGCCGACCCGGCCGGCAGCGACATGCATCTGCGACCCTACCATTATGTGCGCAGCGCCAACGAGACCATGAAGGAGCACCTGTGCACCCTGATCCGCAATCAGCCGGAGCTGCCCGGTCCGGTGCGCGCATCCTTCGATACCCTGTTGCGCCCTTTCTTCCGCGAACTCGAAGTGCGCGAGCGGGCCTGGGTGAAACCGCTGGGCTTCGACGCCAAGGCGGACGAACTGCCCGATATCGAGGAGCTGCTCTACCGCGACGGCAAGCTGCGGCTTCCGGGTGCCGGCTGACGTGGCCGTTTATACCCCGACCCAGCGCCTGCGCGCCGCGCCCACGGCGGACTGGATCGCCGCCATCCGCCGCCGTTTCCCGGTGGAAAGCCATCTCGACGAGGTGCTCACCCGCAAGCTGCAAAACCGCGCCTATCCGGCGGAGCACCGCACCGATTTCGATAATCTCGCCGAACGTCTCGGCGCCTGGCTGCGTCGCGTCACCGGGCAGCCGGATCTGGAACTCGCCCATTTGGCGCGACTCTCCGGCGGCGCATCCAAGGAGCAGTTCACCTTCGATCTGAGCTGGCGTCCGGACGATGGCGAGCGCACCACGCGCAAGCTGATCCTGCGCATGGACCCGAGCGAATCCATCGTCGAGACTCACCGCCTGCGGGAAGCGCAGTTGCTGCGTGCCATGTGGGGCGTGGTGCCGGTGCCGGAGGTACTGTGGGTGGATGCGACCCCCGCGAGCCTGGGCCATCCCTTCCTGATCGCGGGCTTTCTCGACGGCACGGTGCAGCCCGAGGGCGGCAAGAAGGCGAGCGGGCTCGGCATGTATTTCGAGCCGCGCTTGCGCGACGGACTCAAGGATCAGTTCGTGCAGCACCTGGCGCGCATCCACAGCATGGATTGGCAGCGCAGCGACCTTTCCTCCTACGACCGCCCGCAACCCGGCACCATCCAGGGTAACGCCTGGTCGCTGGGGGTGTGGGAGCGGGTCTGGCACGAGGATGTGCTGGAAGAGCATCCCATCATGGAATATGCGGCGGACTGGCTGAAGCGCAACATGCCGGTTGTGGAGAAGCCGGTGGTGGTGCATGGCGATTACCGCAGCGGCAACTTCATGTACACCGACGATCTGCGGATCAACGCGGTGCTCGACTGGGAGCTCGCCCACATCGGCGACCACCACGAGGATCTGTCCTACACCGCCAGCGAAATCCTGGGTTGCCCGGACGAGCGCGGTACCCTGCTGGTGTCCGGCCTGCTGCCGCGCGCGGAGTTTCTGGCCCGTTATCGGGACCACGGCGGCCCGCCGGTGGACGAGGACAGGCTGTTTTATTTCGACGTCCTCAACGCCTACAAGATGGCCGTGATCGCGGTCGCCACCAGCCTGCGCACCGCGCACGGGCGACGTACCCATCTGGATGCGATGATGAATCTGCTGAGTGGCTTTGGTTACATCGCGATATCCGTGTTGCAGCGTCTGCTCGACGCTGCGCCCGGCGCCGCGCGGCGGGATTTGCGACAGCAATTCGGATGAGATTCGGATGAAGCACCACACTGCCAACCTCGCCCTGCGCCACAGTCCCACGCCTGAGTGGATCGCTGCCCTGCGCGCGCGCTTCCCGGTGGAGCCGGCGATCGATGCGGTGTTCACCCGCAAGCTCGGCAAGCGCGTCGAATTGCCCGAGCACTCGATGGATTTCAGCGCATTGCCGGAACGGCTGCGCGCGTTTCTCGCCCGGGAGACGCAACAGCCTGATCTCAAGGTAGATCAGGTGGCACGACTCTCGGGTGGGGCTTCCAAGGAGCAGTTCAGCTTTTTGTTGACCTGGCGGCCGGATGGCGTCGCGCAACCCGTCACCTGGCGCCTGATGCTGCGCATGGACCCGTCGGAGGCCATCGTCGAGACCCACCGGCTGCGGGAGTGGGAAGTGCTGCGGGCCATGCAGGGGGTGGTACCCGTGCCGGCGGTGCTCTGGCTGGACCCGGAGGGCGCCGCGCTGGGTCGCCCGGCCCTGATCGCCGGCTTTGTCGAAGGCACGGTGCGGCCTCCCGGTGCCGACAGGATGAGCGGGGTCGGCATGTACTTCGAGCCGAGTCTGCGCGAAGCGCTGAAGGAACAGTTCGTCGCCATTCTCGCCCGCATTCACAACCTGGACTGGCGGGCGAAATCCCTGCCCAGTTTCGCGGTGCCGATACCGGGGACCACCCAGGCGGTCGATTGGGCGCTGGGTCTGTGGGAACGTGCCTGGCATGAGGACACCCTCGACGCCCATCCCATCATGGAGCGCGCGGCGCTCTGGCTGCGGGAACATCGCCCGGTGGTCGAGCGGCCGGTGCTGGTACACGGCGATTACCGCAGTGGCAATTTCATGTACGACGACGCCCTGAGCATCAACGCCATTTTCGACTGGGAGCTCGCCTACCTCGGCGACTATCACGATGACCTGGCCTGGGCCAGCCTGGCGCTGTTCGGCTGTCCGGACGAAACCGGCACCGGATTGGCCAGCAGCCTGATGCCGGTGGACGAATTTCTGGATCGTTACGAGCGGTTGTCGGGCAACCCGGTAGACCGCGACCGGCTGTTCTACTACCAGGTGTTTTCCTATTACAAGATCTCGGTGATCGCCGTCGCCACCAGTCTGCGCGTTGCCCACGGTCGCCGCACCCATCTCGATGCCATGATGAATTTCGCCAGCGGTCTGGGTTACATCGGCATCTCGGAACTCAACCGGCTCCTCGACCGGGCCTGACCGGTCCCGCGCCGGCGGCGCCGTCGCGGACGGCTATAATGCCGACCCCCTCGGGACCAGGTCTCCTTCCCATGTATGCCGCGTTGCGCCGCGCACTTTTCCTGCTGCCGCCCGAGACCGCGCACGCGTGCGCGCTGGCTGCGCTGCGGGTCCGCGCCAAACTGTTGCCGGCGGCAGCGCCGCCGCTCGTCGCACCGGTCGACGTGATGGGACTGCGCTTCCCCAACCGGGTTGGTTTGGCGGCCGGATTCGACAAGGACGGTGTCTGCATCGATGGTCTGGGGAGCCTGGGTTTCGGCTTCATCGAGGTCGGAACGGTGACCCCGCGCGCGCAGCCCGGCAATCCGCGTCCGCGGCTGTTTCGGCTGCCGGATCAGCACGCCCTGATCAACCGCATGGGCTTCAACAATCTGGGCGTCGACCATCTGGTGGCGCGACTCCAGCGCCGGCGTTATCCGGGGGTGCTGGGCATCAATATCGGCAAGAACCTCACAACGTCGCTGGCGGCGGCAGCGGAAGACTATCTGGTGTGCCTGGAGCGGGTTTACCCCCACGCCGACTACATCGTGATCAACATTTCTTCGCCAAACACGCCTGGATTACGGGAACTTCAGTTCGGTTCCTACCTTGAAACGCTGCTCGCGCAACTGACGGCACGACGACAACGGCTGGCCGAGCGCTGGGACCGACGCGTGCCGTTGGCGGTCAAGATCGCCCCCGACATGAGCCCGGAGGAACTGCGGCTGGTGGGCGGGATCCTGGTGGCCCAGGGCATCGACGCGGTGATCGCGACCAATACCACGGTGGCGCGGGATGGGGTGGCCGGGGCGCCCCATGCGACCGAAGCCGGTGGTTTGAGCGGAGCGCCCCTGCGCGCGCGCAGCACCGAGGTCGTGCGCTTGCTGGCGTCTGAATTTGGCGCGCGTTTGCCGGTGATCGCGGTCGGTGGCATCGAGACGGGCGCCGATGCAGCGGCCAAGATTGCCGCGGGTGCGGCGCTGGTGCAGCTCTACACGGGGTTTGTCTACCGCGGCCCGGAACTGGTCCACGAAGCCGTCGCGGCGACCGGTCGGGCCGCCGCTTCGACATCATGAGAATTGTCAGTAATGATATTTAACGTGCTGAAATCAAAAAGAAACTATCTTGGCCTGAACGGCGCGGAGACTGTAGCCGTCGTACTGGTCGGTACGGCCTTCACGCCAGCCCTGCAGCCAACTCTGACCGATTTCGGTAGTGGCGTCGTAGGGGCAACTGGTGCGGGAGCGATTGTCGGAGCCGGCTTGATAGCCTTTGGTGAATACGCGTTGAAGGGGGTTGCGCTTGCATCGCTTCATAGACACGAATCTCCAGCCTGGGGCGTCACGAAAGCCGCCCGGTGGTAAAGGTCGATTCCCCTGATGGGTAGAACAGTTCACCAGATCGATCCCGCGCTGTCGAAGATCAATCTGTCATATGTAACCTGAACACTATTCCTTCCTGTAATCATTTGGTCATCTGATGACGGACGCCAGACATTGGTTCATGACTTGCCCTCGCGGTATGGAGGCACTGCTGGCCGCCGAACTCCGTGAACTTGGCGCCGAGGCGGTGAAGGAGTCGGTGTCGGGGGTAGCGGCGGTGGGTCCCGTGACACTGGGTTATCGAGCCTGTCTGTGGTCGCGGCTGGCCAACCGGGTACTGCTGATCCTGCTGGAGACCGGGGTGGACGACGGCGACCAGTTGTACCGCGCGGCCGGCGCAGTGGACTGGTCCGTGCATCTGGATCCGCGCGCCAGTATTGCCGTGGATTTCATCGGCACCTGGGGCGGCGTTCGTCACACGGTGTTCGGCGCCCAGCGGGTCAAGGATGCCATCGTCGACCATTTCCGCGCCATCGATGGCGCGCGGCCAGACGTGGATGTGGCGGACCCGGATATCCGCATCAATGCGCGTTTGCATCGCGGCCGGCTGGCGCTGAGTCTGGATTTTTCCGGCGCCAGCCTGCATCGGCGTGGCTACCGGGCGCGGCAATTGACGGCGCCCCTGAAGGAAAATCTTGCCGCAGCGCTGTTGCTACGCGCCGGCTGGCCGGAGATCGCGGCGGCCGGCGGTGAACTGCTCGACCCCATGTGCGGCAGTGGGACGCTCGTCATCGAAGCAGCGCTGATGGCGGGCGACATCGCGCCGGGACTGCTGCGCGAGCGTTTCGGTTTTCATGCCTGGCGCGAGTTCGATACGGCGCTCTGGGACGAGCTGATTGCCGGCGCGGTCGCCCGGCGTGCGAGCGGAATCGACCGACTGCCGCGCCTGGAAGGGCGCGATCGGGATCCGGCGGCCATTGCCATCAGTCGCGCCAATGCCGAGGCGGCGGGGCTCGGCGACCGCCTGCGGTTCGAGTGCGGGTCGCTGGACGACCTGGGTTCGCACGGAGCGACAGGGCTGGTCATCACCAATCCGCCCTACGGCGAACGCCTCGGCGACGCCGGGGAGCTGGTCGCCACCTACGGGGAGTTAGGCGCCGCCATCAAGCGCCAGTGTGGCGGTTGGCGGGCCGCCATCATCACCGCCAACGCCGATCTCGGCCACGCCCTCGGGCTCAAGGCCGAACGGCGTTACCAGTTCTACAACGGCGCCCTGGCGAGCCAGTTGCTGGTCTGTTCGGTCCACACGGCGGAGCAAGCCGCGGCGGCACGGGAGTTCCACGAGGGCCGCGCCGAACGGCATCGGGCGGGCATCGCCATGCTCGCCAACCGGCTGCGCAAGAATCGCCGCCGGCTCGCGCCCTGGGTGGCGCGCGAAGGAATTCAGTGCTATCGGCTCTACGATGCCGATCTGCCGGAGTACGCCGTGGCGATCGATTGCTACGGCGAGGCCGTGCATGTGCAGGAATACGCGCCGCCGGCCACCGTGGCCCAAGCCACCGCCCGGCGCCGCCTGGCTGAGGTGGCGGCGGCCGTCGCCGAGGTGCTGCAACCCGACCCGAGCCTGGTATTCACCAAGCGCCGCGAGCGCCAGTCCGGAGCCAGTCAGTATCAGCCCCTGGGGGATGGCAGTAATGCGGGCGTATTCCAGGTGCGGGAGGGGCGTGCGGTTTTCGAGGTGGATCTGGCGTCGTACCTCGATACCGGCCTGTTCCTGGACCATCGGCCGGTACGGCGCCTGATTGCCGGGCTGGCCGCGGGCCGGCGTCTGCTCAACCTGTTCTGCTACACCGCGACCGCCACCGTGCAGGCGGCCCTGGGCGGCGCTTCCGCCAGTCTAAGCATCGATCTCTCGAATACCTATCTGGATTGGGCCTATCGCAACTTCGTGCTCAACGGCATTGCCGGTGAGCGCCATCGCCTGCTGCGCGCGGATTGCCTGCACTGGCTGCGGACCGCCGAACATGAACATGCCGGCGCTTTCGATCTGATCCTGCTGGATCCGCCGACATTTTCCAATTCCAAGAAAATGACGGACACCCTGGATGTCCAGCGCGATCATCCCGGCCTGATTCGCGCCAGCATGGCGCTGCTCGCGCCCGGGGGCACGCTGGTGTTTTCCAATAACTTTCGTCGCTTCCGCCTGGACGCGGAGATTGCCGAAGAGTTTGGCGTCGAGAATGTATCGACGCGCACGCTGGATCCCGATTTCCGGGGAGATGAACGCATTCACCACTGCTGGCTGATCCGGCACCGGATGCCGGCGTGAGCCGGACCGTTCTCGTTCTCTACACGGGTAGCGGCTGTCACCTGTGCGCGCAGGCGCGCGCCATTGCCGAACCGGTGGCCGCGCAGGCGGGCTGGTCCCTGGTGGAGCAGTCGATCACCGGCAACGCCGAACTGATGGCCGCTTACGGGATCCGGATACCCGTGCTCCGTACCCCGGACGGGCGCGAACTCGGCTGGCCGTTCAGCGCCGGCAAGATGCGCCGCTGGCTTTTGGCGACAGGTTGATCACCCGCCGGCTACCGGATCGGAGTCGGTAGCCTCCGGGCGGTCCGCCGGGTCCGGGATCCGGCTGGCCAGTACCTTGTCGATACGCCGGCCGTCGAGATCGACCACTTCGAGCCGCCACTGTTCCCAGACACCGATATCACCCGTGTGCGGCACCCGGCCGAGCAGCCACATCATCAGCCCACTCAGGGTGTGGTAGTGATTTTTGTCTTCTTCGGGCACGGTCTTGAGTCCGAGGCGATCCTTTAACTCCGGAATCGGAATCATGCCGTCGATCAGCCAGGAGCCATCCTCGCGCTGCACCGCCCAGGCCTCGTCCTGATCCCAGGGTTCGAATTCGCCGGTCACCGCTTCGAGCACGTCCTGGAGGGTCGCGAGGCCCTGGACTTCGCCGTATTCGTCCACCACGAAGGCCATCTGGGTGCGCGATACCCGGAAGTGATCGAGCAGCTCCATTCCGGAGAGCGATTCCGGAACATAGGTGGGCGCCGCCAGGTGCGTATCGATATTGACCGGCTCGCCCCGCAAGGTCTGCTGCGCCACCTGCTTGGCGGTGATGATGCCGACGATGTCGCCGAGGCCGCCGCGACAGACCGGGAACCGGGAATGATTCGATTCGGTCATGCGGGCCAGATTCTCGTCCCGGGATTTTTCCAGATCGAGCCACACGATGTCGGTGCGCGGCACCATCAGGGAGCCGACCTGACGCTCGTCGAGGCGAAATACATTGCGCACCATCTGACGTTCGTTTTCCTCGATCACTCCCGCTTGGGAACCTTCATCCAGCAGCGCGTGAATCTCTTCCTCGGTGACGACCGCGGCGCCCGAGTCCTGCTGGCCCATGAGTCGCAGCAGTCCGGCGGTCGACCAGCTGAGCAGATGCACGAAAGGTCGCGTGGCCACCGAGAGGGCGCGCATCGGCCGCGCGACCAGGCGCGCGATACCCTCGGGGTTGATCTGGGCGATGCGCTTGGGGACCAACTCGCCGGCGACGATGGAGACGTAGGTGATGACGATGACCACCAGCGCCGTGGCGCCGATTTCGCTGGGGGTTTGCGCCAGGCCGATATCCTGCAACCAGCGCGCGAGCGGTACCGCGAGTGCGGCTTCCCCGAAGATACCATTCAGGATGCCGATCGACGTGATGCCAATCTGTATCGTGGAGAGGAAGCGCGTTGGCTCCAAACCGAGCTCGATGGCGGCGGCGGCGCCCGCGTCGCCTTCCTCCGCGAGGCGCGTCAGACGCGCGCGGCGCGCCGCCACCAGTGCGATTTCGGACATGGCAAAGCCGCCGTTGATCAGGATCAATACGGCGAGAATCAGGATTTCCATGAAGTGGCCATTGCGAGAGAGGTGGTTGCGCCAGGGTGGCCTGACGCGCAGCGTTCGGGAGGCTGCCCGCTACTGTCCGATAAGTCTGGCATGTTCAGAGCGGCTGTTGCCGTTCATGTGCTGACAGAAGAGGTTCGGCAGTGCCCAGACGATGGGCGTAGATGGCCGAGAAGGTGAGCACGTTCTGCACATAATTACGGGTTTCGACGAAGGGAATGGCTTCGATCCAGGCATCGAAGGGCAGGCGACCGCCACTGGCGCCGAGCCACCCGCGGACCCGACCCGGACCGGCATTGTAGGCGGCGGTAGCAAGGATCCGGTTGTCCTGAAAGCGATCGAGCATGTCGCGATAATAGCTGGTTCCGAGCGCGATGTTCAGTTCGGGGTCGAACAACTGGCTTTCGCTACGGTAGGGAATGGCATGTTTCCGGGCGACTTCATTCGCGGTGGCGGGCATCAGCTGCATCAGACCGCGGGCTCCGGCGGGGGAGATCGCTGCGGCCCGGAAGGCGCTTTCCTGACGGGCGACGGCCAGCATGAGTTGCAGCGGCAGTCCCTTGCGTTCCGATTGGGTTTCAAATGGCTGGCGGTGCAGCACCGGGAAGCGGGCATCGATTTCATCCCAGCGACTCGCCTTCACCATGGCCTGAATTGCCTGGTAGTGCCATTCCCAGCGATGGGCAAGATGGCCGGCGGCAAGCCATTCGGACTCGGTCAGCGCCTGGGTTGCACGCCACCATTCGCGGGCGGCATCGAGTTCCTGTCCGTGGTAAAGCAGTTCGCGAACCCGCCGCAGCGCGGGACGCGCCGCGAGGGCCGCGATCCCCGCTTCGTCCGGCTTTTCTTCGCTCCGCGCCATGCGGTAGCCCTGATTCAGCCAGTCGCAGGCCAGAAACCCATAGAAACTGCGCTGGGACGCGAGTTCGGCGAAGGTGGTCGTCGTGCCGGGATCGGACTCGCCCAGCAGTTGCGCGCCCCGTGCGCGCCAATAGCGCCAGCGCGGCACCGCTTGCAGGGATGGCGGCAGTCGGTCGATCCCGGATACGAGCGCACGCCAGTCTCCGGCCCCGATATGGCGGCGCAGATACCATTCGTGGAAGTTGCTGTCGAGCAGATCGCCATGGCGCTCAATCTGTGCGGCCGCTTCACGGGTGTAGCCCTGATCGTAGAGGGCGCGAACGATCGCGGTCTGCACACGACCGCGGGTAGCGACGTCGAAAGCGGGATTGCGCTGGTAGTACCGCCAATGTTCCAGGGCCTGCGCGGCATCGGTACGAGCGGCGCGCTCCAGTGTCTGCGCGATCAGCGCGACGACTTCCGTGCTGTACTCGGGGAACAGGTCAGGGTCGCTCAGCAAGCCGGGGTTCTGACGTAGCTGGAGATAGCGCGCCGCCTTGGCACGGGTCGTGTCCGAAACCAGGAAGCGTTCGAGGTGGCGGGCCAGTTTCAGCTCATTTGCCAATACTGCCTTGGTGTAGCGCTGCCACGCGATGGCCTCGGTGATGGCGCCGGTGTGGTTCAAAAGCGCAAACAGTCCATCGCAGCCGGCGGGCTGGGAGTGGCCGACATTCCATAGCGCGAGACCGGCGACGATGGCCTCGCGATGCTCGCCCATGTAGTAGCGCGCCTGCTGATACTGACACTCGAGCTCCACGGTACGAACGGAATCGCGGTAGTACGCGAGAACGTTGCGCCAGTCGCGCTGCGCGTAAAACTCCCGCAGCAGGCGGGTGCGCAGGCGGTTGGCCAGCGGCATGTCGCCCTGAGCGTCGAGAAAGCGGTCGATGGCCTCGCGCGCTTCGGGGTAAGGGGCGGCGCCGAGGGTTTCGTATTCCAAGTAGGGGTACAGCGGATAATCTTGCAGCGCCTCGCGCAGCCGGAAGAATTCGGCCCTGTCGTTGCTGGCGGCGGCCCGTTGCGCGGCGCTATAGATTGCGCGCTGGGTGTCCAGCGCATCGGCAACCGCCGGCGTGGCGGATAAAAGTTGCCCAAGCCACAGCAGTGCCGGGAACACCAGCAGAGGTGCGCGCCACGCACGGATCCGGTTGCCGGCGCTAACGCCGCGACGGGCGCGTTCAGTCATGGACGTTGTTTCATGGGAATGCCGCTTTTCCGGCACCAGCCTTCAGCTCTTGTGCTCCGGGTTGATGCGTACGGCGAGGACATCGCAGGTCGCGCCGTGCAGCACGCCATTTGCGGTAGAACCGAAAATCAGGGTTAGCCCATGGCGTCCATAGCTGCCGACGACTGCGAGGTCCACCGCGTTCTCGCGGGCAAAGCGATGCATTTCCTGGGCGGGCTGGCCGATGAGGATATGGCACTGTGCGGCCGCGAAGCCATTTTCCCGGGCGAGGATCTGCAACCGTTCTCGAGCCTGATCTTCGAGCCTGACCTGGAGTTCGCCGAGGTCCATCGGAATATCGCCGCCATAGGCGAAGGAAAGCGGCTCCTGTACATGGACCAGCGACAGCCGGGCATCGCTTTCCCCAAGCAGTTCGCGTACCCGGCGCATGACCTGGGCCGATTCCGGCGATAGATCGAGGCCCACCAGAACGTGCTTGTAGACTGCCATGACATATCTCCGAAGGTCCCGATGGGAGCCAGTGTAACTGCTCTCTTGGCGCGAACAACATCGGCCACAAGGAGTGAGTCGATTCCGGTGGTTGTTGGAACTACGGCTTGACCCCTGGGGGACCACCCCTTATATATGCACGCGTTCGACCGCCAGTTGGCGGTTATTTTTTTATGAGATAAAGCAGGTTTCATGGGTAAGTCATTGGTTATAGTGGAATCGCCTGCCAAGGCGAAAACCATTAACAAGTATTTGGGCAAGGAATTTATCGTCAAGTCGAGCGTCGGACATGTCCGCGATCTGCCGATGGGCGGTGGTGCCAAGCAAGCAGCAGAGGGGAAAGGTCGGGCCGCTCCCGAACGTCGCGGGAAGGTCGTCAGCGCCGAGGAGAAGGCGCTCGTCAGCGACAGAAAAAGCCGCGAGCAACTGGTCCGCCGCATGGGGATCGACCCCGAACATGGCTGGAGGGCTGATTACCAGGTACTGCCCGGCAAGGAAAAGGTCGTCGAAGAACTGAAAAAGGCCGCCAAATCCGCCGACGCCATCTATCTTGCTACCGACCTCGATCGCGAGGGCGAGGCCATCGCGTGGCATCTGCGGGAGATCATCGGCGGTGCCGATGATCGCTATCGACGTGTGGTGTTCAACGAGATAACCCAGAAGGCGATTCGCGAAGCCTTTGCACATCCCGGTGAACTCGACCTCAACCGGGTCAATGCCCAGCAGGCGCGACGTTTTCTCGATCGGGTCGTCGGCTTCATGGTGTCGCCTCTGCTGTGGGAGAAAATCGCCCGCGGATTGTCTGCAGGACGCGTGCAGTCGGTCGCGGTGAAACTGATCGTCGAGCGGGAACGGGAGATTCATGCGTTCCAGCCCGAGGAATACTGGACCCTGCACGCGGAGCTCGCCAAGGCCGCCGGCGAGCAGGTGCGCTTCGAAGTCAAAAAAGTGGGCGAACAAAACTACCGGCCGGTCAATGGCGCGCAGTCTGCCCTTGCGGTCGACGCCCTGCGGAAGGCCGCCTTTCGCGTCGCCACGCGCGACGACACCCCAACCCAGACCCGACCGACGGCGCCTTTTATCACCTCGACCCTGCAACAGGCGGCGAGCACCCGGCTCGGATTCGGCGTCAAGAAGACCATGACGCTCGCGCAACGCCTCTACGAGGCCGGTTACATCACCTACATGCGTACCGATTCGACCAATCTCGGCGCCGACGCGGTAGCGGCGTGCCGCAAGCTGATCGAAACCCGCTACGGCAAGGACTATGTGCCCGCGCAGCCCAACAGCTACAGCGCGAAGGCTGGCGCCCAGGAAGCACACGAGGCGATTCGACCTTCCGCGGTCGAGGTGACGGAAGCCGACTTGCAGGGCGTCGATGACGATGCCAAGCGACTTTATCAATTGATCTGGCAGCAATTTGTGGCCTGTCAGATGATGCCGGCCCGCTTTACTAGCACGGGTGTCACCGTGGCGGCGGGTGATTACGAACTGCGGGCGCGGGGCAGGGTGGTGCTGTTCGACGGGTTCTTGCGCGCGCTGCCGGCGCAGCGCAGCAAGGAGGATGTCGAGTTGCCGGAGCTGACGGTCGGTGAGATGTTGCGGCTGGTGGAACTGTTGCCACAGCAGCATTTCACCAAGCCTTCGCCGCGCTACACCGAGGCCACTCTGGTGCGCGAGCTGGAAAAACGCGGTATTGGCCGGCCCTCGACGTACGCGGCCATCATCTCCACGATTCAGGAACGCGGTTACGTCGTCCTCGAGAACCGGCGTTTTCACGCGGCGAAAATCGGCGATATCGTCACCAGTCGTCTGGACGAGAATTTCTCGGATCTGATGGATTACGGCTTTACCGCCACCATGGAAGAGCAGCTCGACCGCGTTGCCGAAGGAGAGCTGGATTGGCGCCAGGTACTCGACGGCTTTTATGCGGGTTTTACGGAGAAGTTGGCGCGCGCGAAAGGGAGTGAGGGCGGCATGCGGCCGAATGCCGCGGTGGACACGGACATTCCCTGTCCCCTGTGCGGTCGTCCCATGCAGATTCGCACCGGCAGTACCGGCGTCTTTCTCGGCTGCTCCGGGTACGCCTTGCCGCCCAAGGAGCGTTGCAAGGGTACCCGCAACCTGATCCCGGGCGACGAGGCGGTAGCGCTCGACGAGGACGACGAGGCCGAGTCGCGACGGCTATTGAACAAGCGCCGTTGTGCCCGCTGCGGCACCTCCATGGACGGCTATCTGATTGACGACAAGACCAAGGTCCACATCTGTGGTGGCAGCCCGGATTGTCCCGGCTACGAAGTCGAAACCGGCAGTTTCCGCCTCAAGGGTTATGAAGGGCCGGTGATCGCTTGCGACAAGTGCGGCAGCGAGATGCAGCTCAAGTCCGGTCGCTTCGGTAAATACTTTGGCTGCACGGCAACGGACTGCGGCAATACTCGCAAGCTTCTACGCAGCGGCCAGCCGGCGCCGCCGAAGGTGCCGGCCATTCCCATGCCCGAACTGCGGTGTGCAAGGGTGGACGATCACTATGTGCTGCGCGACGGTGCCGCCGGTCTGTTTCTGGCGGCAAGCCAGTTTCCCAAGCACCGGGAAACCCGGGCTCCGCTGGTGATTGAACTGCTCCCGCATCGCGACCGCATCGATCCCAAGTACCAGTACCTGCTCGACGCCCCGCAGCGCGACTCCGCGGGCAATCCGGCGCTGGTGCGATTCGCGCGCAAGACCGGCGTCCACTATGTGCAGACCGAGGTCGACGGCAAGCCGACCGGCTGGCGCGCCGATTTTCACGACGGCCTGTGGCGGGTTACCGATAAGACCAAGTGACGGCGAACCGCGGGGTACGACTGTGCTCTGGGCGCGCCCATGCCAATGCTCGGACCGGACTGCTATACTTCGGCTCCGACCGCACGAGTGGTGATTGGATGGCTTCCTTTCTCTATGAAATCGTCGAACTTCCGGATGGCGAGTTCGCGTTGCAGCGCTCCGGTGAAGACGGTGAGCCCTTGGTTCGAATAGAGTTTTCCGAAGAGGCCCGGGTTTATCTTCAGGATTCGGGCCTGGATGTGGCCCGAGCGATGATCGATGCGGGGATCGAGGCTATCGAAAATCTTGGCACCGGTGCGGGGGTCGAGGGTGTCGGCGTAACCGGGCGACATGTGCTCCATTAGCAGGTCGTTGTGGCGGTTGGTTGAATAGCTGCTAAATCCTTGTGCGAACCAAACCAACGCTTATGCCTTCGAGGGCGAAGGTGCTGGTGCGGAGATCCACTTCAATCGGTTGAAAATCCGGGTTTTCCGGCAGCAGCCGCAATCGGTGCGGCTCAGACGTGAACTGTAGCCGCTTGACGGTCACGGCATCGTCGATTCGCGCTACCACTATGCTGCCGTTATCGGCCACCACCGTCTTGGCCACCGCCAGCAGATCGCCATCGCGGATCCCGACGTCGCGCATGCTGTCGCCGTGGATGCGCAGTAGATAGTCCGCCACCGGGCTGAACAGCCCGGGGTCGATCTGGCAATGACCTTCGAGACACTCCTCGGCGAGAATTGGGCTGCCTGCGGCGACTCTTCCGACGATGGGCAATCCGCCCGCTTCCTCATTCAACCGGATGCCGCGCGAAGCTCCGGGTATCATCTGTAGCATGTCCTTGCGTGCCAGCGCGCGTAGATGCTGTTCCGCAGCGTTCGCGGAGCGAAAACCGAAGTGATGAGCGATTTCCGCGCGCGTTGGCGGATACCCGCGCTGGTTTTGATAGCCGCGGATGTAATCGAAGATTTCTCGTTGGCGCTGGGTCAGGAGGGCGGTTGACATCGGATGGGCGGCCGTTGCGAAGAACCACTGTGATTATAGCCAGTATCGGTCGTCTGGCAAGGACGGATGATCCACTGGAACATCCAATGAAACCGTAAATCAGAGGTAGGTATGGACGAAAGCAAGCTGCCGGAAGCCTGGCGGGTTCTGCGCATCCAGTCGGAATTGGTGGAGGGTATCGAGGCCCTGACCCCGCTGCGTCGCGCGGTGACGATATTTGGCAGCGCGCGGCTGGGGGAGGGCTCGCATTGGTACGAGGTAGCACTCAGGGTCGGTGAGTTGCTGGGCGCCGAGGGTATCCCGGTCATCACGGGTGGGGGACCCGGCATCATGGAGGCCGCCAATCGCGGCTGTTTCAGCACCCCCGCCGATGCCGTGGGACTCAATATCAATCTGCCCGGGGAGCAGATTCCAAATACCTATCAGGACATTTCCCTGACCTTCCGCTACTTCTTTGTGCGCAAGTTCATGTTCGTGAAATATGCGATCGGCTTCGTCATATTTCCGGGCGGGTACGGAACCATGGATGAATTATTCGAGGCGCTGACGCTCGTCCAGACCGCCAAGGTGAAGCCCTTTCCGATTGTGCTGATGGGGTCGGCCTACTGGCGTGGTCTCATCGACTGGATGGAGACCACCATGCAGGGCACCGGCTGTATCGGTGCGCACGAACTCAATCTGTTTTCCGTGGTGGATACCGCCGAAGATGCGGCGGCGTTGATTCTGCATCACGTCCGCATGCTGCAGGCCCAATCCATCGCCGAATAGTCGCGGTGGGTGTGTCGGGCGGCCCGGTAGCATTCAGAAGTCGTCGTCATCGCCAAAGCCTTCGGACTTGCTGTCGTCGAACGGGTCCTCCCAGAGGGGTTCTCGATAGCTGCCCCCGGGGATGCTGTCCGAGTCCTCGTCGTCGAGGTATTCGATTTCGCGCAGATCGTCCGGGGGTTCGGCGGGCAGCAGGACCATTTGGTGCCAGGTGTCGAAGTCAATCTCGCTGATGTCACCATCGACGTATTGGATAGCGATGGTGTCGCTGTCGTCGTCGACGGCAACCACCTCGAATATTTCATCTTCGCTGACATCCTGGTACCACTTGCTGATGACGGGGCGGCGCTTGGCCATGGCGACGGGCTCCTCGATTTGTTCTTGTGAATCAAACTACCGCCGCGAGTGGTCGCTGCGAGTGCTGGCTTGGTCATACAGGGTCGGCCGCACCTTCGTGTCGGGGCGGCCGCCCACGGCGCAGGCGCCGGTATCAAGGGTTATCATAACCACATGACGGGCGAGGTAAAGAGCGACACACCGTGAGAGGCATCTTCCTGTTCCTGGTACGCCCAATTCTTGCAGCTGACGACTTGGGCGGCGAGTTCTATTGTCCGCGACGCGAGATGCGTCCTTGCCCGCGCCGGAGGGCGCTGTGGCTACCGGCTCGGCAATCGGATAGCTGCTCGTGATCGCGGTGCCCGGTCCCGTGATGCTTGATCTCCACGGCTTGGCGCTGACGTCGGAGGAACGGGAGCTGCTTTGGCAGCCCGGCGTGGGGGGGGTGATTTTTTTTGCGCGCAACATTGTTTCACGCGCGCAGTTCATCGATCTCGTCGCCGAGGTGCGTACGCTGCGCCCCGAGTTGCTGCTGGCCGTGGATCAGGAGGGTGGCAGGGTACAGCGTCTGCGGGACGGCTATAGCGCGCTTCCCGCGATGCAGCGTCTGGGTGACGCCGTGGCGCGCGATCAGGGACAGGGCGCGTGGTTGTGTCGCGAGACCGGCTGGCTGCTGGCCAGCGAAGTCCTGGCGTCCGGACTCGATTTCAGCTTTGCGCCGGTGCTCGACCTCGACCGGGATCATTGCGCGGTGATTGCCGAGCGGGCGTTTCACGCGACACCCGAAATCGCGATCATCGCATTGCGGGCGCTCGTCTCCGGCATGCACGAGGCGGGCATGGCGGTGACGGGCAAGCATTTTCCGGGTCACGGCGGGGTGCGGGGCGACAGCCACCTGGAAACTCCCCGCGATCGACGGCCGCTGGCGGTGTTGCGGTCGCACGATCTGCGACCCTTTGCCGAACTTGCCGAAGAGCTCGATGCGGTAATGCCGGCCCACATCGTTTACAGCGAAGTCGATCATCGCCCCGCAGGATTCTCGCCCTTCTGGTTACAGGATATCTTGCGCGGCGAACTGGGATTCGGTGGCGTGGTGTTCAGCGACGATCTGGCCATGAAGGGCGCCGACCTGATGGGCGGCTACCCCGAAAAGGCGCGCGCGGCCCTGGCTGCCGGTTGTGACATGTTGCTGGTGTGTAACGACCGTGCCGGTGCGCTGGAGGTGCTGACGGCGCTGGAATCCAGGGATGTCGCGGTGTCGCCGCGGCTGGCCAGGATGCGGGCGCGACGCCGCCCCGATTGGGCCTCCCTCGAAGCCGATGCGCGTCGCGCCGCCATTCAGGCTGCGCTGGCGCTGTGCTGAGGGCGGTGGCGTGAGTTCACCGATCGCGATCATCGGCGGCAGCGGTCTGCAGACATTGCCCGATTTCCGGCTGTTGGAGCGCATTGAGGTGACCACGACTTGGGGCTCTCCCTCGGCAAGCGTGCAGTATGGAACACTGGATGAAACGGAACTGTTGTTCCTGCCCCGGCATGGTGGGGAGCGAGCCATCCCGCCCCACAAAGTGAACTATCGCGCCAATATCGCCACCCTGGCCGAACTGGGCGCCCGGTATGTGTTTGCGTTCAATGCGACGGGCGGTATCGGCGCCGATTTTCCCGCCGGCACGCTGGTGATTCCCGATCAGATCATCGACTACACCTGGGGTCGCGAGCACAGTTTCTGGGAGGACGATACCGGCGACCTGCTGCATGTGGATTTCACCCGACCCTATGACGATGGCGCCCGGGAGTATTTGCTGCGCGGCGCGCGCGCAGCCGGAGTATCCGTGGTGCCGCATGGCGTGTACGCGGCGACCCAGGGGCCAAGGCTGGAATCCGCCGCCGAGATTCGTCGCTTGCGGCAGGATGGTTGCGATCTGGTGGGCATGACCGGGATGCCGGAAGCGGTGTTAGCGCGCGAAAAGAAGCTTGCCTACGCAAGTCTGGCGCTGGTGGTCAACGCGGCGGCCGGCATTTCGGCGGCCGCGTTGACCATGGCCGATATCCGTGCGGTGATGGCGCGCGAAATGCCCCGCGCGGTGGATACGCTGGCCGCCGCGGCTGCCTGTGCCTTCAGTGAACTTGCGACATCATGATGGTGCCGGAGATCGCACCGGAATGGGGGCTCGGCGGCTTGGCGCTCAGTGCGTTCCTGTCGGCGACGCTGCTCCCGGGAGGTTCCGAGATTCTGCTCGTACTCCTGGCCCGGCAGCAGGAGTGGGCGGCTGCGACCCTGCTGTGGACTGCCTCGCTGGCAAATACCCTGGGAGGATTGTCGACCTACGGTCTCGGTCGTCTGGCGGTGGCGGGGCGCGTGCCCGCGAACCGGGGTGTCGCTGAGCCCCAGGCGCTTGCGCGTGTGCGACGCTGGGGTTATCCGGCGCTGTTGTTCTCCTGGCTGCCGCTCGTCGGCGATGGGCTTTGTCTTGCGGCGGGATGGCTGAAGCTGGGGGTGCTGACTACGGTGCTGATGCTCTTCACGGGCAAATTTGTGCGTTATGGCGCGGTGCTATGGCTGGCCATCTGAATTCCAACTTGGGGCATTTCGCGTCCAGGTCCGTGGTTCGCAGCGCGGGCTGGTCGGCTCTCACCCTTTGTTATCTGTTGTTGATCGCCCTCGTGGTGGCAGGCGTTGGCTGGATCTACTTCGGGTTCACGTACCGCGGAGACTATCTGCGCGCCAGCGACTATCGCTATCCCGCCGACTACCGCCCGGCGTGCCCGGGTGGCTTGGGTGCGGTCGCGGATCACGAGCACGCACTCACGGCTGCCGGACTACATTTTTCGGTCACGACGCCGCGCAACTATCGCGCCGATTTCGCGCATCCCCTGCTTGTTGTGTGGGCGCCGTCGGGTTTGAACGAACAACTTTCGGAGCGCTTTACCGGGCTCACCGGGGTCGCCACGGAGCATGGTTTCATCGTGCTATACAGCCGCAGCGTGCCGCTGGGCGAGAAGGCCTTGCGCGCGCTCGCCGAGATCCCCGCCGCGGCAATGGCCCGATGGTGCATTGATCCCGCGCGCATCGCCTACACCGGTCATTCCGACGGTGGCACGGTCAGCAATGCGCTCGCGGTGCTGCCCGAGCTGAGCCTGCGCCCGGCGGTGATCGCGCCGAGCGCCATGGGGATGCAGGAGCAGGATATGGTCACATTTGATTGCCCTGCACCCACGTCGGTGATGTTGATGCACAACCGGGGCGACCATCATTTCCCGGATTACGGCGTCGGTGTCGCGAGCTGGTGGGCCCGCTGTAACGGTTGCTCGACCAAGCTTGAAGCGTCCGGGTTTCCGGACTGCGAGGCCTTTTCAGGCTGTAGCATGCCGACACTGCTATGCCGTGCTCCGGGCGGACATGCGCATTGGCCGGGGTTCGAACATCGAGTGATCGAGTTTATCGCTGGAATGATCCCGCGCTGATCGAAGCTCCGAGAAGATGCGGCCGCAGTGCTTTCAGTGCTCGTCCCGAACGGGGCGGCGCCGCTCGACGAGCTTGCGGTGGACATCCCGCATCCGGTCTTGGCGCTTCATTCCCACCAACAGATCGTTGATTTCCGCTCCGTCGAGCGAGTTGTGAACCAGCAATCGCAGCGCGATCCGGTCCAGGTAAAGCTGGTTATCGGCACTCTGGATAACCCGGTTGGCATCGGCCGCAAGAGCGTCGAGCGTGCTGGCTTCCTTGTGGCTCAGATCGACGTCAGCAAGCTCCTCGTATTCGAGCCGTAACCGCTCGAGTGCCAACAGCGAACGGACCGCCAGTTGATAGTCGTGCCCCCCGTCGATCTCGTTAAAGGCAACGCCCTGGTACAAAGCTTGCGCAGCCGGGCCGCCAAACAGGATGCGGACGGTCGAGAGTGTCTGTTCCAGCGCCTCGGGCCATAGCCGGCGCGGATTTCCCGGGCGTTGCATCAGGGATGCCAGCGCGTGATTGGGCTCAAAGTGAACGTGGCTGGGTTCTCTTGTGACGTCCTGCTCTGCGACCGTCGCCTGCAGCACGTCGCGGGAATAGTGATAGCAGACGAGGACATGGCCCGCCTCGTGATAGGCGATAGCCTCCCGTGAAATTTTCGCGGGAGCGCCGCGCGGGCGCAGCAGGTGTTCAATATTGGGTATGCGTACTTTCGACACCCGGCGGTCCTCTTGAGCCGTGCCCAGCCGCGTGAATACTTCAGGCCCCATATTTTTCCGTTTGCCGTGAAATTGCAAGCCCGTCTTTCGGGTGCGCTTGGGTGTAGGTTGCCAAAGGCTCGGGAGTGACTCTATGCTGTCCTCGATCCGATCGAGGGCGCCCTTGGCCAGCTACTTACAAGGTGATCGGAAATGCAGGCTGCTTGCGGGCTCTGTCGAGGGGCGTTTTTCCGACGTTTACCTGCTCACCCCGCAAACCCGCTCTCTGACTACCGTGTAAATGAGCGCCCAACGCGCAACCAATCAACCAACCCATAAAAGGAAGCGGACGAATGATCAATTACATTACTTTGGGAACCAATAATCTCGATCGCGCTGGTAAGTTCTACGATGAACTGCTGGCAATAGTCGGCGGCAAGCGGGCCCTGACGAATGATCGATCCATAGGCTGGGTCGGACCCAAGGGTGCGCCCATGTTGATGATAATGAAGCCGTTTGACGGCAAGCCGGCAACCGCCGGCAACGGCTCCATGGTGGCGCTTTCGGCCAATTCTCCCGAGCAGGTTGCTGCCATCCACGCCAAAGCTCTGGCGCTGGGGGGAACCGATGAAGGGGCACCGGGACCGCGCGGCGAGGGAGCATTTCACTGCGGCTATTTTCGGGATCTGGACGGCAACAAATTCAACGCGTTTTTCATGAAACGTTGAACGGTAAGCCGCGCACACTCGCCGGGACAGCGGTGCCAGGATCGCCTCTTTCGGTGTGATCGATCAGTACATGGTCAGCATGGCGATGAGGTCGCCTTGGCGCCATAACTGGTGCTCAACAGGTGCGTGTGCCAAACCGTAGGGAACGAGCGACCAGCCCCGACGGGGTGCCCTGGTCAGATGCTTGCCTTGGCCAGCCATGGCGGCTGGAGGCGCCATCCGGATTTACCCGAAACCCCTGAATGGTATTTTTGATCGTGGGCTCGGATCGGCATCCAGACCGCCGGGTTGCCGAGGCCCCTGGTGCCACAGAAGACATGGCGCGGGGTCCCGGTGGTATGAGGATGCAAAACCCTGTAATCTCGAACCGCAAGTCATCTGCGGCGCCGGTGTTTTGTCCCTCGCCGCGGTGTCGGCGGGGAAGTCCTGTCCGAGGCCACGGTAGGGTCGTGCGACCCGTTGACGCATGATGTCGTGCATTTGATTCGGATTCGCATCGGAGCTTTAAAAATGTCCACGGCAACTGGCATCGTCAAGTGGTTCAACGCTGACAAGGGATATGGGTTCATCGCACAGGAAAATGGTCCTGATGTGTTCGTGCATTTTCGCGCGATCGTATCGGACGGTTACAAGACACTGAAAGAAGGCCAGAAAGTCTCTTTCGAAGTCACGCAGGGCCAGAAAGGCCCGCAGGCGGAGAAAGTCGTACCCCTTTGACGACTTGTCTCCACAGGTTGTCGGAAGGTCGTCGTGAGTGACACTGGATGCGACGCACGGGAAGTGCTGTGATCTGATAACGCCAGGGCAGGCGAGCGTGGCATAAACCACGTGTACGCAAATGGGTGGAATTCGTGCCTTCAGCGCCTTCGCGTCGCCAGCACGCGGGGGCTCTCGTTTATCCCACGACGGGCGATCACGCACTTGCGGGACTTCCGAAAAACGTTGCGAGAACCGTTTTACACAGCCGACTAGGAGCTGCGATTTTTGGCAGCCATCAAATAGTCCACGAGCATCCGGTACTCCTGGCTCCGTGGGCTCTGCCTGCGCCAGACCAGGTCAATCGAGCGCGATACTTCCCTGCCGTCGAAAGCCCGGATATCAATATTCTGCAATCCCGAGATAATGCCGCTATCGATGGCCATGCGTGGCAGCAGGGTGACCCCGATGCCGTTCGCCACCATGGGTACCAGCGTGTGCAAGCTGGTGGCCTCGAACGCCAGGGAAATCTGGCTGCTTTGCAGCTTGCAGGCTTCCAGCGCCTGGTCGCGGAGACAGTGGCCCTGCTCCAACAGCAAAATGTCGTGGCCCTTGAGATCCCGTGTCCGCAGTTGGTGAACCTTGCCGAGAGGATGCCGCGTGGGATATGCGAGCACAAACGGATCATCGAACAGGTGATGCGTCGTGACATTGGTCATGGGATAGGGTAGCGCCATCAGCAACAGATCGAGTTCGCCCTGGTGAAGTAGGTTGACCAGCTTCTCGGACAGGTCTTCGCGGATCAGCAACTGGAATTCGGGACGATCGCGACGCAGAGCCGCCAGTGCGGTGGGCAGCAGAAAAGGCGCAATCGTCGGTATGACGCCCAGGCGGATGGGACGATTGAAAGGTTCAAGCGCGGCGGCGGCTTCCTCGACGAGGGCTTCCACTTCAATCAGTATCTGGCGCGAGCGGCTGACGACCATGGTTCCGACCGGAGTCAACAGTATGCTTTTATGACCGCGTTCAATGAGGGCGATGCCGAGCGCAGCTTCCAGTTCCTGGATGCCAGCGCTGAGCGTGGACTGGGTGACATGACAGGCCTTGGCGGCATTGCCGAAATGGTGCTCGTCGGCAAGGGTGCAGAGGTACTTCAGCTGCCGGAGCGTGGGCTTTTGAGCCATCGGATATATCGATTGATAATGTCAAAAAAATTAACTTTACCGATTGTAGTAGAGCGACTAAGGTGGGTGCAAGTTCCGTCGGGAACTGTCGACGTCCGATGGCAGAAGTACGCCATCAATCACCCCCAACTGGCATCAGGAGAACTTCCATGTCACTAAAAGGCACCAAAACCGAAAAAAATCTGAAGGACGCGTTCGCGGGCGAATCTCAAGCCAATCGTCGTTACCTCTATTTCGCGGCCAAGGCAGATGTCGAAGGCTATAACGATGTGGCCGCCGTATTTCGTTCCACCGCGGAAGGTGAAACCGGCCACGCCCATGGGCATCTGGAGTACCTCGAAGAAACCGGCGACCCGGCGACCGGTCTGCCGATCGGTGGCACTTCAGATAACCTGAAGGCCGCGATCGCCGGTGAGACCCACGAATATACCGACATGTATCCCGGTATGGCCAAAACCGCGCGTGATGAAGGCTTCGGCGAGGTGGCCGATTGGATGGAAACCCTGGCCAAGGCGGAGCGCAGTCATGCCAACCGTTTCCAGAAGGCTCTGGACACGCTGGGCAGTTGATCGATGGGGGCTCCGGTACCGCCGGAGCCTTTCTCGCTTCTTGGGCCACTGATGGCGCGGCGTGGGAACCCTCCCCGACCGCGCCGGCGCGGCTTCAGAGAAACTCGTTTAGGACCTACCGATGAGTAACGAATCCGGCGTTGGCGAAGGCAGTCTCGAAGCTCCGACGCGGCATCCCCTGGACTGGCAGTCACCTGAATTCCGGGATCGCGACTGCCTGGACGCCGAGCTGGAGCGGGTCTATGACATCTGTCACGGCTGCCGCCGTTGTGTAAGCCTGTGCGAAGCCTTCCCGACGTTGTTTGACCTTGTCGATTCGTCCGAGACGCTTGAAGTCGACGGTGTGGCGAAGAGCGATTATCGCAAGGTGGTGGACCAGTGTTACCTGTGCGATCTCTGCTACATGACTAAGTGCCCCTATGTACCGCCCCACGAATGGAATGTGGATTTTCCGCACCTCATGCTCCGCGCCAAATCCGTGAATTTTCGCGAGCATGGCGCTTCGTTTCGGGATCGAACCCTGACGAGTACAGATCGGGTCGGGAAGCTGGCAACCATTCCCCTGATCGATGTGACGGTGAATGCGCTGAACCGCAATACGGGCTTCCGACAGGTTTTGGAAACGACGTTTGGTGTGCATAAGGACGCGCCGGTCCCTGAGTATCACCGCCATACCCTGCGCAAAAAAGTGAAACCCCTTGCCAGGACGATCCCGGCGCAGCGCGCGGGCCGTACCATGGGCAAGGTTGCGCTGTACGCGACCTGCTACGGAAATTACAACAGTCCGGACTTGGGGCAGGACTTTTATGCGGTGTTCCAGCATAACGGCATCCATATCGAACTAGTGCCCCGCGAGCGTTGCTGCGGCATGCCGAAGCTTGAGCTCGGCGACCTCGATAGCGTTGAACGCGCACGCGAGGCGAATATTCCGGTACTCGCCAAGCTCGTCGACGAAGGTTTCGACTTGATTGCGCCCGTGCCGTCCTGCGTCTTGATGTACAAGCAGGAATTGCCCCTGATGTACCCGGACGATCCTGAGGTCCAGAAAGTCCGGAATGCGTTTTTTGACCCTTTCGAATACCTGTTTTTGCGTCACAAGGAAGGCATGTTCAACACCGAATTTACGCAGGGCCTGGGCGATATCGGTTATCACGTAGCCTGTCATTTGCGCGTGCAAAACATCGGCATGAAGACCAGGGATGTCCTGGCACTGATTCCGGGTACCAGGGTTCATCCGCAAGCGCGTTGTTCCGGCCACGATGGCACCTATGCCGTTAAGCGCGAGACCCACGCCAACGCCGTCAAGATCGGCCGTCCGGTAGCGCGCAAGATCAATGAGCTTAAACCGGCCCATTTTTCCAGCGACTGCCCGATGGCTGCGGCGCACATATCTGATCTCGCGGAACGCGAAGAGAAGCCGGAACATCCCATGACGCTGCTGCGCATGGCCTATGGTATTTGAGAGGCAAGAATGCAGAAGCTGAAACGAAGCGACCTGTGGTCGCTGGAGCAGTACGCGGAACAGCGTCCGAAATTTCGCCAGCAGGTGTTGGAGCACAAGCGCGCGCGGCAGGTAGGGCTTGGACCCCATGCGCGGGTCTATTTCGAGGACCGGCTCACCGTTCAGTATCAGATCCAGGAAATGCTGCGGATAGAGCGTATTTTTGAGCCCGCCGGCATTCAGGGTGAACTCGATGCCTACAATCCCCTGGTGCCGGATGGCGGCAACTTCAAGGCAACGTTCATGATCGAATACGAAGACCCCAGGGAGCGGCAAGCCGCGTTGGAGCGGTTATCCGGGATCGAAGACCGGGTTTGGCTACAGATTGCCGGCAACGAAAGGATCTATGCGATCGCGGACGAGGACATCGAGCGCGAACGGGATGGCAAAACGTCGGCGGTGCATTTTCTGCGCTACGAAATCCCGCCGGCGGCAAGCGCGGCCCTGCGCGCGGGCGCCGGTATCACGATGGGGATCGATCATCCGAACTGCATGATCGATCCGGTGGCGGTCCCACACGAAGTGGTGGCATCCCTGTGCAACGACCTGGATCCTGCTTGAGCGCACAGAGAGGCGGCGGCATTCGCACACGGCGCGTGGAACGAGTCGGGTGTTCCGTTGTGGGACACGGTCACGGGCGAGGATTCCGCAGCAGGCGCGGCGCGCGATAAGGGGTTCTCGGCTCCCCTCGCGCCGACGGCGGATGAAAATCGTCGTCACGCGCATTGGGACCGTGACCGCGATGGTGCCATGCCGGGGAGCGATGGTGGTAATGGTCGCGGTTGCCGCGGATATGAATATCGTACGGCACGCCCCAATCCGGGTGAACATAGCGGTTGTAACCGGGATACCCAAGGATCTGGGGTGCGTAACCTATGGCTTCCGAGCCTTGATCCGGAGCGGGGCTTGCGGGAGGGAGCGGGAGCGGACGAGTTTCGGCCAGCGCTTTCTCTCGCAGCAAGCGGTCGTCACGCAAGCGGTTGGTGGTTTCCGCGATCTTGTCGATGCGCTTTTGCTGATCTTCTTCCGAGATGGCGGGATCGGGAGCGGTAACGCCCATATCCTCGACCACAACGGCCCCGGGGCTAGGCTTGTCGCCGTAGGTTACCCGCCCTTTGGCATCCGTCGATTTGTACACCTGGGTTTCCGCCCAGGTCCACGAGCCCTGGAGTGCCAGCAGGAGCACCAGAGGCCCCAGAATACCTGCTCGCATGCCGTCCACATTTCTGTATCGCATCACCGGATTCCCCAGGTGTTTGCTTCGTCGCTACTGAGACCGGCCGCACGCGGAAAAGATCGCAACCGGTTGTCCGGCCGGATGGTGATCCCCATTTTCGGCACTAGCGCTGCCAAAGAAAAGATCTCCGCGACCGGATCTCTTTTTGAGGTCTCCGATAGTCCCTCCGGTGGTGGATAACCTCGCGCATCGGAATAGACTAAGCCCTAGGAGCCGCTGATCGAAAGGCAGTGGTTGTGCGGCGATCCGGTTACCACAGAAGTTGTCTTCGTCTGCTGCGAATGCAATCGGGAGAGCGACAATGGAACGACATTTCTTTGCCAGCGATAGCCTTCGGGATCTTGAAGTTCTGGAAATGGAGCTCGAACAACTGGGCGTCGTAAGACCACAGATTCATGTACTGAGCAATCTCGATAGTGAAGTGGCGCATCACCGGCTGCATGAGGTAAGCAGTCTGATGCGTACCGATGTGATTCGTAAAGGCCTGGTGGGGGCCTTGTGCGGGATTCTGGGCGGCGTGGCCGTATTGGTCATAGCGTCTACTTCCGGTCTCGCAGCTCAGTTTGGGTGGATTCCCTTTGTTTTCCTGGCGGTAGTCGTGCTGGGATTTTGCACCTGGGAAGCGGGCTTTCTGGGCTTTCAGTTGCCCAACACCCGGTTTCGCCGTTTCCAAAGCATGCTTGACGAGGGGCGACACATCTTTTTTGTCGACTTGCGCTCCGATCAGCGCCCGCTGTTAGCGGATGTGCTGGCGCGGCATCAGGGCCTCCAGACGCTCGGCACGGGTGAGGGCACGCCTTGGTGGCTTATTTCTCTGCAAGACAAGTTCCAGCGTTTTGCGCGCTGGGCGCCTTGATGTCCTGAACGATCACATCGCCGCCACCATGACCGGCGATGTGACCTTGCCGCGACACGTCTCGAACAAGCGGCTTTTCGCGGCAAAGCGACTTTCGGCTACCATTGCGCACCGTTGCGGTCGCGCAGTAGAGGTAGCCCATGTATTTGACCAACGGCCTGCGACGCTGCGCGGAGCGCGACCCGGATCGACTTGTTCTGGCGGGCGGAGGTCGTCAGCGGAGTTGGCGCGAATTCTGCGCTCGGGTCGCGCGGCTGGCGGGCGGATTGGTGTCCATAGGGCTAAACCCCAACGACCGCGTTGCGATCCTTTCCCACAACGGCCCTGAATATTTCGAGTTCAGCTACGGCGTGCCCTGGGCGGGCGGGGTGATCGTGCCCCTCAACAACAAGCTTACCGCCGCTGATCTGGTGTACATCCTGAATCACTCAGATACGCGGTTTCTCCTTGCCGACGAGGATTTCCGCACGTTGATCGAAAGTTTTTCCGGGCAGCTGGAATCGGTGGAAAAAACGCTTTATTTCGCGCCGGGTCGGGACGATAGCGCCTACGAAGACCTGATCGCCTCAATGTCCCCCCTCGACGATCAACTGCGCGGCTACGAGGACATGGCGGGTATTTTTTACACCAGCGGCACGACCGGGCGCCCCAAGGGCGTGATGCTGAGCCACCGCAATCTGCTCTGGAATGCCATGAGTGGCATCATCAACTATGGCCTGAGCGAGGAGACGGTCTATCTGCACGCCACGCCGTTGTTCCACGCCGCCGGTGGCTCGCGGGTATTCACCATGGTCACTGCCGGCGTTACCAATGTCATTCTTCCGCGCTTTGATGTTCAGGAATTATTGGCAGCCATTGCGCGGCATCGCGTCACCAGCCTGCTGCTGGTGCCCACCATGATCAACCGGCTGGTGAACGATCCGGCGTTGGGCGATTACGACCTCTCCAGTCTGCGCACAATCGCCTACGGCGCTTCGCCCATGCCGCAGACGGTGCTCGCGGACGCCTTGCGGAAGCTTCCCGGCGTCGGCTTTTGTCAGGCCTACGGCATGACCGAGCTGTCGCCGGCGGCGACGTTTCTGGACACGCGCTATCACGTTCTCGATGGCCCCGACGCCGGACGTCTGCGTTCCTGCGGACGTCCGGTATGGGGCGCCGACGTGTGCATCCTGGACCAGCAGGATCAGCCACTACCGACCGGCGAAGTCGGTGAAATAGCTGTGCGCGGACCCATGGTGATGCAGGGCTATTGGCGCGATCCCGAGGCAACCGCGCGAGCCGTGCGCGATGGCTGGATGCATACCGGTGATGCCGGCTACCGGGATACCGACGGCTTTTTCTACATCGTCGACCGCATCAAGGACATGGTGATCACCGGCGGCGTCAATGTGGCGTCGGTAGTGGTGGAGGATTGCATTCACGAACTGGAAGCAGTGAGTGAATGCGCCGTATTCGGTGTTCCGCATCCGGACTGGGTAGAGGCAGTGCATGCGGTGGTGGTGCCCCGTGTAGGCGCCCCGTTGACGGGGGAGGAGGTCATCGCCCATTGCCGCGCCCGGCTGGCCGCCTATCAGTGTCCGCGCTCGGTCGAGATCCGCGTCCAGCCGTTGCCCGTTTCCGGCACCGGCAAGATCATGAAAAACGAACTGCGGAAACCCTATTGGCAAAATCCCGGAGTTTGAGTACTGCGACCTGCCCCCAGATTGGTGAACCGGATAAAAATAGCTATGCAACAGTGAAGCGATCAACCAATGCGACTGCGAAACATGAAAAACACCGCGCCAACCAGACAGAGTCCCGCCCACAGGTAATCGAGTTTCAGCGGCTCCTTTAGATAGAGCGCGGCAAAGGGCACGAACACGCTGAGGGTGATGATTTCCTGAATGATCTTCAGCTCGCCCACGCTGAGCACGGTGTAACCAATGCGGTTGGCGGGCACCTGGAACAGGTATTCCAGCAGCGCGATGCCCCAGCTGGCCAGTGCCGCGACCAGCCAGGGCTTGTGGTTGAGTTCGCGCAGGTGGGCGTACCAGGCGAAGGTCATGAACACGTTGCTGCACAGCAGCAATGCGATGGCAGCGATTACGGGCGGCATGCGCGACTCCGCGCGACGTCGGGGGCGGCGAGGCGCATGAATGGTCAGTCCGGAGAGAGCCGCAGGATGCTGCCCTCGCCATCGGCAGCGATCAGCAGGCCGCCCCGGTGATCCACGCAGAGGCCGCCGGCAAAGTCGAGCGGGCAGATCGCGCCCACCGGCAGGTTCTCGGCGATGACCGAGGTGCTGCCGGGATCGCCGAGATTGATTTTGTGGAGCGCACGCTGACCGCGGTCGAGCACATGGAGCCAGCCATCCAGGCAGGCCAGCCCGCGCGGATCCTGGAGGCCGCCGATCAGCGTAGTGGCGGCTCCGTCGCGGATGCGTATCACCCGTCCGGCGCCATTTTCCGATACGTGAAGTTCGCCATTGGCGTAGAGTACGTCCGTGGGGCGGTTCAGCCCCGATAACAGGGGCGTGATCGCGCCGTCCGCCCCGATCCGCAGCACGGCGCCGTCGCCGGCGCGCACCACATGGATCACGCCATCGGCGCCCGCGCAGAGTCCCTTGAGCTCGCCCAGTTTCTCCGCCTGCGCGCGCGCCTTGCCGGACGCGATGTCGTAGCGCAGTACGTCGCCGCGGGCGGTGGTCATGAGGATTTCGCCGGGATTTCCCGCCGCCACGGCGCGCACAAAGCGCGGCGCCGATTTGTCGAGAGGGCTGCCGATGTGGCTTACCTGTCCGGTCGCGGACAGCGCGGCCAAACTCAATCCATCGACGACCAGCGCGACGCCGGAAGGATCGCAGGCGATGCCCCAGGGCCCGACCCAGCCCGGCTCCACCAGCACCCGTTCGCGGTGGCTGCCATCGGTGGCGACTTCCGCGACGCCGCCATCCACATAGTGGGAGAGGAAGAGTTTGCCCGCACGGTCGATGGCCAGGTTGTCGATGCCGGGACGCACGCGGGCGATCACTTGCCAACGGCCGGTGGCGATGTCGATGTGTGCGACTTCGCCGTTGCCGGCCTGGGGCGAGAGCAGTTCGCCCGCCGGGGTGAACTTGCAGGCGGTGGGAAACGACAGTCCGTCGGTGACTTTCTCCCGCGCGCCGGTCTCGGGGTCGGCGCGCCAGATCTCGCCGCGCGGCACCAGGGGGAAATACAACTTGCCGTCCGGCCCGCCGGCGAGAGCATTGGGGCCATCGAGGTCATCGGCAATCAGTCGGGGCGGGCGACTGCCATCGGGATAGAGTTCGAACAGGCGACCGCCGGGACGGTGTTCGTCGATGAACAGACGATTTCCGAATACCGTGACGCCGTTGGCGCTGGGCAGCGCGTCGGCAACGATATCGATGCGGCCATCGGGCCTGCGCCGACTGACCCGGGCGCTCATCACCTCCGTCGCATACATATTGCCTTGCGCATCGAAGGCGACATCGTCGGGGCCGGTGATGGCGCGCCCGTTGGGTGCTATGTGATCGAGCGCGGAGGTAGCGGTATCGATGGCGGTGACCTGGCTGCCCATGGCCTGGGCGACATAGAGCCGGCCGTCCGGACCGAACTGCATGCCGTTGGCGCCGAACAGCGCGCTTGCTTGCGTCACCCGCTCCAGTCGCCATCCCTTGGTCAGGGCGATGACGCCGGCGTCGGGGCCGTGCAGTGCGAGAAATCGATTCATGGGAGCTCCCGGTCAGCTAGTGGATGCCGGGATTGTCATGCCAGCCCCAGGCTGCGGCAACAGGGTATTTGCGAGCATAAAAAAACCGCCGTCGCCCCGGGGACGACGGCGGCGCTGACCGCGTCGGTTACTGAACCTGGATCGGCAGGTTGAACAGTTTCTTCACGTTGTCGTGCCGCACGGCGTTTTTCTGCGCTTCGCTCAGGTGCGCCATCTGCTCCGCCAGAATCGCCTGAGAGTTGGGCCAGGTCGCGTCCGTGTGCGGATAGTCGTTGGCCCAGATGAGGCAGCCGGCATCGACGATGCTCTGGTTCAGATAGGCCGTGGCATCGTCCTGGAAGGTGAAGGAGACATTCTTGGTGATGTACTCGCTCGGCATCTTCTTGAGCGTGGACTCGGCGATCGCGCCCAGGCGCTTGATGGCGTGATCGGCACGGTACGCGTAGTGCGGGATCCAGCCGGCGTCGGCTTCGGCGATCACCATCTTGAGATTGGGGTGCCTGTCGAAGTTGCCACCGAACAGGAATACGCCCAGCACATCCTGAACACTGCGCATGATGTTCATGAAGCCGTTGGCCAACGCGCCGCGTTTGGGAGCCAGGGCTTCCTTCACGCTGTTGTCATCGGAGGTCAGGATGTGGAAGCAGACCGGCATGTCGAGGTCGGTCGCGCACTCCCACAGTGCATCGTAATCGGGATGGTCGTAATCGGCGTGCTGGGGACGGCCCGGCATCATCATGCCTACCATGCCCATTTCCTTGGCCTTGCGGAAGTCCTTGATCGTCTCGTCCACGCTTTCGGCCGCGGTTTGAGCCAGTCCGAACAACCGGTTGGGGGCGCCGCCACAGAAGGTTTCGAGCCAGCGGTTGTAGGCGCGCATGCAGGCGGACTTGTAGGCGAAGTCCTTGTGGGTGCAGAGCACCATGCCGATCGAGGCGTAGATGATCTCGGCGCAGACGCCGTCGCGATCCTGGGCTTCGGTGCGAAATTTCGGGTCCCAGGCTGCCTTGGGGATGTCCTCGAATTTGCTGTTACGAAATTTGCCGAGTTCGTTGGCGGGAACGCCGGCGGCACCCAGGAGCGCAACCGGGATGACATCGTCGACACCGGGAATGTGAAAGATATGCCCGCCGCCGGGCGCATCCATGATCCGGGGAGCCTGGTCGCGATACTTGGGTTCGATGAAGTCGATATAACAGTTTGGCGGCTCGACAATATGCGAATCCGCGGAGATCGCCGGTTTGATCATGACAGAAGGCCTCTTGCTTGAGAGTGTGGAGAATCGGGTGTTGGTCTCGGTTTGGCCAGGGAACCCCCGGCGGGCGTCAGTACTCCACAATGCTACCCATAAGTCAATGTTGATACTAAAGCGTATAGTGAAATCTCGGTGGACCGTCAGTCAGCCTGTATGGCGGCGTGTGCCGTTTTTCGCGCCTTGCCAGCGGCGAGGGTGCCGGTGAGGCATGTTTCCTATTGGTTACGGCCCCGCTGGAATCCCCTGGCAGCGGTCTTTCAACAAGCTGTTAGAATCGCCCCGCCTGCCGCCTGGTTGCCGCGCGGCACGGATATGCGAACCTGGCCCTTCGATCCAATGATGAGAACTCCGTGACATCGTCCGAAAACGAGCATCCCCCCACCGACACATCCACCGAAAAGCGCATGTTGCCGCTTGCCCTCGCGGCGATCGGCGTGGTGTACGGGGATATCGGTACCAGTCCCCTGTACACCTTGCGGGAAGTGTTTAGCGGGCCTCATTCGCTCCCTCTTTCACCCGGCAATCTGCTCGGAATACTGTCGCTGGTGTTCTGGGCGCTGTTCACCGTGATTACCCTCAAATACGTCATTTTCATGATGCGCGCCGACAACCGCGGCGAAGGCGGCATCATGGCGCTGATCGCGCTGACGCTGCGCGCGGTGAAACGCCACCCACGGCTGCGTTGGGTGCTGATGTCGCTGGGGCTATTCGGGGCGGCCCTGTTCTACGGCGATGGGGTAATCACGCCGGCTATCTCGGTGCTGAGCGCCGTGGAGGGGCTGAAGGTCGCCGCGCCGGCGCTGGAGTTTTACGTGGTGCCCGCGACCTTGGTCATACTGATCCTGTTGTTCGTGGTTCAGGCACGGGGAACCGGCAGCATGGGCAGGCTGTTTGGGCCCGTCATGTGCCTGTGGTTTCTGGTGCTCGCAGTCCTTGGAACCATAAGCATCCTTGCCGAGCCATCGGTACTCAAGGCTGTCAATCCGCTTTATGCGGCACGGTTCTTTCTCGCTAATCAGTGGCATGGCTTCCTGGCGCTGGGGGCAGTGGTACTGGCGGTGACCGGCGGCGAAGCCCTCTACGCGGACATGGGACATTTCGGCCGGCGCCCCATTCGGTTCGCCTGGCTCTGGTATGTATGGCCGGCATTGCTGCTGAATTATTTCGGTCAGGGCGCGCTGCTGCTGCGCGATCCTGCCGCCGCCGAAAGTCCTTTCTATCTGCTGGCGCCTTCCTGGGCGCTGTATCCCCTGGTGCTGCTGGCCACGGCGGCGACCGTGATCGCCTCGCAGGCGGTTATTTCAGGGACGTTTTCGGTGACACGGCAGGCCATGCAACTGGGTTACTGCCCCCGTCTGGAAGTGGTTCATACGTCCGATCGGGAGATCGGGCAGGTGTATATCCCCCTGGTCAACTGGGGCTTGCTGGCAGGGGTGGTCCTGCTGGTCCTGCTGTTCCGGTCATCGTCCAATCTGGCGGCGGCCTACGGCATCGCGGTCACCGGTACCATGGCGATCGATACGATACTGGCCGCGGTGGTAGCGGCGACTCTATGGTCCTGGGGCCGGTTCCCGGCGATCGTCTGCGCCCTGAGTTTCCTGGTGGTGGATCTGGCCTTCTTTGGCGCCTGTGCCGCGAAACTACTTCATGGCGGCTGGATGCCGGTGGTGGTCGCCATCGCGATGTTTACGCTGCTCTCGACCTGGAAGCGGGGTCGCGAATTGCTGCTGCAACGTCTTGGCAGCGGTGCGGTCGATATCGATTCGTTTCTTGCCGGCATCGCCGCCCATCCGCTGCCCAGAGTTCCGGGCACAGCGGTTTTCATGACGGCGAGCCTCGAAGGGGTGCCCCACGCGCTGCTCCATAACCTGATTCACAACAAGGTGCTGCACGAGCGGGTCGTCTTGTTGACGGTGACCAACGAAGACGTTCCCCATGTTCCTGTCGAAGAGCGCGTTGCAATCGAACCCCTGGCGGAGAATTTCTATCGGCTGCTGCTGCGCTACGGTTTCAAGGACGAACCCGATGTGCCCGCGGCGCTGGAAGCCTGCAGCGTGTTCGGGATCGAGTTCCGTTTGATGGAGACTTCGTTCTTCTTCAGCCGCGAGACCCTGATTTCCACCAAGGTGCCGGGCATGGCGCGGTGGCGAGAGAAGCTGTTCATCAGCATGGCGCGCAATGCCGCCGGTGCCATGACGTTTTTCCGCATTCCCACCAACCGGGTGGTGGAGCTGGGTAGTCAGGTCGAACTTTGATCTTCCCGGCCCTTGTCTGGCGTTGAACCACGGATCACCAGCCCTTCCCTCCGGCCATGCTGCGACTGACTGAACTCAAATTGCCGCTGGATCACACCGCTGCCGATCTGCGCGCGGCGATCCTGAACCGGCTTGGCATCACCGCCGACGAATTGCACTCATTCACACTGTTCCGACGCGGTCAGGATGCGCGCAAGCGCGGCCATATCCAGTGGGTGTACACGCTCGATATCCAGACCACCCGCGACGCCAGGCTGCTGGAAAAATTCGCCCTCGATCCGCACATCGGCCCAGCGCCGGATACCGCCTACCGACCTGTTGCCGTGGCGCCGTCCGGGCTCGATGAGCGCCCGGTGGTGATCGGCTTCGGCCCCTGCGGCCTGTTCGCGGCGCTGATCCTGGCCGAGTCCGGGTTTCGGCCCATCGTGCTGGAGCGGGGCAAGGCCGTGCGCGAGCGCACCCGGGATACCTGGGCCCTGTGGCGCGAGCGCAGGCTGGACCCGGAATCCAATGTGCAGTTCGGCGAAGGTGGCGCCGGTACTTTTTCCGACGGCAAGCTCTACAGCCAGATCAAGGATCCGCGCCATCTCGGTCGCAAGGTGCTGGACGAGTTCGTCGCCGCCGGCGCCCCGGAAGAAATACGCTACGTCAGCAAGCCGCACATCGGCACCTTTCGCCTGGTGGCGGTAGTACAGGCGATGCGCGAAAAAATCATCGCCCTGGGGGGCGACGTCCGGTTCGGCCAGCGGGTGACGGATCTGTTGGTGGAGAATCGCCAGGTCGCCGGCGTGCAGCTCGCCGACGGTGCCCGCATCGCCACCCGGCATGTGGTGCTGGCGGTCGGCCACAGCGCCCGCGATACCTTCCGCATGCTCCACGGACGCGGTGTTCATATGGAGCCGAAACCCTTTTCCATCGGCCTGCGGGTCGAGCATTCGCAAGCGATCATCGACCGCGCCCGCTTTGGGGCCCAGGCTGGTCATCCGCTGCTTGGCGCCGCCGATTACAAACTGGTGCATCACGCGAGCAACGGCCGCACGGTCTACAGCTTCTGCATGTGTCCCGGCGGTACCGTGGTCGCCGCCAGCAGCGAGCCGGGGCGCGTGGTCACCAATGGCATGAGCCAGTATTCGCGCAACGAGCGCAACGCCAACGCCGCCATTGTGGTGGGTATCACCCCGGTGGATTTTTCCTTCGACGATCCGCTCGCGGGTATCGCATTGCAGGAAGACCTGGAGGCGCGTGCCTTTACGCTGGGTGGCGGCAACTACGATGCCCCCGCGCAACGGGTCGGCGATTTTCTCGCCAACCGTGCGTCGACAGGGCTCGGCGACGTGATTCCTTCCTATCAACCCGGCATCCACCTCACCAACCTTGCCGGATTGCTGCCCGATTACGCCGCCGAGGCGATCCGGGAGGCGATGCCGGCGTTCGGGCGCCAGATTGCCGGCTTTGACGCAGCGGACGCCGTGTTCACCGCGGTGGAAACCCGCACCTCGTCGCCGCTGCGGATCCGCCGCGAGCGCGACACCCTGGAAAGCATCAACACCCAAGGGCTGTACCCGGCGGGCGAGGGCGCGGGCTACGCTGGCGGAATCTACTCGGCGGCCATCGACGGTATCGAGATTGCAGAAGCCGTTGCGCGCGATCTGGTAGCCGAGCACGCCCGGCACTCCGGCCGGCAGGGAGGGTGAACACGCGTCAATTCGATGTCGCGATCGTCGGCGGCGGGGCAGCCGGACTCATGTGTGCCCTCACCGCCGGCGGTCGGGGTCGCCGCGTGCTGGTGATCGAACACAGCAACCGCATCGGCAAGAAGATCCTGATGTCCGGCGGCGGTCGTTGCAATTTCACCAATCTGTACACGACACCCGCCAACTTTCGATCCGCCAATCCGCATTTCTGCAAATCGGCGCTGGCGCGCTACGGACCCCAGGACTTCATCGCCTTGGTCCAGAAACATCGTATTCGCTACCACGAAAAGGAACTCGGGCAACTGTTCTGCGACGAATCGGCCAGTGACATCGTCGCGATGCTGCACGCCGAGTGCGAACACGCCGGGGTACGCATCGCGGTGAATTGCCCCGTCGGAGCCATCGCGAAGACGGATGCCGGCTTTGCCCTCGACACCGCCACGGGTCCGGTCACCGCCACCGCGCTGGTGATCGCCACCGGCGGCCTCTCGATTCCCACCCTGGGCGCCACCGGCTTTGGCTATGAAATCGCCCGGCAGTTCGGTCACGAGCTGCGCCCCACGCGCGCCGCCCTGGTGCCGTTCACGTTCGGCGGCACCGCGCGCGAACGCTGCGCGGGACTCAGCGGCGTATCGCTGCCGGTCGGCGTCCGTTGCCGCGGCATCGAGTTCATCGGCGCCATGCTGTTCACGCATCGCGGCATCAGTGGTCCGGCGATGTTGCAGATATCGTCCTGCTGGGAGCCGGGCGATGAGCTCGACATCGACCTGCTGCCGGGAATGGACGCGCGCGAATGGCTGCAAGGGTGCCGTGCCGAGCGGCCGGATACCCATCTGCATACCCTGCTTGCGCGTGCGCTGCCCAAGCGTTTTGCGCAGGATCTGTGCGCGCACGAGCTGACGAGCCGGCCGCTCAGGCAATACGGTCCGGCCGAGCTCGACGCAGTCGCCGGCCAGTTGGCGCACTGGCGGCTGCGACCCGCGGGCACCGAAGGTTATCGCACCGCGGAAGTCACGCTGGGTGGCGTCGACACGAACGGGTTGTCATCGGCGACCATGGCGTCGAAGATCGTGCCGGGCTTGTATTTCATCGGCGAAGTGGTGGACGTCTCCGGAGAGCTCGGCGGCTTCAATTTTCAGTGGGCCTGGGCGTCGGGTCATGCCGCCGGCCTCGCCGTCTGAACGCTTCGTCTCTGTTAGCCAACTCTCGTCGACTGCCGATCAGGAACAACGGATGCTGACGATATCGAACACGGTTGCCATCCCCGACAGCGAGATCGAACTGCACGCGATCCGCGCCCAGGGTGCCGGCGGTCAGAACGTCAACAAGGTCTCGACCGCCGTACACCTGCGCTTCGATATCGCCGCCTCCTCGCTGCCGGAAGCCTACAAGGCGCGGTTGCTGGTGTGGCGCGACGCGCGCATCACGGACGACGGCGTGATCGTCATCAAGGCGCAATCGTTCAACAGCCAGCCGAAAAACCGCGCCGATGCGCTGGCACGTCTCGCCGATATCATTCGTGCCGCCATGGTGGTGGCAAAGAAGCGCCGTCCCACCAAACCGACCCAAGGTTCACAGGCCCGGCGCATGGACAGCAAAACCAAACGGGGCACCGCGAAAGCATTGCGCGGGAAAGTAAGCGACGATTGAGCCTAGCAGCTTGTTGAAAAGCGTCGCGAGGCGGCCAGATGCGAGGCGCACGGCGCGCAGCGACCGAGACATATCAAATAGATAGGCGAGGGAGCGAGCACCGCGCAACGAAGCAGATGGCTGCCGCAGCAGTTTTTCAACAAGCTGCTAGGGAAGCGCTGATTTATTCGTCATTCCCGCGAAAGCGGGAATCCATACGTCCGCAACTGATTGAGACTGCGGAAAAACCTGGATGCCCCCTTTCGCGGGCATGACGGTCGACACGTATTGTTCAGCGTTTCCCTAGGTCGGACGCGGTACGGCGTTGGGCTACACTGGGAAAAACTTCAGGGGAGGTAACCGCCATGCTCAAGGTCACACGCATCAATCACACCGCCATCGGCACCCGCGCCGAGCTTGATGCCATGCAGCACTTTTACGTCGAGGTGCTGGGCGTCGCTACCGTGGAGCGGGATATCCCGGCCAAGCTCGCCGACAAGATTCCCGGATTCTGGATGCAGTTTCCCAACGGCCAGGTCCACGTCATCCAGGCGGACCCCGCGACCGGCGCCAACGCCATCCCCGGCATGACCTGCCAGCACGCCAATCCCATGGGTCCGCACACCGCGTTTTTCGTGGCGGACATCGAAGCCGCGGCACGGCATCTCGAAGCCAATCACATCCCGTTCGACCGCTTCGACCGCTTTATCTTCACCAGCGACCCCGCCGGCAACACGGTGGAGTTCCAGCAGGACCCGGACTGCGCCTGAACCGCGTCGAAAAAAGGAAACAACGTGAAAATCTATTTCTGTCTGGAAGGACTGCGCATCATCCGGGAACTGCTCCAGCGCGAGTTGCCGAACGATGAGGTGCTCGAATGCGCGCCCGCACGGCTGGCGGAAGCGGTGGGCGACGCCGATGTGCTCATCCCGACCCTGACGCCGATCGACGCCGCGCTGCTGGCCGGGAGCAAGGTCCGGCTGGTGCAGCAGTTCGGCGCCGGCCTGGACACGGTCGATATAGCGGCGGCGACGCGCCTGGGAATCCGGGTCGCCAATGTGCCGGCCGCCGGCACCGGCAACGCCGAGTCGGTGGCGGAAATCGCGGTGCTGCTGATGCTTGCGCTCGCGCGCCAGCTCCCGGCCGCGCAGGAAAGCGTCCGTCAGGGTCGCGTGGCAACGCCCACCGGCTGGTCGCTCAAGGGACGCACGGCGGTGATCGTGGGTTACGGCGGCATCGGCCGTGAAGTGGCGCGGCGTCTCGCCGGTTTCGAAATGCGGGTGCTCGCCGTGTCGCGCAGCGGACCCAAGCACAGCGCGGAGGAGGACGCGATTCCCGTCGCCGGCCATTATCCGGAAAGTGGCTTGCACGACGCGCTGCGCGAGGCCGATTTCGTGGTGCTCGCGCCGCCCTTGAACGACGCGACGCGCGGACTGCTGGGTGTGGCGGAATTCGCGCTGTTGAAAGCCTCGACCTATGTCGTCAACGTGGCGCGCGGCGGCGTGATCGATTACGACGCCTTGCTCGCCGCGCTGCGGGACCAACGTATCGCCGGCGCGGGCCTGGATGTGTTCTGGCAGGAGCCCATAGATCCCGCCGATCCCATTTTCGACTACAACGTCATCGCCACCCCCCATATCGGCGGCGCCACCGATCTCAGTCTGCGCGGTATCGCGCGCAAGGTGGCGGAGAACGTCGAGCGCCTGCGACGGGGCGAGATGCCGGTCAACTGCGCGAATCCCGAAGCCGCGCGCGCCTAGGAGCCTGTCGGACTTAAGACTGCCCTACTGCGGAAAAGCCGAATTTGGTTATATTTCGGGCAAATTTTCGTTGAATAGTCCCCGCTATTCGCCGCAAATTTGCCCAAAATCTACCTCAAATCGGACTTTCCCTCGCTACGGACGCTCAAGTCCGACAGGCTCCTAGCGCGGCAGGTCGGTAACCCGCACCCGTTTTGCGCCCGGCGTCGGCGCCGGTGCGGGTGGCGCGGGAGTGACGCGGCGCAGATCGATGGCGTTTTTCAGGGCGATCAGCAAGCCCGTCAACAGAAAGGCGCCGGGGGGCAGCACCCAGAGCGGGAATGCGTAGTGTTCCGGCAACACCTGGAGCTGCCAGGCCGCCGCGACCGGACCGAACAGCAAATCCAGGTGATCGCCCAGCGTGCCCTGTCCCAGCAGCTCGCGCAGTGCGCCGAGCAGGATCAATACCCAGGCGAACCCCAGCCCCCTCAGCAGCCCGCCGCACGCCGCCGCGGCCGGCGAATGGTGGCTGCATGCGGCGGCGTTCGCGAGCAGTGCGCCGTTGGCGGCGATCAGCGGCACGAAGATACCAAGCGCCTGATACAACGGATAACGGTAGGCCTGGACCAGCAGCTCGATACAGCCGGCGAAGGTGGCGATCAGCAGCAGAATCAGGGGAATCCGTACCGCTTCGGGCGTCCGGTTGCGGAGCAGGGCGACGGCGACGCCGGCGGCGACCATGACCGCCAGCGTGGCGAGCGCAAGCCCGAGCGCGGTGGCCACCGAGCGACTCATGGCGAGCAGTGGCGAGAGTCCCAGCAATTGCACCAGCGCGGGATTGTCGCGCCACAGTCCTGCGCCGACGCCGCTGTCGCGATCTGCCGGGGTCACGGCGCGGACTCCGGTGCCCCGATGGCGCCGGCATCCAGCAGGCGCGTGCGATCGTCGTGAAAATAATCGAGTGCGCGCCGCACCTGTCGCACCACCGCCCGCGAGCTGATGGTGGCGCCGGTGATCTGATCGAAGGCGCCGCCATCCCGCCGCACCTGCCAGCGGTTGGGCGCGGGATCGGTCAGGGATTTGCCGGTGAAGCGGAGAATCCAGTCGCTGTTGTCGGTCGCTATGCGATCGCCGAGCCCGGGGGTTTCGTGGTGTTCCAGCACCCTTACCCCGGTGAGGGTTCCGTCGCGATCAATCCCCGCGATCAGGCGGATGGGGCCACCGTAACCCGATGGCGTCAGCGCCGGCACGATCACGGCCAGAATTTCCCCGCCGCGTTGGATGCGATAGACGCGCGCGTCATCCGCGCTGCCCAGGCCGATCCGGAACCGGGCCGGCACCGGGAGGAAGTCCAGGGACACATCGTTGGCTTTGGCGAACTGCGGCACCACGGTGAGCAGCAGGGCTTCGGCGGCCAGTGCCCGCGCCTGTGCGATGGGCGCGCGGGTTAGCCCATGGACGGCGCTCAGCAACGCCGCCGCGGCCAGTGCCACGACGACCAGCAGGACGGTGTTCCGCCGGGTCGAGACGCCGCCGCGTGCTGGGTCAGTCATTCCGGAGCCTTCTCCCGGTGGTGCCTGGCGCCTTGACCATAGGCACGGGGGACGGTGATGCGGTCGATGAGGGGTACGGCCAGATTCGTCAGCAAGACCGCGAAGGCAAGGCCATCGGGATAACCGCCCCAGGCGCGAATCGCGAACACCAACGCACCGGTCAGCAGCCCGCACAGCAAACGGCCACGGTTGCTCGCCGCGCTGGTGATTGGGTCGGTGACAATGAAAAACGCGCCCAGCATGGTGGCGCCGCTGAACAGGTGCAGGCTGGGCGGACCCTGGCTGGCGGAACTGCCGCCGTCGTTGCACAGCAGCGCCATCAGTACCAGTGCAGCCAGCATGGCGACGGGCGCGTGCCAGGTGATGACCCGGCGCGCCAGCAGATAAACCCCACCCGCGAGAAAGCCGAGATTGACGGTCTCCCAGCCCACCCCGGCCAGATCGCCCCGGGCGAGCAGTGGATGCGCGGCATGGAGCTGCTGCACCATCAGGCCAGAATTGTGGCGAAACAGCTCCAGCGGGGTCGCCATGGTGAAGCCGTCGGGTGCGGTCTCGTGCAGGACAAAAATGCCTCGCAGCGCAGCACCGAAGTCGGGCGGCACTCCGTCGGGCAGTAGCGGACGCGGCCCGGGCCATTGCGCCATGGCGTCGGGGAAGGACACCAGCAGTGCCGCATAGGCCACCATCGCGGGATTGAACAGGTTGTAACCCAGCCCGCCGTAGGGATGCTTGGCGATGAGGATGGCAATGGCGCTGCCGGAGACTGCGAGCCACCAGGGCGCGAGCGGCGGCAGGGCGATGCCGATCAGCACGCCGGTGACCAGCGCACTGCCATCGGCGAGCGTCGGCCTCAGCGGCAGTCCGCGCAGTCGCAATACCAGGGCTTCGGCGACGAGCGCGGCACTGCCGGCGAGGACGATCTGGATCAGCGTGCCCGGACCGAAATACCACAGCAGGGCAGCGATGCCGGGCAGCATCGCGACCAGTACGCGCTGCATCACCGCGCCGGTGGTCAGGCCGCTGTGGGCATGGGGCGCGCCAGGGGTCATGGCGGATTCCCCTCGCGGGAGGACGCCGATTCCACCGGCAGCGCGTGCAGCCGCCGGCGCGCCAGATCGCCATCGAGACGCGCCTGTGCGAGACGTGCCAGCAGGCCGTTGCGCCGGGATTCGGTCGCCGTCGCGTCCAGCGCCGCGAGCTCGGCTTCGAGTTGCGCGATGCGGCTCTCGGCCGCGCTCAGGGCGCGCTCCAGTTGCGCCCGCTGGGGGGTGGCGGCGCCGGCGCGCGCCCGGGCGTGCTCCACCAGATCGACGGCGGCCGGCGCTGCGATCACCGGATCGGACGTTGGCACGTTGGCGTCCACCGCGGATGGCCCGAGTAGTTCGGCGTGACGTGCGCTGCGCTCCCCGAGCTGGCGGGTCACCCGCGTTTGATGGGCTTCGAAGCGGCGGCGGGCATGGTCCGCAGCGAGGCGCTCCGCACGCAGCGCATTCACTTCGGCCTTGGCGACGCGGTAATGGTCCACCAGCGGGATCGCGCTTGGGCACACGTAAGCGCAGGCGCCGCACTCGATGCAGTCGAACAGATGATGGCGTTCGAGCTGCCCGCGGTCCCGGGCGACGGCATGGCGCAGCAACTGCTGCGGCAACAGGGAGGCGGGACAGACATCGGCACACAGACCGCAGCGGATACAGGGCTGGGGATCCCGCGGCGGCGGCAGCTCCGCTGCCGTGACCGCCAGTACGCAGTGGGTCGTCTTGGTGATCGGAGCCTGTAGGTTCGTGAGCGGGGTTCCCATCATGGGTCCGCCCAACAGCAGGCGCGCGCACTGTTCCGGCCGATAGTCGCTGGCGGCGAGCAGGTGCGCGAGCGGGGTGCCCAGCAGTGCCCGATAGTTCGCGGGTTGCCCACAGGCACCTCCGGTCACGGTGACGATTCGCGACAGCAGCGGCTCGTCGAGCACGAGCGCGCGGTGCAGGGCATGGAGCGTGCCGACGTTGAGACAGACCACGCCGATGTCCGCGGGCAGCCCGCCGCTCGGCACCTGCCGGCCGGTCAGCAACTGAATCAGTTGCCGTTCGCCGCCGGCCGGATAACGGCTGGGCAGGACCATGATCTCGATTCCGTCGCCGTCGCCGCCCGCGCTCAAGGCTGCGTTCATGTGCGCCACGGCTTCCGGTTTATCGTCCTCGATGCCGATCAGGATCCGGGCCGGATCGCCCAGGATGCGTGCGGCCAGGCGGAGGCCGGAGACGATGGCGGCGGCATCCTCCTGCATCAGGCGGTCATCGGCGGTGATATAGGGTTCGCACTCCATGCCGTTGACCACCAGCGTGTCGATGGACTGTGTCGGGGCGAGCTTGATGTGGGTGGGAAAACCACCGCCGCCAAGACCGACGATCCCGGCGGCGCGCACGGCGGCCAGCAATTCCGACACCGTCCGCTGGCGCGGATCCCTGGTTACTGGACGTTCGATCCAGCGCTCATCGCCATCGGGTACGAGCACCAGGCAGCGTTCGAGCGCCTCCAGCGTCTGGGCCACGGGCCGGAGCTCGATCGCTGCGATACGGCCGGAAGTGGGCGCATGCAGCGGCAATCCGGCGCGGTCCGGCGCGGCAATCACCTGGCCCTTGCGCACTGAATCGCCGGGGGCAACCAGCGGCGCGGCCACGCCCAGCGCCAGGATCAGCTCCGCCGGCAGTGGCGGTGTGCGAATCGGTATTGCACTGGACGCGTGCTTGTGGGCCGGTAACAGGATGCCGCCCGGAAATTTCCCGCTCCGACTCATGCCGCCACCGGGGCAAGTGGATGGCGCGCGGCGAGTTCGGAGCGGTTGGCGGGTGCGGGAATCATCTCGATGCAGTCCACCGGGCAGGGTTGGACGCACAGGTCGCAGCCGGTGCACTCGGCCGCAAGCACGGTGTGCATCTGGCGCGTCGCGCCAAGAATGGCATCCACCGGACAGGCGGGCAGGCATTTGGCGCAGCCGATGCACTCGGCCTCGCGGATATAAGCGACCAGCTTTGGTCCTTCGCGGCCGTGTTCCGGATCCAGTGGCAGCGGCGCGCTACCGAGCAGGTCGGCGATTGCCGTGATGGTGGCGATACCCCCCGGCGGACATTTGTTGAACGCTTCGCCCGCGGCAATGGCGCGCGCGTAGGGCCGACAGCCCAAATGCCCGCACTGGCCGCACTGGGTCTGGGGCAGCAGATCGTCGATGCGCGCCGCGAGTTCGAGTTCGGCATGTTTGTTGGCGTGAGTGTCAACGTCAGTGTCGGTGCCCGGGCTGCTGTCGCGTCCGGACACCAGGGCGACCAGGCCCGCGAGCGCCGCCAGCGTGGCGGAAGCCGCGGCCAGTGGCGTCTGGAACAGCAACTCGACGAGGGTCATCTCATCCCATCCCGACGAAACCCATCCCAACGAAACCCATGAAGGCGAGCGCCATCAGGCCCGCGCTGATCAGGGAGATGGCGGGACCACGGAAGGGCGCTGGCACGGCGGTGGTGGTGAGCTGTTCGCGCAGTCCGGCAAACAGCGCCAGCACCACGGAAAATCCGATTCCGGTGCCCAGCGCCCGCAGCATCGCCAGCGCGAGCGAAGTGGTGTCGGCGACATTGAGCAGGGTCACGCCGAGGATGGCCGCGTTCGCCATCAACAGTGGTTGCAGGGTCTTGAGATTGCGGTGGTAGCGGAGGTCGAGGCGGCGACTGCCGATCAGGATCAGTTGGGTGGCGAGCACGATCACCAGCACAAACACCGGCAGTGCCAGATCGCCGAGATCCAGTGGCACCAGAACCCAGTGATACAGCAGATGATTCATGGCTGCGCTGGCCAGCAGCAGGACGCCGGTTGCCGCTGCCAGGCCGAGAACCCTGTCGAGCGGCGCCGACTTTCCTTCCGTAGACAAGCCCAGCAGCGAAGACACGCCCAGCGTCTGCACCAGCAGCACGTTGTTGACCAGCACGGTGCTCAGTAGAAGCAGAGTGATTTCCTGCATGGGGTTACCTGTCGAAGCCGGACGCGCGCCGGAGTGCCTGTTATATCAGGATGCCGTCCCCAGGGTCGCGCCGTCCATCGCGGCCATTACGCTGGGGCGGGTCAGGTCACGCGCTGGCCCGGCTGGGCGCCGCTGTCGGGTGCGAGCAGATAGATGCCGTCGTCGTCGCCAGCGGCGAGCACCATGCCTTCGGACACCCCGAAGCGCATCTTGCGCGGCGCCAGATTGGCTACCATCACGGTAAGGCGGCCTTCGAGATCCTCGGGGCGGTAGCTGGCGCGAATGCCGGAAAAAACAGTGCGGGTCGTGCCGCCGAGATCCAGCGTGAGCTGCAACAGTTTGTCGGAACCTTCGACGGTGCGCGCCGCGACGATGCGGGCGATCCGCAGATCCACCTTGCCGAACGCATCGAAGTCGATTTGCGCAGCCAGCGGTTCCATGGCCGGGGGTGCGGCCGTGTGTGCGGCCGTGTGTGCGGCGGCGGGCGGCGGCGCAGCGGCGGGCTGGTCCGCGACACTCGCGGCGAGCATGGCCTCGATCTGCTTCTTCTCGACGCGCTGCATCAGGGGCGTGAAGGCGGCGATGCGATGACCGAGCAGGGGCGCGATGGCGCCATCCCAACGCAGTTCATCGTTGAGGAACTGCTCCGCCTGTTGCGCCATGCGTGGCAGTACCGGTTTGAGATACAGCATCAGGATGCGGAACAGGTTGATGCCGAGCGAGCAGATGCCCAGCACCTCGGCTTCGCGGCCGGGCTGTTTGGCGAGCTTCCAGGGTTCGCGGGTGGCGATGTATTCATTCGCAGCGTCGGCGATGGCCATGATCTCCCGCATCGCCTTGCCGAATTCGCGGCTCTCGTAATGGGTGGCGACGCTGTCGGCGATCCCCAGGGCGCGCTCCCAGAGTTCGGGTTCGGCGAGTTCCGTTGCCAGCACACCGCCGTCGCCGATGAAGCGGGCACAGCGACTGGCAATGTTGACCAGTTTTCCCACCAGATCGCTGTTGACCCGTTGCGCGAAGTCGTCGAGGTTCAGGTCGAGATCATCGATGCCGGCGGACAGCTTCGCCGCGAAGTAGTAACGCAAATATTCCGGATTCAGTTGATCGAGATAGGCGCGGGCATTGATGAAGGTGCCGCGGGATTTCGACATCTTCTTGCCATTCACGGTGAGAAAACCGTGCACGCAAATCTTGTCCGGCGTGCGAAAGCCGGCGCTTTCCAGCATCGCCGGCCAGAACAGCGCATGAAAATTGACGATGTCCTTGCCGATGAAGTGATACAGCTCGGCGGTCGAGTCGCGCTGCCAGAAAGCGTCGAAATCCAGCGCGTTGCGTGCGCAGAGATTTTTGAAGCTGGCCATGTAGCCGATGGGCGCATCCAGCCAGACGTAGAAATACTTGCCGGGCGCATCGGGAATTTCAAAGCCGAAATAGGGCGCATCGCGGCTGATATCCCATTCCTGCAGGCCGCCATCGAGCCATTCGCTGAGCTTGTTGGCGATTTCTTCCGCGACATGGCCGGCGCGGGTCCAGGCCTTGAGGAAGTCGGTGAAGGCGGGCAGGGTGAAGAAATAGTGGGTGGACTCCCGCAACACCGGAGTGGCGCCGGAAATCACCGAGCGCGCGTCGATGAGTTCCGTGGGGCTGTAGGTGGCGCCGCAGGCTTCGCAGTTGTCGCCGTACTGATCCGGCGCCTTGCAGCGCGGACACTTGCCCTTGATGTAGCGATCGGCCAGGAAGAGGCCTTTCTCGGGATCGTAGGGCTGGGTGACGCTGCGGGTCGCGATATGGCCGTTGGCGCGCAGGCGGCGGTAGATGGTTTCCGACAACTCGCGGTTTTCCGGCGCATGGGTGGAGTGGTAATTGTCGAATTCGATGAGAAAGCTCGCGAAATCGGCGCGATGCTCGGCGTTCACCTTGTCGATCAGCGCCTCCGCGGTCAGCCCCAGTTCCTCGGCCTTCAGCATGATGGCGGTGCCATGGGCATCGTCCGCGCAGACGTAGTAACATTCGTGCCCGCGCAATTTCTGAAACCGCACCCAGATATCGGTCTGAATGTATTCCACCAGATGGCCCAGATGAATGGCGCCGTTGGCGTAGGGCAAGGCACTGGTTACCAGGATGCGGCGCGGCTCGCGCGCAGTGGCGGCGGTGGCGGTGGCGGTGGCGGTGGCGGTGGCGGCGAGAGTGGTCGAAGAGGCCATGGAAACGGGCCGAAGCCGGGTGCGGAAAAAGGGCGGGAACTATAGCGGCTTTGCCGCTTTTTTTCATGGGCACGCCGTTCAACATGGGCACGAATTTCATTCACATCTAAGGCACTGGAGTTCTCGATGGCAGAAACGGCGGCGGCAGGTTTGCAGGGCGTCCGGCACATTGTCGCGGTAGCCTCCGGCAAGGGCGGGGTGGGCAAATCCACCACGGCGATCAACCTGGCGCTCGCGCTGGTCGCCGAGGGCCGCAGCGTCGGACTGCTCGATGCCGATATTTATGGGCCCAGTGTCGGCATGCTGCTCGGCGTGCCGGAGGGCACGCAGCCGAAAGTGCTGAACGGCAATACCTTCGTGCCGGTCGCGGCGCACAACCTCAAGACCATGTCGATGGCCTATCTGGCCAGTGCCAGCACGCCCATGGTGTGGCGCGGTCCCATGGCGGGCGGCGCGCTGATCCAGATGCTCACCCAGACCAACTGGGGCGAGCTCGACGTGCTGGTGGTTGACATGCCGCCGGGCACCGGCGACATCCAGCTCACGCTCGCGCAAAAGGCCCGGGTGTCCGGCGCGGTGATCGTCACCACGCCCCAGGACATCGCGCTGCTGGATGCGCGCAAGGGTATCGAGATGTTCAACAAGGTACAGATCCCGGTGCTGGGCGTGGTGGAGAACATGAGCCTCCATGTCTGCACCCAGTGCGGTCACGCCGAACCTATTTTCGATACCGGCGGTGGCGCCCGGGTGGCGGCGGAATACGGCACCCTGCTGCTGGGTTCGCTGCCCCTCGACCGGCGCATCCGCGAAGGCGATGCCGGCCGCCCGGTTGTGGCCGCCGACCCGGAAGGGGATCTGGCCGGGTGCTATCGCGAAATCGCGCGCGGGGTGCTGAAGGCGCTCGCCGGCCTGGATACCGCGATGCCCGAGATCGTCATCGAATAAGTGCTGCAAATCAGTCGCGACACCGCCGTGCGGAGAGCAGGATCTTGAGCATCAAATCGGATACATGGATCCGCCGCATGGCGGGACAGGGCATGATCGAACCCTTTGTGGACCGCCAGGTGCGGGATCCCGATGGCGGCGGTGCCCGGGTGATTTCCTACGGGCTGTCCAGTTACGGCTACGACGTGCGCTGCGCGGACGAATTCAAGATTTTCACCAATGTACATTCGGCCACCGTGGATCCCAAGAATTTCGATCCCAGCAGTTTCGTGGACGTGAAGGGCGACCACTGCGTGATTCCGCCCAACTCCTTCGTGCTCGCGCGCACCGTGGAGTATTTCCGCATTCCCCGCAGTGTCCTCACCATCTGCCTCGGCAAGTCCACCTACGCGCGCTGCGGCATCATCGTCAATGTCACGCCCCTCGAACCCGAGTGGGAAGGGCATGTCACCCTGGAGTTTTCCAACACCACCAGTCTGCCGGCCAAGGTCTACGCCAACGAGGGTGTGGCGCAGATGTTGTTTTTCGAATCCGACGAAGTGTGCGAGGTTTCCTACCGGGATCGCGGCGGAAAATATCAGGGTCAGCGCGGCGTGACTCTGCCCAGGGCCTGAGCGTCCAGGGCGCGTCGGGCTGGTCTCAGTTCGGCGTGGGCGTGGGCGGGTGCGGTCCCGTTGCCGGATCTGCCGCGGCGCCGGGCGGGGTCGCCAGCAGCGCCGCGCGCAAGGCACTGAGTTTGGCCTTCAGGGTGCGAATGTGCGCAGGCCCCGCGCGCAGCAACTGTTTACGCGCTGCCGACAGTCGTTCCAGTTCGGGCTCCGCATAGGTATAGGCCACGGATTCCTGCGCCAGCGCCGGCGGTTCGGCGAGTTCCGGAGTCCCCAGCAGGTGATCGATGGCGCCAAGTAGTGCGGTGTCCAATTGCTCCGGCGGCTGCCCGAGTTCGCCATACGCGGCTTCCAGCAAGGGACGGTAGCGCTGGAAAAACTCGGTCAATGCAGTCACATCCACGCCATCCAGCAGGCCGACCACGGGGTTGTAGCGGACGTAGTTGCGTGGACTCACATAAGTGTGGCCATCGCGCACGTCTACCTGAAAACCTCCGGCCGGGGGTGTCAGTGACAGCGTTTCCGGCGTGAATTCGCCCTGGGCAACAGCGGCGATCAGCATGGCGATGCGTTGCAGCAGATTCTCCTGCTTGAGCCAGGCTGCCAGAGGACCATCGCCGAGCAGCGCGCGCAGACGCTCCCTCACTTCGGTGTCGCTGTCCTCCAGCCCGGGCAAGGCGGTCTGGAGTGCCGGCGCTTCCGGAATCTGGGTCGGCACCGATTGCGCCGTTGCCTGGGCGTCGGGCATCCCGGACGTGGCATCGGGCGTTGGCGGCACAGCGGGTGCGGGCTGTGGCGTTTCTTCGGGTGGAGCCGGTGACGTCAGGGGCGGGGTAGATGTGCCGAAAAACAGGAAATACGCGCCGACGCCCAGACCCAGCGCAACGGTCAGCATCGGCAATACCCGGGTCAGACCGGGTGGCGTACGGGTAGGCTCGAAGCGCTCGCTCATTGGATCGCCGGTGCGGTGTTGGCGGCGGCTATCGGCGGGACGGCCAACTCGGTGAGCAGCAATTCGTAGCTATCCCCCCCTTCTTCCTGGCGCAGTTTCACCAGCTGGTAGCCCAGTGCGGGCGCCATCCAGAACAGCGTCTGCCGCTCGTTGTCGTCCCGCACTCGGCGTACGCGCACTGCATCCAGGTTGCCGGTGGCGGTGGGGATGGTGTCGGTTCCCTCACTCTGGAAGGCATAGTGCTTGATCTTGCCGCGATCCATGACCTGGTACTCGAAACTGGTTTTGCCGGCGATCAGGTCACGGCGCAACTGGACCTTATAGCTGACCGGTCCGAGATAGCCGGCTTGCAGCGGGATCTCGCGTGGCTCGCCGTCGCGCTGGTAGCGGGCGATGCCCTGGCCGCGGTCGATAGCTAATTGCTCGTCCCGTTTGCTGCCCAGGAAACTGCGTTGGTGACGGTATGCATCGATCAGAATGGCACCGTCGGCGACGTGAAAGTCTTCCTGCTCATGAATCTCGCCAAGTGCATTGGCAGCGGCGGTCGCGACGCGATAACCCGCCGGGGTGGTTGTCAGAGTCTGCGTGATGACGACCGGAATGCCGTTGAAGCTGGCTTTGTAGGTCGCCGTATAGGGTTCGAACGCGGTCTCGCCCTGAACGTTCAGCGCCAGCAAAAGCAGCGCGGTCGCGAGCCAGGGTCGGTAATCGAATGCAGTGAGGCGGGCGTTGATCATGGCGGCTTCGACGCCTCCGGCAAGAAAACGTTCAATGATCCGGCGTGCGGCTGCCGGTGAAGTGGACGGCGGCGTCGCCTTGCGCCGGCACGATGGTGCCCAGCACGAAAGGCTGTTCACCGCAGCCGGCGAGGATGTCGAGCGCGATGACGGCGATATCCGCGGGGACAACGATCACCATGCCGATGCCACAATTGAAAGTGCGGAACATTTCCCGCCACGGGATGTTTCCGCGCCGCTGCAACCACTCGAATACCGGTGGCGGTACCCAGGCGTCGGTATCGATCAGTGCCTGCGTGCCCGCGGGCAGTACCCGTGGGATGTTCTCGATCAGACCGCCGCCGGTGATGTGGGCGAGCGCGTGCACCGGTTGCAGTCGCACCAGTTCGCGTATCGATTTGACGTAAATGCGCGTGGGTGCGAGCAGCGCCTTGGCCAGACTTTCCGCGCCGGGACCCTCGCCGTCGATGAGCGTGCTCGCGGGATTCGCCCCGGTGCGCTCCAGAACCTTGCGGATCAGCGAATAACCGTTCGAGTGCGGGCCGCTGGAGGGCAGGCCGATCAGGGTATCGCCGGTGGCCACGGAACTGCCGTCGATCACATCGGCGGCTTCGACCACGCCCACGCAGAAGCCGGCGAGGTCGTAGTCCGCGCCCTGGTACATGCCGGGCATTTCGGCGGTTTCGCCACCCACCAGCGCACAGCCGGCGAGCTGGCAGCCGGCGCCGATGCCGGCGATCACCCGCGCGGCGGTATCGACATCGAGCTTTCCGGTGGCGTAGTAATCCAGAAAAAACAGGGGTTCGGCACCGCATACCACCAGATCGTTGACGCACATGGCGACGAGATCGATGCCGATGGTGTCGTGCTGGTCGAGCTCCATGGCCAGGCGCAGCTTGGTGCCGACACCGTCGGTGGCCGAAACCAGCAGCGGCTCGCGATAACCGGCCGGCAGCCGGCACAGGGCGCTGAAGCCACCGAGCCCGGCCAGCACTTCGGGCCGGCGCGTGGCCTGTGCCACGGTCTTGATCCGGTCGACCAGGCGATTGCCGGCGTCGATATCGACACCGGCATCGCGATAGCTCAGCGGCACGGATTTGTCACTCATGGATGCACATCCCCGTAAATGCGGCAGTTTAGCAGCTTGCTGAAAAACGTCGCGAGGCGCACGGCGCGCAGCGACCGAGACATATCAGCTAGACAGGAAAGGGGCCGAGCACCGCGCAACGAAGCAGATGGCTGCCGCAGCAGTTTTTCAACCAGCTGTTAGCCGGCCGTGCCGGCAAAGTCAGGGAGTGCCGGTTTTGGGTGCAGTGCCCGACAGCCAGACATTCGGGTGCTGATAGAATGTGGCCATGAAAATCAGCCGGATTTACGCACTCTTGGCCGCGTTCTCTGCCGCGCTTCTGCTCGCCCTAGCGCCGCGCGCGGCAACTGCCACAGCGACGGCGGATCTGTTTACTGCCACGGTGCCGGTGGCGGATCAGACCGACACGGAGCGGGAGCGAGGTTTTCGCGCGGGTTTGCATCAGGTCGCCGTGAAGCTGACCGGACAGCGTGCGGTGCTGGCTGACCCCGGCGTCGCCCAGTTGGTGGCGACGGCGCCGCAACTGGTCGAGCGTTACGACTATGTATCGGCACCGGCACCGGCACCGGCACCGACTGAGGCGCCAAACCCCGAGGCTGCCGAGGCGCCAGGCTTTCTGTTGCACGTCAGCTACTCGGCTCCCGCGGTGGATGCGGCGCTGCGCGGACTGCACTTGCCACTCTGGCCCGCGCAACGTCCGCAACTTTTGCTGTTCGCCAGCGGCCGCGACGCGGACAGCGCCGCCGCCATCGAGGTCGCCTGCCGCGTGCTGGCCGAGCGTGGGGTTCCGGTTGCGGAACCGCTGTGGGATCTGGAGGACCGCAGGGCGATCGGTGCGACCGAGGCAGGTTTCGACACCGCGCGGATCGAGGCTGTGGCACACCGCTACGGAGCGAGCCACTGGCTTGCGCTTGACCCCGACATCGGCGCCGACGCCGTTCGCGGTCACTGGCGGCTCGGCGGCGCGGGCGCGCCGATCACGGCAACGGCGACCGCGGATTCCCTGGCGCATTGGGTCGAGGCGAGTGTCGGCGATGCCGTGGACCGACTGGCCGCGCGGCTCGCCTATCTTCCCCAGTTCGGGGCCGAGCCCCAAACCCTGGTGATCGAGAATGTCCGTACTTTCGCAGCCTACCGCGCGGTGCTGGAAACGCTGAAGGCCATGGAGTTCGTGCGCGGGGTCGAGGTAATCGCGATGGCGGGAGATCGACTCGACCTTGAGCTGCAACTGGACAGCGATCCCAATCTCCTCTGGGCGGCACTCGACAGCAATCCGCAGTTTGGTGTCCCGGCGCCGGCAGTCGCGGCCGAGCCCGAGGTGCAACCCCCGGTCGCGCCCGTGGCTCAATCCGGTGACGAATCCGCGGCCAGCCCCGGTGCGGAAACGGGAGCCCCAACCACCGTGGTTTCCGGCGTCGAACCCGCAGTCGAACCCCCACTGAAGCCCCAAGCCGAGCGCCGCTATCTCTGGCGGGAGCCCTGATTGTCTCGTCAGCTCGCCCTGCCGGTGACCTTGCGCGACGACGCCGGTTTCGAGAATTTCCACGCCGCACCCGAATCGGTCGCAGGCCAGGCCCTCGCGTTGCTGCGCGATCAGTTCCTGCCGGGCACTCTGGTGTGCCTCTGGGGCGGTCCGGGAACCGGCAAGAGCCATCTGGCGCGCGCCAGTAGCCGGCATTATTCCCGCGCGTTGTATCTGCCGCTGGGCGCCCTGCGCGACTGCGTTCCCGAGCAAGTGCTCGCCGATCTCGACAGCCTCGACCTGCTGGCGCTGGACGATCTGGATGCGGTCGCCGGCCGGGACGACTGGGAACTGGCGCTGTTCGCCCTGCACAACCGCTTGTTGGAGCGGGGCGGGCGTCTGTTGATCACGGCGCGGATGCCGCCGCGCGAACTGCGGTTGCGATTACCCGATCTTCGTTCCCGCCTCATCGCCGGGTATGGATTCGGTCTCGCCGAGTACGACGACGCGCACTGTCTGGCGATTCTCCGCTTCCGCGCCGCGCGTCTGGGCCTGTCACTGGGACCGGAGGCGGGAAACTACCTGCTGCACCGCGCGCCACGGGACATGGCCAGCCTGATGGACTGTCTGGACCGGCTCGATCACGCAGCGCTCGCGCATCAGCGCCAGCTTACGGTGCCCTTCATCAAGCAGATGTTCGGGTGGTGAGCGGCTTCCTGGTCGCGCGCTTGTCGCGCAGGAACAGGTGTGTGCCGCGGCGCTCGAATTCAAACAGGCCGGTCGCTTCGATCAGGTCGCCGAGTTTCCGGTAGCCGAAGTTGCGCGGATCGAAGGATACCTGGTTGGAGATGTGTGACCCCACCAGGGCCAGATTCGACCAGCCGTCTTCGAGCATGCAGGCTTCGACGGCATTGCGCAGCAGGCCGACCAGCTTGGTGTCGCTCTTGAGTTCCTTGGCGGATTTTTTCTGTGGGCTCGTCGTAGTTTCCTCGTTGACCTGAGAAAGCGTGCCGACGTTTTCCAGATAGAGAAATTTGGAGCAGGCATTGACGAATGGCATCGGCGTTTTCTTTTCGCCAAAGCCGTAGACCTTGAGCCCGTTGGCGCGGATGCGCATCACCAACGGCGTGAAATCGGAATCCGAAGAGGCCAGGCAAAAGGCGTCGAGTTTCTGGGTGTAGAGCAGGTCCATGGCATCGATGATCATGGCGCTGTCGGTGGCGTTCTTGCCCTTGGTGTAGGCGAATTGCTGGATCGGCTGGATGGCGTAGTCGTGCAGCACGTCTTCCCAGCTTTTGAGGTTGTTGCTCTTCCAGTTGCCATAGGCCCGGCGCACATTGGGTACGCCGTATTTGGCCAGTTCGTCCAGGATCACCTCGATCTTGCCCGCCGGGCAATTGTCGGCGTCGATGAGCAGGGCGATGTGGGTTTCGTCGGACAAGGGAGGCTCCCGGTTTGCTGCGGTGCTGGTCTGATTGGCTGAGGCGTGGCGTGCTTCGCTCCCACCCGCCCCTCAATGCGCGCCGGTTTGCTGCGGCGTGATCTTGTAGAGCGCCGTGGCGCGATCCGCCGCGACATAGATGGCGCCGCTCGGCGACACCCCCACGCCGGTGAGCACATAGCCCGGCGGCATGCCCTCGGCGGCCGGATAGCCGATCGCCAGGTTGCGCGCGATCTCGGTTACCTTGCCGTCTTCGGGATCGATCCGCACCAGTCGCCGCCGACCCGCTTCGGCGAGCACTATGGTGCCGTCGGGTGCCACGGCGAAGCCCTCGGGTCGATCCAGTCCCGCGGCGATCACCTTGCGCTTGCCGTTGTCCGGATTCAGGCGCAGCAGTTGCCCGTTCAGGGTATCGGTCAGATAGACGCGGGTGATCGGCTTGCCTTCCTTGTCGCCCGGCACCGGACGCAGGGCGGCCATGCCCGGCAGGCCTTCGGCGATGGTCTTGCGCTTGGCGCCGTGTTCGCCCGACACCCGCAGCAGGCGGCCGGTGCCCTGTTCGGCGATCAGCAGCACGCCCGGCTCCAGCTCCAGGGCATCCACCGGATGCTTGAGATCGTGGTAGGTGGCGACGGATGCGTTGGTGGCAAGGTTAAAGACTTCCACCGCGTTGGTGAACCAGCTCGAAGTCACCGCGCGATTGCCCTGGATGGTGACGGTCATCGGCATTTCCATACGGTCGCGCAGGCCGCGCTTCAATTCGGTCACGGCGCCGCTGTCGCCGGCGATCTTCTTGAAGGAGAACAGGTCCGCCAGATAGATCTGATCGACGCCGTTCTCGACCCGCACGTCCAGTCCGCCGGGCACCGCGAGCGCGCTCTTCACGACGGTGCGCGTCGCGCCGGAGCGGGTGTTGATCTTGAGGATGGCGTTGTCGACCATGTTGGTGATGTAGAGCTGGTCGCGGGAATCCAACGCCAGATTGTCGATACCCTCGGGCACGGTCGCCACCAGGGTTTTCTCGCCGCTGTGGATATCTACCCGCGTCACCCGGCCCAGCGCGGTATCGGGCACATAGAGGTTGTCGTGGCTATCGAGATTCGCGGCCACCGGAATCCGGAAACCGGATGCCACCGGCGTCAGTTTGCCGCCGTCCACATCGATCTTCGCTACCTGGCCCTTGAACAGCAGGGGTCCGTAGAGCAGCCCGTCCTTGCCGAAATCGAAGCCGTTCAGTGCCCCCATGTCGGCCAGCACCCGCCGCGGTTTCTCGCGACCCTTGAGGTCCAGCTCCCACAGGGCATCGCCCCACAGCACCTGGGTGACAAACAGCCGCCCGTCGGCGCGGAAGGCAACGGAATTGATACCGGGCAGGTGGTCGGCAATCACGCCGACAGTCCCGTCGGGACGGCGCGCATGGACCTTCCCGGTAAGAATGGACGTCCATACCAGCGTGCCGTCGGGACCGAATTCGAGATCGTCGGCCATCCCCTCGGGCGGCCCCACGAACACTTCCGATTCGCCGGTGTTGACGTCCACCTTGTAGATCGCCTGGCCGATGACGCTGCCCACATAGAGGTTGTCGTCGCGGTCGAAGGTGAGGCCGTGGATACCGAGGAAATCGGCGCCCGGCACCAGATACTGAACCAGATAGGGCTCGCTGGTGCCTTCGGCGTCCAGCAATCCGCGGCTCTCCGGAGCATCCTTGCCGCAACTCGCGAGCACCGAGCCGAGTGCGAGTGCCAGCGCCGCGCGGCGCAGCGCTTGCGGAAATTTGCGATCGTTCATGGGGCACTCCCTTTTATCAGTCTTTATATCAGTGGTACTGGAAGCCTGGGGTTCGTTGCGCGCTATCCGCAGTATGCGTTGGCCAAGCCTTGCATCTGACTCCACAGGCATGACGGTATCCGCTAACAGCTTGTTGAAAAAGCTGCTAATTCCCTTTGAAATCCGGCTCGCGGCGCTCGGCAGTGGCCTTGATGCCTTCCTTGGCATCGGCCGTCTTGAGCAGCCATTGCTGTTCGCCCAGCTCGCGGTCGGTGGCTGCCTGTACCCGGTCGGCAAGCCCCATGCGCAGGGTTTCGCGGATCGACTGCACCGCGAGCGGCGCCGAACCGGCGATTTCGCGCGCCAGTGCCTGCGCGCTTGCCAGCACCCGATCCTGCGGCACCAACTCGTCGGCGAGTCCCCAGGCGCAGGCCTGATCGCCCGGTACGCGGCGGCCGCTATAGAACATCAGATGCGCCTTCTGCTGGCCGATCAGCGCTGGCAACGTGTGGGTGAGGCCAAACCCCGGATGAAAGCCGAGGCGCGAAAAATTGGCGCTGAAGCGCGCTTCCGGACAGGTGACGCGAAAATCGCCCACCAGCGCCAGACCCAGCCCACCGCCGATGGCCGCGCCCTGCACCGCGCACACCACGGGCTTCTTGTTGCGAAACAGCCGCACGGCTTCCTGATACAGCCGGCCCGAACGTTTCTTGAAGGCGGAGTCGTCGGCGCCGGCGGCGGCATTGTCCTTGTCGAGGCGGTCGCCACCGGCAAAATCGGCGCCCGCGCAGAACGCCTTGCCCTCGGCGGCGAGCACCAGCGCGCGGCACTCTGGCATCGCGTCCAGGTCGGCGAAGGCGTCGGCAATGGAATTGATCAGGGTTACGTCGAAATAATTGAAAGGTGGCCGTCGAATGGTGACGGTGGCAACGCGATCCTCAAGCGTTACACCGATATCCGGGTAGGTTCCGATGCTGGTCATGTCCGCTCCGCAGGTGATTTTTTCGAGTCTAATTCAAATCGATCGGCCATGGGTGATCGGGCTCGCGCCGCGGCGCGATTGCCGGATAATGGCGCCGGCATCGATACCCCAGGAGCCCGGCACATGGCATCAAAAGCCCCGAATCCCGCCACAGCGGCGATGAGCAAGTTCGAACGCGATACCCAGGTGCGGCGCATCGACGAACGCGTCTGGGAAGGCGAGTTCTCCCCCGACTGGAGCATCGGGCAGGCGCCCAACGGCGGCTATGCCATGGCGCTCGGGGCGCGGGCATTGGCGGCGGTGCTGCCGCATCCCGATCCCATGACCGTCACCGCCTACTATGTGGCGCGCCCCGCGTCCGGCCCGGTGCGTTGCGAGGTCGAGGTGCTGCGGGTGGGGAAGGGCACCTCAACCGGCATGGTGCGCATGGTCCAGGGCGGCGAAACCATGATCCAGTTGCTCGGAACCTATACCGACCTGGACCGCATCCGCGGCGTGAATCACTGCACTGTGCCCATGCCCGCGATGCCGGATTTCGCCGCCTGCATCGACACGCCCGTGGCCGACAACGTCCCCTTGCGCAAACAGCTCGTCCAGCGCATGACGCCCGCCAACGTGCAGGCACTGGAGGGCACGCCGGACGGCTCGGGCTGCTGGCTGGGCTGGACGGACTTCGCCGACGGCGGCCCCATCGATCTGTTCGGCCTGCTGCTGTTCTCCGATGCCATGCCGCCGCCGGCTTTCTCCCTTTACGGACCCGAAGGCTGGGTGCCGACGCTCGACCTGTCGGTGCAGATTCACGCGCGCCCGGCGCCGGGACCGCTGCGGTGCCAGTTCGAGACGCGCTTGATCACCGAAGGCACCCTGGACGAAGACGGCTGGTTGTGGGACAGCCAGGGTCGGCTGGTGGCGCTGGCCCGCCAGACCGCCAAGCTGCGGGTCAAGTCTGGCAAGGACATTTGACAGCGCCCGCTCGCGCCCCCGACCATGAACGGTGTTCGGGAGCGCCCGGTTGCACAACGGCACACCGGGATCGCCCGACTCACGCGTTCGACGGCACGCGCCCGGCAACGACTCTGCTCGCTGCGCGGTGGCCGTCTCGAACCTATCCACAATAATCACAACCTGGAGACTGTCATGACCTCGGCAAAACCGACCATCGTTCTCTACTTACTGGTCTTTCTCGGCATCTTCATCTGGGCGGCCGTGACCGACCCAACCTTCGCCGGCTTCATGACGGCAGTGCGCGAACCCTGGGGGCTGGTAGTCACCCGCGACTTCGTGTTCGGCTGCCTGCTGCTGTCCTGGATCATCTATTACGTCGAGGGCTCGGCACGCGCCGCGCTGCCCTGGGCCGTGGCACTGTTCATCGTCGGCAATATCGTGGGCGCGATCTATCTGTTGACACGGCTGGACCGTATCCGGCAGCGTATGGCAGCCAGCGCCTGACGCACAGTCCGCGGGAAGCGGCCACGGGCTCGCCTCTCCGGGAAACAGGCGGGCGGAGGATGGAGTACGGCGCCGAGGCCGTGGTTGGACAGAATTGGGAGGCGTGACGCCAATCTGCAACAAGCAGATGGTATTTCTCTTATATGCGTAATGCGCCTGAGCGTATATCTAGGACTTTCAGGGACCGTAGCAATGGCTAACACAATCGGACGCAAGCAAGCGAAAGACGACACCTTCCTCTATGAGGAGGACGACTTCACCGTAGGCGCCACCCTATCGCTGGACGTCATGGCCAATGACCGTGGTGGCAGGGCCAAGGTGCTGTGGTCAGTGGAAGACGACTACGGCAATTCCCTCGACTCCGCCGAAGTGCGGGACTTCGTGGCAAGGGACAGCGACACGCTCTCCGATTTCAGCACCTGGGACACCACCACCATCGGCAACCAGGTCGGTATCGTCGACGGCAAGCTCTACTACCACGTCACCGCCACGGGCGGCGCCGCCATCGAGGCGCTTGACGACGGCGAGGTGATACACGACACCTTCAGCTATGCCATCCGGACGGCCATCGGCATGCCCAGCATCGCGAAGGTTACCATCACGATCACTGGCGCCGACGACGCCCCGACCCTGGCGGCGGTGGCGGACGGCTCAATCGCCGAAGACGACCAGGCGGCGACCACCACCGACGCCAACCTGACCGGCACGCTGGCTGGGGCCGACCTGGACGGCGATGCGCTGACCTATGGCATCGACGGCGGTACCGACAACGGCGACGGCACCGTCAGCCGGACCGGCAGCTACGGCACCCTGACGGTGACCAAGGCGAGCGGTGAGTACGTCTATGCCAAGAACGCCGCGGCCATCGAGGCGCTCGACCAAGGCGACACCCCGAGCGATGTCTTCACCGTCACCGTCAGCGACGGCGACGGCGCGCCGGTGACCCAGACCTACACCGTCAACCTGACCGGCGCCGACGATGGGCCGACCCTGGCGGCGGTGGCGGACGGCTCAATCGCCGAAGACGACCAGGCGGCGACCACCACCGACGCCAACCTGACCGGCACGCTGGCCGGCGCCGACGTCGATGCCGGCGACACCCTGACCTACGGCATCGACGGCGGTACCGACAACGGCGACGGCACCGTCAGCCGGGCCGGCGCCTTCGGCACCCTGACCGTCAATACCAGCACCGGTGCCTACAGCTACGCCAAGAACGTCGCCGCCATCGAGGCGCTGGCTGCCGGCGACACCCCGAGCGATGTCTTCACCGTCACCGTCAGCGACGGCGACGGCGCGCCGGTGACCCAGACCTACACCGTCAACCTGACCGGCGCCGACGATGGGCCGACCCTGGCGGCGGTGGCGGACGGCTCAATCGCCGAAGACGACCAGGCGGCGACCACCACCGACGCCAACCTGACCGGCACGCTGGCCGGCGCCGACGTCGATGCCGGCGACACCCTGACCTACGGCATCGACGGCGGTACCGACAACGGCGACGGCACCGTCAGCCGGGCCGGCGCCTTCGGCACCCTGACCGTCAATACCAGCACCGGTGCCTACAGCTACGCCAAGAACGTCGCCGCCATCGAGGCGCTGG
>JBFWOQ010000012.1:72459-75366 GCA_050250395.1 Porticoccaceae bacterium
ATCGACGGCGGTACCGACAACGGCGACGGCACCGTCAGCCGGGCCGGCGCCTTCGGCACCCTGACCGTCAATACCAGCACCGGTGCCTACAGCTACGCCAAGAACGTCGCCGCCATCGAGGCGCTGGATGCCGGCGACACGCCGTTTGACGAATTCACGGTGTCGGTCTCCGATGGCAACGGGGCGCCCGTCGCCCAGACCTACCGGGTCAACCTCACCGGCGCCGACGAGGCGGTGCCCAACCAGGCGCCGGTGAACATCACCGGCATCCTGGGCACGCTCGACACCGGCTTCGGGGGCGGCGACGGCATCGTCACCACGCCGGTGTTGGCTTCCACCGATGTGGCATACGCACTCGCCGTCCAGGCCGACGGCAAGATCGTGGTCGCGGGCAGGACCGCCAACGGCAGCAACCACGACTTCGCCCTGGTGCGCTACAACGCCGACGGCACGCTCGACACCGGCTTCGGCGGCGGCGACGGCATGGTCACGACGCCGGTGTTGGCTTCCTCCGACGTGGCACAGGCACTCGCCGTCCAGGCCGACGGCAAGATCGTGGTCGCGGGCTGGGCCCTCAGCGGCAACCAAGACTTCGCCCTGGTGCGGTACAACGCCGACGGCACGCTCGACACCGGCTTCGGGGGCGGCGACGGTATCGTCACGACTCCGGTGGGGGCGTCCGACGATGTGGCATTCGCACTCGCCGTCCAGGCCGACGGCAAGATCGTGCTCGCCGGGTATGCCCACAACGGCAGCAACGCCGACTTCGCCCTGGTGCGCTACAACGCCGACGGCACGCTCGACACCGGCTTTGGCGGCGGCGACGGCATGGTCACGACGCCGGTGTTGGCTTCCTCCGACGTGGCACAGGCACTCGCCGTCCAGGCCGACGGCAAGATCCTGGTCGCCGGGTCTGCCTATAACGGCGGCAACCACGACTTCGCTCTGGTGCGCTACGACACCGACGGCACCCTCGACACCGGCTTCGGTGCGGGCGGCAAGGTCACGACGCCGGTGGGGGCTTTAGGCAATGCTGCACAGGCACTCGCCGTCCAGGCCGACGGCAAGATCCTGGTCGCCGGGTCTGCCTATAACGGCAGCAACCACGACTTCGCTCTGGTGCGCTACAACGCCGACGGCACGCTCGACACCGGCTTCGGCTCGGGCGGCGTGCTCGTCATCGATTTCGGCGGCTCGAACGATACGGCTACCGGCGTTGCCCTCGACGCCGACGGCAGCATCCTGGTGAGCGGGAACGCGGACGGCGACTTTGCGGTGGCGCGCGTGCACGGCGTCGCCGTGCTGGTCAGCGAAGACACCCCGATGCCGATCACGGGCCTCGCCATCGGCGACGCCGACGCGGGCACGGGCACGCTCACGGTCACCCTCACCGTGCAGCACGGCACGCTGGCCGTCTCCGGCGGCGGCGCCGCCATCGCCGGCAGCGGTACCGCGAGCGTCACCCTCACCGGCACCCTGGCCGACATCAACGCCACGCTGGGCGCGAGTGTGGTCTACACCGCCGCCGCGAACTTCAGCGGCGCCGACACCCTGACCATGGTCACCGACGACCAGGGCAACACCGGCACCGGCGGGCCGCTGTCGGACACGGACGTGATCCCGATCGCGGTCGCGGCGGTGCCGGATATCCCGGTGGCCACGGACGACCGCTGGGTGCTGTCCGATGCCACCGCGATTGTGGCGGGGGTCATCACGGCGGCCTGGTTCACGCACAACGACACCGACCCGGACGGCAACCCGCTGTACGTCACCGCGGTGGCGGGCCTGCCGGCCGGCCTCACCGCGAACTTCGACGGTGCCGGCCACCTGGTGGACATCACCGGCACCACGCCGGCGGCCGGGACCGGGCCTTTCGCGCTCGGCTATACCTTGAGCGACGGCACCACGACGGACACCGGCGCCGTGACGCTCAGCGTGCTCGATTTCACCACCGCGCCCGCGGACGATAGCCCTGCCGCCCTCGACGGCAACGACTTCTCCTACCTCGACGCGCGGGCCGGCAACGACACGGTCGCGGGCGATGGCGCGCTCACCGGCAATGCCGGGATGGACAGGTTCATCGGTGGAAATGACAACGACAGCCTCGACGGCGGGGCCGGCAACGACACTCTGGTGGGCGGCGCCGGGCCGGACACCCTCACCGGCGGCGCCGACAACGACGGCTTCCTCTGGGAGGCGCTGGCGGACCTGGGGGATGCGCTGCTCGATTTCGGCGATGGCGACGATACCCTGTTGTTCGACGTCGGCGGCACCGGTGGGCAGATTCCCATCGGCAACAACGACACGACGGTGACCTACGCCGAAGGCGCGGACAGCAGTGCCCTGGGGATGAACGTGGCCGGCAACGAGGTGGTATTGCAGTTCAACGAAGTGCTCGACGGCGGTGACGCCGGCAGCGACGCCGATGCCGAGGTGCAGGCCGCCATCGACGGCTTCACCAACATCGCCACGCCCGCGCTGTTCGCGTTCGACGTCGGCGCCAGCGCGCAGGTGTGGTACGACCCGAACCCGAGCGCGGCGGGCGGGGCGACGCTGGTGGCCACCTTGACCAACACGCCTACCTTCAACTCAGGGGATTTCGGTTTCGTGTAAGTCGGCTTGCCCCGCGGGCTCCGCGCCCACCGGCAAAGGTGGCGGCGCGGGGAGGCCGACGCCCCGCGTGCTGTTCACTGCCCGCGGCAGCGACCTTCGCCAAGGCCTTCGGCTGCGGGCTGCTGCTGGTGCGGCGTGTTTGATTCTTGCCCGGACAGTCGGACCACCTAAGAGGGTGTTTACAAAATCAAGCGGTCAATCGACGCAGCAGCAGGCGTGCTTCAGTTAGCCACACCCAGGCTTCGGACACCTGCGGCAGCCGGTCATGATGCATCACCAAGCGCCGCGCCCGTT
>JBFWOQ010000013.1:0-73784 GCA_050250395.1 Porticoccaceae bacterium
AGACGCGCGCGCGGGGATTTCGAAACAAGCAACGATTCCGCGATGCCATTTACTTTCATCTTGGTGGCCTGCAGCTGTATCCGGCCGGAATTCGCCAATGATTACCCACCATGATTGGGGAAGACCCTCTTTATTTAAATCTTCTCGAGGGACGTAGACAATTTTGAACCCGATGATGAGGCTGAGTAACGCCCAGCTCACCGCATAGTCTGGCTCGATCTCGGAAGCCCGCTGCGCCAACTCTTGCGACGCGGTAATGGCCTCGGTGTCCATTTGCGTAAGGAGTATCACCTCCGCCCGAACACAAAGTGCCCAGGCTTCGAGGTTTTCTGGGCGCTGCCGCTTTGCGCGTTCACTTTCCGCAACACCGAGATGGGAAGTCAGTGCCGTCACCAGCTCGCTAACCACCTTATCCATCACTTCAAATATATCTGCGGTGGGTCTATCGATCTTGTCTGCCCAGACATGATTGCCGCTGGCGGTTTCGATCAACTGCATCGTGATCCGTAAACGCTCACCCACTGGGCGGATGCTGCCTTCCAGCACATAGCGCACCCCCAGTTCCTTGCCGACCGCGCGGATATCCGGCGACTGGCCCTTGTAGGCGAAGGTGGAATTGCGCGCGATCACGAACAGACGGCTGTCGCACGACAACCCGGTGATGATGTCCTCGGTCATGCCGTCGGCGAAATATTCCTGGTCCGGGTCTTTCGACATATTGACGAAGGGCAGCACCGCGATGGACGGTTTGTCCTTGATGGGTTCGATAGTCTCCGTCGGGGGCGGCGCCGCTGCGACCAGCGACTCGGCGGGGAAGGGTGAAGCGGCGGCGACCGGCGCAGCGGCCACTGCTTCAAACGGTTGCTGCGATCCTCTGCGGTGTCGCAGAAAGGCATCCACGGCAATGATGGCGACGCCGACCCCCACCGCGATGAACCGTATATCGATGCCGGCAAAGAGCCAATCGGGCAGCTTCACCGCGTTGAGAAAAACCGTCATCCAGCGATCGGGCGTGAACCCCGTCAGGGTGACGACAACGCCCACCACCTGCGCGGTGTTCCACAGGTGATTCAGCGGGCGCGGTTTTGGATCAGGACTCATTCCATGGCTCTCTCGTTCGCGATCACGGCGGTAACGGGAAGTGCGCCTATGATCGCCGCTTTATTGTTGGCTGTTCACTGTTCGATGGCCGCTCTGTGGCGAAGACTTTGACTCTGGCCGGCCCCGCTCGATCTCGAAGCACCTGCCCCGAATCCTGCCCGGCAACCACGGATTCCAGTGTCCGGTCATGTTACGCGACAGCGGCAGACCGTTACCAGAAAGGCGCGGCAATCGAGCGATCGGCGGGCATCCGCGCGGGGTGGTGGGTGGTCTCCCGCCGCTACACCTCGAAATCGCTTTGCGCGCGTCCCGGATTCTGGAACACGATCGATATGCCTACGTCCATCGTCAGTACCTCGATTGAGTGAGCCTATGGTGAAGCGGTACCGCCTCAGATCGCCGCGCCCGGAATCACGAGCTGTTCCGCCATCCGGTGGATCTCGCGGTACAGGGGTTCCGGATCCGCCGTCAGCGCGAACAGGATCACCTGATCGACACCGGCATCGCGATAGCGCTTGAGCATGTCGAGGTCGCAGGGCACGCCGTAGGGCGATACCGCGATCTGGATGTCCTTCAGCGTGCGTCCTTCTGCTTTCAGCAATTCGCCGAGTTGCCGGAGATGCGCGGGCACATCGGCCGGCAGCAGTTTGACGCCGTACCAGCCCTGGCCGAAGCGGGCGACCCGGGTCAGCGCGGCTTTGCTCTCGCCGCCGAACCAGAGCGGCGGATAGGGCTTCTGCACCGGCTTGGGGCCTTGCACGCAGGACGGCAGCTGGTAGAACTCGCCTTCGTAGCTGGAGGTTTCGTCGCACCACAGCGTCTGCAATACCCTGATGTAGTCGGCAGCGCGGGCACCGCGCCGCTCGAAGGGCACGTTCAGTGCCGCGAATTCCTCGGCGAGCCAGCCGACACCGATGCCGAGATCGAGGCGTCCACCGGAGATCACATCCACATCCGCCGCCTGTTTGGCGAAGTAGACCGGGTTGCGCTGCGGCAAAATGGTGATGCCGGTGGCGAGGCGCAGCCGGCTGGTGTGGCCGGCGAGAAACGCGAGCGCGGTGAAGGGTTCCAGCGGCACATGATGCGGATCCAGGGGCACCTTGCCGTCGTCGGCGTAGGGATAGGGCGAAGCGTAGTTTTCGAACAGCAGCACGTGTTCGGGCATCCAGAACGAATGGAAGCCCGCGTCCTCCACCAGTCTGGCGGTCTTCATCATGTGCGCGGCCGTGGCGGACTGGCCGGCAAAGACACCCTGCAAACCGATTTTCATGTTGTTCTCCTTTTGCATTTCTAAGTTGTGGAAAATCTTGGTACAGCAAATTTCTCTCGGCGGGTTCGGGCCGTCAGTGAAGGCGTGGTCTGGGCGGCGTCGGTCCCGGCAGCGCGGAACCCGCCACCGGGCCGGCGTGGTGAAGGATCATCTTGTAGACACCCTCTTCCAGCGCAAAACCGTTGGTTGCCACCAGTGCCGCGTCCGGTTGGTTCTTGCTCCATTCGTAGCAGGTGAGCAGTGCGATATCGCCGAAGTGCAGAACGGTTTCAACCCGATGTTCGAGTATGGGCGAGCGCGGATTGACAAGAATATTGTGCCAACTCGCGAGCACCTGTTCGCGGGTTGCCAGCGGCGCCGCGCCCGGGTGAATACACAGCACCGGCAGTCGCAGCGCCCACAGGCGATCCATGGCGGCGAGGTCCCGCTCCAGAAACGCCTGGTAGAAGGCCGCGTTGGCGACATGGAGTGCGTCGTCGGAATTCACGGTTTCGTCAGCCTCTGTTCAGTGCGAGCCGGGTCCGGCGCCGCTCGGCGAGCCAGTCGTCCATCAGCCAGCGCAGGCCGTGGGATACGGCGGCCTGACGCACGCGCTCACGACCTTGCAGCAGAAGCAGGCGTTGTGCCTGGCAGCCGCTGGCATCGGCCTTGGCCATCCATACGGTGCCGACCGGTTTTTCGTCACTGCCGCCGTCGGGGCCGGCGATGCCGGTGAAGCTGAGGGCGAGATCGGCCCCGAAGCACGCGCGGGCGCCCACGGCCATCTGGCGCGCGACGGGTTCCGACACCGCACCGTGCGCGGCCAGATCCGCGGGCGAGACGCCCAGCAACGCCTCCTTCACGGCATTGGCGTAGGACACCACCCCGCCGACGAAGTAGGCCGACGAACCGGGCGCATCGGTAATGACTTTCGCGGCCAGCCCGCCGGTGCAGGATTCCGCGAGCGCGAGCGTCGCGCCGCGTTCGCGCATGAAGCGGGCGAACAGCGCGACGATGGATTCGCGAGAAAAGTCCACCAGAAATTCGCTCATGTGTTCGGCCGCGAAGGCACACAGGGCGTGTGCCTTGTCGGCGGCTGGCTGGTACAGCTTCACTTCGATTTCGGGAAAATCCTGGCGAAAACTCACCGGCCCCCAGAGTTTCGACCAGGGTTCGAGCAGTTCCGACAAATGCGATTCGCCGGCGCCGAGAAAACGGATGAACAGGTTTTCCTCGGGCGCGCCTTGCAGCGGCGCGATGGTATCGAGATGGGCGATCAACATGGGTTGCAGTTCGCGCGGTGGGCCGGGCAGGGCGACGATGGTTTTGCGCGCGCCGTTGCGCTCGAAGCTCAGACTGAAGCCGGGCGCGGTGCCGTTGAGATTGGGCAGCACGGTGGCGCCAACGGGGAACATCGCCTGCTTGCGATTGTTCGCGGTGACTTCGAGATTGTATTTTCGAAACAGCGCGACGATGGCCTGCCAGCTCGGCTCGTGGAAAAACGTGCCGACGCCGGCGACCTCGGCGGCGACCTCGGTGGTGAGGTCGTCGTCGGTCGGCCCGAGTCCGCCGCTGATGAACAGACAGTCGGCGCGGTCGAGGGCGGTGCGCATCACGAAGGTCAGGTCTTCGCGGCGGTCGCCGGCGGTCATCATCAACTGCACCGCAAAGCCGCGCTCGCCGAGCGCGGTGGCGAGAAAGTGATTGTTGGCATCGAAAATCTCACCGCGCAGTACTTCTTCGCCGGTGCTTACCAAACAGGCGGTGCGCGTCAAGGTAGTTGTCGCCTGAATCATGCGTTGGTGGCCTGTTTGTCCTGACCGACAATCGCAGTATCGATCACCGCATGGCGTTCGGGGTAGAGCGTGACGGCGCCCATCGGGCTCCGGTTGCGCATCGCGCCCGACCAGCGTCGCGGATGGGCGGCACGAGCCCGGCTATAAACCTCTTGGTGTGCCGCCAGCACGGCATTGTCTTCGCCAGCATGGTGCGCCGGGGTGTTATGCATCGGCTTCACTTACCGCCCCAGATTCCTAAGCCAGCTTTTCGAGCCTCCTGCTCATAGTGTTTAAATTTCTTGTAGTAACGGAAAGGAGCAGGGGCGATAACACGGGCATATCCCTGTTTAACAAGCTCAGCGTTAAAAAGGGTGCCATCCATAAGAAAAACATAGGCAAGTAAGCGACCGTAGCGGTCGTATTCGTTCCTAGGCTCAAATTTGAGGTGGACCTTGCGCCCCTCCAATGCCCGTCCAGTGTAATCGGAAGCTTCGGGTCCAAACGTCTCAACAGGCTTTTCTGGATGAACCGTCTCAGGGGTATCGACGCCAATAAGACGCACCTTCTCGTATCGCCACCCTCGGCCTATGCCTATCGTATCGCCGTCCGTAACGTGCGTCACCAGTACCCATTGTCCTCTCGGATCTCCTCCGGTAAAAGTCCATACCGTAAACAAGCTAGGAATCGCGAGAAAAATAACTGCGGCAACGATGCGTTCCCTTAAAGGGACAGGTTCCTTCTTTGCGGTCATGAATTGCTCCAGCGCAGTTGCAGCCACGCCGAGATATCGGCGATCTCCCGCGCGCAGACTTCGTGAGCCATGGGATAGCTGTGGTAAGCCGGCGCATAACCCAGCTCGCGCAGCGCGGCTACGGTGCGCTGGCCGAGGACGGCCGGCACCATGGGATCCAGATCGCCGTGCAGCACCAGGATCGGCAGGTTCCGGTTGGCTGCATGGGGAACAACCGTTTGGTGCGTCGCGAAATAGGTCGACATCGCCAGCAGGCCCGCGAGCGGTTCGGGGTAGGCGAGGGCGGTTTGCAGCGCCACCGCGCCGCCCTGGGAAAAGCCCGCCAACACGATACGCCTGGAATCCACGCCGCGCGCCACTTCCCGTTGGATCAAGGCTGCAATCGCCTCGGCGGAAGCCAGTAACTGGCTGTTGTCGATTTGCCGATCGATGTCCAGCGCCAGAATGTCGTACCAGGCGGGCATGCGCAGGCCGCCGTTGATGGTGACGGGTATCGTCGGCGCGTGGGGAAACACGAAGCGCACCGCGAGGCGCGCCGGCAATTTGAGCTCCGGCACGATGGGCGCGAAATCGTGACCGTCGGCGCCCAGGCCGTGGAGCCAGATGACGGCGGCGTCGGCGGGCCGGACGGCTTTTTGCGGCTCGATCTCGATGCAGGGCAGCAGTTTCATTGCGCGGCCTCGGTTGCGGCGGTCAGATGTGGGCGGATGATGTCTGCGAAGCTGTTCAGCACATTCAGGGTCAGGCCCCAGATCACATGATCCCGGAACTGAATGCCGGGAAAGGTCATGGCCACGCCGCCGATTGGATAATCGAGCTCGGTGGCGGCGCTCGCGGCGAACAGGTGACGCAGCGGTACCCAGAAGACATCGGCCACTTCATGGGCGTGGCTGGCGAGGTCCAGCGTCTCGCCACCGGTCCCGATGTAGTAGACGAAGGGCGACAGCGTGAGATTGTTCGCGGCTTCCGGGCGCACCACCTCGCGCACGGGGAGGGGGCCGATGCGGTGATCGGCGGCCAGGCTGAGACCGATTTCCTCCCAGGTCTCGCGCTCGGCGACGGCGTGCGCATCGCAATCGTCGCTGCCCGCGCGTCCGCCCGGAAACGCGACCTGGCCGGACCAGGGATCGCCCGCGCGCTCGGCGCGGCGGATGAAACAGACTTTGAGATCATTGTCGCCGTCGGCCAGAATCATGGCGACGGCCGCCTGCGTCGGCGTGGGTTCGAACGCGGCGGGCAGGTGCTCGCGGTGCCGCAGCGCGGCGCGAATCAGATCGATGGTGATCACGGTGCCTCGTTGGATTTGCGTAGCAGCTTGTTGAAAAACTGTTGCGGCAGCCATCTGCTTCGTTGCGCGGTGCTCGCTCCCTCGCCTATCTATTTGATATGTCTCGGTCGCTGCGCGCGGTGCGCCTCGCATCTGGCCGTCTCACGACGTTTTTCAACAAGCTGGCAATGGATCAAGGCTGGTCGTTGCCGGGGCCAGTGAAATATGCGCAGGGCGCGGCTCAGCCAGCCAGCACACCGCCCGCCACCAGCCGCTCTATGGTCGTCGCGTCATAGCCAGCTTGGCGCAGCACGTCGCGGCCGTCGGCGCCCAGTTCCGGACCCAGCCGGGCCGGCACTTTGGGTGCGTCCCGGAGCGAGAACGGGCTGTTGACGGCCTGGCGGCGACCGTGGGTATGACCTTCGACCGCGATCAGCATGTCGTTCTCCAGCGCCTGGGGATCGTTCGCCACTTCCTCCAGGGTCGCGACCAGACTGAAGGTTACCTGGTGCGCCACCAGCCGCGCGTTCCAATAGGCGTAATCCCGGCTCCGAAAGACCTCATCGAGAATGGCCGCCAGCGCCGCGCCATTGGCCTGGCGCGCGGTTTTTTCCGCGAAGCGCGGGTTGGTCAGCAGGTCGGTGCGGCCGATGGCCTGGGTGAACAGCGGCCAGTTCTTGTCTTCCTGCAGCACGATGATCGACAGCCAGCGGTCGTCGGCGGTGCGGTACTGATTGAGCAACGCATTGCGCGGCGCCTTGCGGCTGGAGCGCTGAAAGGGCGCGGTGCCGGCGAGCACGCCGGCCAGCATGGAGGACGCCGCCCACAGCCCGTTGGCCATCAGACTGGTGGAGACCTTGGTGCCCGTGCCGGTGCGCTCGCGGCGGTACAGCGCCATCATCACGCCGGCAAACATGGTCATGGCGCTCGGGTGATCGCCCATGGCCGCGGCGGGCAGCGTGGGGTCGGCGTCCGCCGTGCGCACGATGTCCATCAGGCCGGTGCGGGCCCAGTAGGCGTTGCCGTCGAAGCCCGGCTTGTCGGCGTCGGCGCCGTTTTCGCCGTAGCCGGTGATCTGGCCGTAGATCAGGCGCGGGTTGGTGTTCTTGAGGTCTTCGTAGGTGATTTTCAGACTCGCCAGCACCTTGGGCGGAAAGTTGGTCACCAGCACATCGGCCTGACCCACCAGCGTGAGCAGCGCGGCGCGGCCGTCGGGGTGCTTGAGATCGAGCACGATGCTGCGTTTGTTGCGGTTGTCCTGCTGCCACATGTAGGCGAAATCGAGGGGCATGAAGGGTGGCGACTGGTGCGCGTAACGGAACGGATCGCCGATCCCCGGCGCCTCGACCTTTATCACGTCGGCGCCGAAGTCTCCCAGGATCGCCGTGCTGCCCGGGCCGAAGACAAAGGTCGCCAGTTCGATGACCTTGATACCACTCAACAGTGCTGCCTGATCGGACATGGAAGGGTTCTCTCGGTGGATGAACATTATTGTTTGCCCCGATCTTACACTGCCCGGGCAGTGGGACAAGGCGCCGCCGCGATGGGGTCGACCTGCAACCGGCTTCTCGGTGCCGGAGCCCAGGCGTTGGTCGCCGCCGGCGTGCTAGGCTCGAACGCTGGCCGCTGCCAGCGGGCGCACGGCGCATTTCAATGTGGAGGGAGAGGTCCGGTGAAGATTCAGCAACAGATCGAAGCCAAATTGCGCGCGGCCTTGACACCCAGGGTGGTGCGCGTCGAGAACGAAAGTCACCGGCACAATGTGCCGGCGGGCGCCGAGTCCCATTTCAAGGTCACGCTGGTGGCCGACCGTTTTGCGTCGCTGTCCCGGGTGCAGCGTCACCGGCTGGTGTACCAGTTGCTCGCGGAAGAACTGGCGGGACCGGTGCACGCCCTCGCCCTGCACACCTACGCGCCGGCGGAGTGGGGCGAGCGGGAGCAGGCGCCGGAATCGCCCCCGTGTCTCGGTGGCGACGGCTAGCCGTGGCCCGTCCTGCCCGCGACCGAGGGCAGTGTTTGGATCGGTTCCCCATCGCACTTAATCTGGATCAATTCGCCCGGGGATGCGTACCTAATCTGCATCAACACCCGGCGTCCTTTCCGCTGCTGCAATGGCGTCACCGATCCGTTTTAGAGGGGAAGCAAGATGCAGCAACGCAAGATACTGGCGCTGGCCGTGGCCGGGGCGCTTGCCGCGGGTGCCACCGGGGGGGCGCTGGCGTATGAGGCCGGGGATCTGATCCTGCGCGCGGGCGTGGCCTCGGTGCAGCCCAACGAAGACAGCGACCCGCTGGCGCTCGATGGCACCCCGTTGCCGGGCACCGAAGCTGGCGTCGATAACAACGAGCAACTGGGTCTGACGCTCACTTATATGTTCACGCCTCAGTGGGGTGTCGGTGTGCTGGCGGCAACGCCTTTCGAGCACGATGTCAAGGCCAAGGGGGTGGGCGTCGATGCCGGCTCCCTCAAACATCTGCCGCCCACCGTAACCCTGCAATATTTTCCGCTCGGGGCGGGGTCGCGCTGGCAGCCCTATGTGGGGCTCGGCATCAACTACACCCTGTTCTTTGACGAGGAGGTCGACGGTCAGTTGGAGGAGCTATTCGGCCCCGGCGATCTGGATATGGACGATTCCTGGGGCTGGGCGGGACAGGCGGGGCTCGACTACCAGATCGACGACCACTGGCAGGTCAATGCGGCGGTGTGGTATCTGGATATCGATACCGACGCCACCTTCAAATTCGCCGCCAATCGCATCACCGCGAGCGTCGATGTCGATCCCTGGGTCTACATGCTGGGAGTGGGTTACCGGTTCTGACCCGGTCCCGCCGCCCCGATGTCGGGCCGGCCATTGCGGCCGGCCCGATTGCGTTGGGTGTGGCGCTTCCCGATTGACGGCGCCGTCACCGGATGGCGCCAACAGGGCTTCGTATCGCGCCATGCCCGCGCGGCGGCGCCCGGTCAAATTCATCCGCGTGACCGGCATCTGTGCTAAACAGTCCGCTGCCCGGCGCTACCTGCCGCGATACCCCGCCATCGAGGAGCCCGCGATGAAGCAGCAAATTTTCGGCTTTGACGCCTACGCCCCCGCCGAGATTGCCGAGCGGGTGCAGAAGGTCTGCGTCATCAAGGCGCACATGCCGCTGCTCACCATGTGGATGCTGGCGATGCTCGCCGGCGCCTTCATCGGTCTTGGCGCGCTCTTTTTCACGCTGGTGGTCAGTGACCACAGCCTGGGCTTCGCGAGTTCCCGCGTGCTGGGCGGCGTCTGCTTCTCGCTGGGACTGATCCTGGTGGTGGTGGCCGGCGCCGAATTGTTCACCGGCAACAATCTGCTGGTCATGGCCTGGGCCGAGGGCTGTCTCTCCACCCGCGATGTGCTGCGCGACTGGGCCATCGTCGGCGCCGGAAATTTCGTCGGCGCCGCCGGGCTGGCCGTGATCGTTTACCTTTCCGGATACGGCGCGCTCAATCAGGGCGAGGTCGCGCGCACCGCCGTGCAGATCGCCGCGGCCAAGTGCACGCTCCCGTTCTGGGAGGCGTTTTTCCGCGGCGTGCTGTGCAACGTGCTCGTGTGCATGGCGGTCTGGATGGCGATGGCGGGGCGCAGCGTGGTCGACAAGGCGGTCGCGATCGTCTTCCCCATCGCCGCCTTTGTCGCCGCCGGGTTCGAGCACAGCATCGCCAATATGTATTTCATCCCCCTGGGCATGCTGCTGCGCGATGGCCTCGCGACGCCCGAGGCCGGCGCCGAATTCATCGGCTGGATGGGTTTGATCCGCAACCTGGTCCCGGTGATCCTCGGCAACCTGATGGGCGGCAGCGTGCTGGTCGCGCTGGTCTACCACCTGATCTACCGGCGCGGCGCAGTGCGCTTGCCGCCGGGGTAATCCCGGCAGGCTCGGGTTCGTGTGGCGACGGCGCTGCCCGTTCAACCCTTGGGCATTGCCAGGATCTCGGCAATCGACCGGGTTTCGGTGTATTGGCGCAAGCCGGCTTCCCGTCGTTTGATGGCGATGACGGACATGCGGTCCGCCAGCTCGTTGCCTTCCACGCCGGCATGACCGGCCACATGCTGCACCCGGATGCGGTCGGCGATCTCGACATAGAGCGCATGCGCCGACTGGATCAGGTCGAGATTCATGATCTCGCCGCCCCTGCGCTTCCAGCCCTTCGCCTTCCACCCGAAGGCCCAGGTCGTGATGCATTCGATGGCGTATTTCGAGTCGCAGAGGATCGCCACGCTCTGGCCGCTCGCGCTGAACTTGTCGGCAAACACCAGCGCATGGTGGAGACCCAGTAGCTCCGCGGTGTTGTTGGTGCCGGCGGGGTTGTAGAGTCCATACCACAGTTGATACAGCGCGCCGCTCTTGTAGATGGCGATGCCGGTGCCGGCCTGCCCCGGGTTGGGATCGCAGGCGCCGTCGCAGTAGATTTCGATGTCGGCACTGGCGTGTTTTCCGGTCGCAGCGACTTTTGCACGGGGCGAAGCCGGTTTCCGGACCATTGCCGTTTTGCCTTGGGCATAGGCGGCTTCGGCAAGCGCCAGCGTGGGGAACGATTTGAACTTCGCCCCCGGAAAGCCCTTGATCTGTCTTTCGGCTTCCGGCCAGGTCGAGTAGATGCCAGGGGCCTTCCCGACCCAGACGACGTAATATTTTTGCGGTGGCACGGCAATGACCTTGAGTAAAAAAACCTGGAAAAGGGCTCTGCCCGGCGCTGGCTTCACCGAGGGGACAGCGTGGCCAGTGTGCCGGGTGTGTGGCGCGGGCGGATTATCGCGTTTCCCGACGATCCTTGTGGGGACGCCCGTCCGTCCGGGATGACCCGATCCAATCCCCCTGTGTCGAGACGCGCGATGGGCGATGTCTGCCGTTGCGTCGAAAAGGCGTAATATCGGTACACCAATGCGCCGAGCGCAACGACGAGACTCCAATAAGCGAACGGGCGCGACACCGGCCAACCAGCATGAGCCGAAACATTCGGGCGCCCGGGCGCCGGGTTGACATCCGGCTGACTCGAATAATGAGCCGGCGCCATGACCGACACGGGATGACAGCATGAAATTCAGTTTCACCGATGAACAGGAGCAGATCCGCGCCATGGTGCGGCGATTTCTCGCCGAGCAGTCGCCGACCACGGAGATCCGCCGCCTGATGGCCACCGACAACGGCTGGGAACGCGCGGGCTGGCAGCGGCTGAGCAGCGAACTCGGGCTCACCAGCGTGCACATTCCCGAGGCCTACGGCGGCCAGGGTCTGGGCTTTGTCGAGTTGGCGATTGTGCTTGAGGAAATGGGCCGCGCCCTCTTGTGCGCGCCCTATTTCGCCTCCGTGGTGCTCGCGGCCAACGCCATCCTGAACGCGGGCAGCGAAGACCAGAAGCACGAACTGCTGCCCGGCATTGCCACCGGCGAGACCGTGGCGACCCTGGCCTTCACCGAGAACAACGGCCTCTGGGACAGTGCCGGGATAGCCCTGACGGCGACGCCCGCCGGTGCCGGCTACCGGCTGTCCGGCGTCAAGAGCTTCGTGCTGGACGGGCACACGGCGGATCTGATCATCGTGCTGGCGCGCGCGCCGGGCAGCAGCGGCGATGGCGGGCTGTCGTTTTTCAGCGTGCGCGGCGACGCCGCCGGGCTCGATCGGCGTCTGCTCAAGTCCGTTGACAGCACCCGCAAGCTGGCACGACTGACCTTCAACGATGTGCGCGGTGAATTGCTGGGTGAACTCGGCGCCGCCGCCGTTCCCTTCGCCAGAACCCTGGATCAGGCCGCCGTGTGTCTTGCCAACGAGATGGTCGGTGGCGCCGACCAGTTGCGCCAATCCGCCCTCGACTACGCGATGCTGCGGATGCAGTTCGGTCGCCCCATCGCCAGCTTCCAGGCGATCAAGCACAAATGCGCCGATATGCTGGTGGACGTGGAGCTCGCGAAATCCGCGGCCTACTACGCCGCCGAGGCGGCGGCGGAAAGTGACCCGGAGTTGCCCGCGCTCGCCTCGCTGGCCAAGGCCTGCGCCGCCGACGCCTTCATGCAGACGGCCCGGGAAACCATTCAGCTGCACGGTGGCATCGGCTTCACCTGGGATAACGACACCCATCTGTGGTTCAAGCGCGCCAAAAGCTCCGAAGTGTTTCTGGGCAGTCCGAGTTATCACCGCGAACTGCTGATGCAGCGCTGGAACGTTTGAGAAGCGAGGCAAATACCATGAGTCAACCGACACCGGAAAGCGTCCGCGCCGAAGCCCGCGCCTGGCTCGAAGCCAACTGGGATCCGAACCTCGATCTGATGGCCTGGCGCGCCAGGCTGGTGGATAGCGGCTGGGGCATGCCGGCCTGGCCGAAGGAATGGCACGGCAAGGGACTGTCCGCGGCGCTCGCCGCCGTCGTCGACAAGGAATTCCGCACGCTCGGCGCCATCGGCGTCGCCCGCAGCGGCCCGCGCATGCTGGCCGCCGCCACGCTGCTGGAACACGGCTCGGATTTTCTCAAGGAAAAATTTCTGCGCCGCATCCTGACCGGCGAAGACCACTGGTGCCAGCTGTTCAGCGAACCCGGCAGCGGTTCGGATCTCGCCGGTGCCATGACCCGGGCGGATCTCAAGGACGGCCGGTGGATCGTCAACGGCCAGAAAGTCTGGACCACCAGCGCCCATCACGCGCAATACGGCTTCCTGCTCGCGCGCACCGACTGGGACGTGCCCAAGCATCAGGGTCTGTCCTATTTCATCATCGAGATGGAACAGCCGGGCGTGCTGGTGCAGCCCCTGCGCCAGATGAACGGCCACGCCTCCTTCAACCAGGTGTTTTTCACCGATGCGGTGGTGCCGCCGGACTACCTGGTCGCCAATCTTGGCGAAGGCTGGAAAGTGGCGACCACCACCCTGATGCACGAACGCCGCGCCGCCGCCGAGGGCATGGCGTCCGGGCCGCAGAGCGCCCAACGCGTGGGAAGGGCCTACGACCAGGAGCGCGCCGAATTCGCCATCACCATGGAGCCCTACACCTGGTATCCGCAGCGCGCCGGGCGCCCCGATCTGGTCATCGAGCGCGCCCAGGCCACGGGCCGCAATACCGATCCGGTGGTGCGCCAGGAAATCGCCAAGTTGCTGACGCTGCACCGGGCCGCGCACTGGACCCAGCGCCGCGCCCGCGCCGCCCAGCAACTGGGGCGCCCGCCGGGACCGGAAGGCTCGCTGGGCAAACTGGTGGGCAGCCATGTGGCACGCGCGTCGGCCAATGTGCACACGCTGATCAGCGCGGCGGATGCCATGCTGACCGGCAGTGACAGCCCCATGAACGGCGTCATCGCCGAGATTCTGGTATCGACACCGGCCGCGTCCATTGCCGGTGGCACCGACGAGATTCAGCGCAACATCATTGCCGAACGCGTGCTGGGCATGCCGAAGGAACCCCTTACCGGCATGGATCGGCCGTTCAAGGATGTGCCGAAAAATACGGTGCAGCCGCGCGCGCGATGAGTGGGATAAAACGGGCAGTGGAGGTGAAGCGCGGCTGCGTGTCGGCCGATCGCGTCATCAAGATGACGTTCTGACGGCGACAGTGAAGTGGTCCAGTTGACTAGGAGCCTGTCGGACTTAAGACTGCCCTACTGCGGAAAAGCCGAATTTGGTTATATTTCGGGCAAATTTTCGTTGAATAGTCCCCGCTATTCGCCGCAAATTTGCCCAAAATCTACCTCAAATCGGACTTTCCCTCGCTACGGACGCTCAAGTCCGACAGGCTCCTAGGTACTACAAAGGCTCGGCTGCATTCGGTGCTGGGTTGTCAATCGCCAAATCAGTGTGAGAAAAGAGCCACTCAACCGTTGTCCAGTTTTACTTGACCACAACAGGGCTATACGAACCGCCCACGGAAGCCGGCTGGATGCCTCGGTGTGAAGAACGTCGGAAAGCCGTGTGCGGGAAAACCGCAAGCAAGGTTTGATGGGGGAGGGCGGGCGAGGGCCTGCTCTCTACCCTGCCCAGTTTCGCCAGTTCCTTATTCAACCGCCGGGGCAGCCGGTAGCGGTTTCCGCTTCCGGCTGCCCGGGCCCTGGATCAGAACTGGAACTGGATCTCCAGGATGGTCTCGTTGCGGCGGTCGCCGGGCCGTGACCAGAGGTCTCCGACCTGCCAGGGGCCGATCTCCTCGTCCCCCACCTGCCAATAGAAATACTGCTCGGCGGTGAACACCAGATGTTTGGAGAACAGGTATTCGATACCGAACTTGGTGTAGCCACCAGTCGAGCGGGGATCGAAGACCACCACGAAATCCGGGTTCCAGAGACCGGCCGCCCCATAGGTGGTGGAGGCGGAGAAGCTCATCACGAACTCATCCTGGTCCAGGCGATCGTCGTTGACGCTGACGAACCGCCCGGGAATCACCTCGCCGTCGATGCGCGCCGGAACCACGGAGGACAGCCCGCGGAAGTGGCTGCTGTAGTCGAGATAGCGGCGCCAGAACAACTGGCCGGAGAGGAAAAAGGTGCGCAGGCTGTTGAGGGAGCGGATCCAGGTGGGCCGGTCGATGCCGACCATCACCACCGATTGGTGCACGGTATCGAACTGGTCCTGGTCGCCGTCGATGCTCAGGGGCGCGCCCGGTTCGATGGCCACCGGCACGCCCTTGGTGATGGCGCTTTCCAGGCGGATCACCGACTGGGTGTACTTTTCTTCCGAATAGCTGGCGGTGGCGCCAATCATATGGGTGCGCGGATTCACCAGATCGACCGTCGCATTGAAGGTGTCGCCCTGAATGCCCGACAGATCCTGGCGGAATCGCGCGCCCGTCGCCCCGGAGTAGCCGTAGAAATAGTTGAAACTGAAATCGATGTCGTTCCAGATCCCCTTGTAGCGGATGCCGGCCTGTCCGCTGCTCAGGTCCCGATTCGGGCGCCCGTCGCGGATGGTGCGCTGCAGGTCATAGAGCTCGCCATCGAGGATCACACTGTTAGCCACTTCCGGCAGCCCGGCGTAGACCGACCAGGGATAGCGGGGATCGGTCTCCACGCGATTGGGCTGGACATCCCAGGGGATCCAGATGATCTCGACGAAGGATTCCTCGAAGGAGCCGATCTTGCCGATGTCGTAGATGCCGCGGGCCATCCACAGCGGGATGCGGATGTCCTCCCAGGATTCGCGCGACCAGTGCCAGCTCAGATCCAGGGGGTTGATGACGTCCAGGGCGCGGAAATTGTCGGCTTCCCCCCACACGACCTGTTGTTTGCCGAGCTTCAGGGTAAAGGGCGGAATCAGGATATCGACAAAGACCTCGCGCATCGCGGATTCGAAGTTGCCGCCGCTGAGGTCGTCGTACTTGTCGCGGAAGTCGTACACGGAGTCGTAGATGCCGCGGCCGATGAAGGTGAAGGTCGCCTCCGCGATGGGTCCGGCGTCGAAGCGCCCGAATGCCTGCCCATCGCGCAGAAAATAGTACTTGCCCTCCAATTGAGCGGTATTGCGCTGCATGATCATTTCGGCGTCGCTGGGGTTGGGCACGCGCCAGATGTTTTGCGCCCGGACATAGCCCTCCAGTTCCAGGTCGCTGCCGACGTTGACGATCCCCCAGGAAGCAGTCGGGGCCAGCAGGGCGGCGGCGAGCGCCGCGCGAATCGGGTTTCTCATTCTCATCGTCGTTCTCACTTCTTCTAATTAATTCTGAGAGTGTCCCTGACCGCCGGTGCGCGCGGGCCGCGAGCCAGACGCTACGCCTTTCCCGGCGCGAGCCGTGCAACGGGTTGTCGTGAGGCGTCCACCGGGCCCCCCTCTGCCCCGTGGTCGGCGGGGCAGGGCCCGGGTCGGAGGCGGATCAGCGTCTGCCGCCGATCATGTTGCGCAGTGAAAAAAATTGCTTGGCCCGCGCTTCCGAAAACTCCCGCTTGTTGGTGAAGCAGTGGGTCATGGTGGCGTGCGGTTTCTTGGCGTTGATGTCCGTTTCACCCAAATGCAGAAACACCTGGTGACCAAGGGTCCTGGAGAAATCCTGCTGCACATAAGGCGCCTGCTGGGGCTCCTCGTGGGCGTAACTCTCCGAATACTTGAGGAAGTGCTGCGCCATGCGCAGGAGGTTGTCGTCCTTGCGGTCGAAGCCGAACATCCAGAGTGTCCAATAGGTCTCGGCGTCGACAAACACGACGCGGTAGCTGTAGGGGTGATCCTCGGGCCTGGGCTTGATCAGCACCACATGGCTGTCCCGCACTTCCCAGCGCGTCTTGTGCGGCACCCACAGGTGAGGCCCGCCGAATTCCGGGTTGTCCGGGACGTTGACGGTCGCCAGCACCTTGCGCTTGCCGAGGTACTCCCAGTCGTTCTCGTAGACCTTGCCGGCGAAGCCGTCGCCGTCCTCGCGGATCATGTCCATGCCCATCAGCTCGCCGGTGCGCTCCGAGGACAGGGTCTTGCGCGGTTTGCGCTGGGCCGGCATGTACAGCCATCCGGCATCCTCGGCATGGTGATCCACATAGGAGATGGTCATGTTCTTGGCGCCGGCCATGTCGCGGGGCGAGCGAAACTCCATGATCTTCTTGGCGCGCACCTCCTCGTATCCTGGGACCAGGCAGTGCTGTCCCCGGCCGTACTGGGCATTGACCGAGGTGTATTCCATCTGCCGGTCGAGCTTGCCGCCCTCGCTGCGCAGCCAGGTCACCATGGGCATGTCGTAGTCGTTCGCACCCGGGCGCCAGAGCATGTTCCAGATCACCTTCTGGCCGGCCATGGGATCAGCCGGATCGATCTCGGGGAAGGGAAAGCCCCCGCCGGTGAAACCGGTCAAAGTGCCTGAAGCATCCAGGTGATAGCCGGGCACGACCGCGCTGCCCCAGCCCTTGGGCGGGGGGTAATGGCCAGTGGGTGCGATCTCCATGTCCATGTCGGAGAAAAAGTAGTACTCCCAGGCAGTGCGCGGAATCAGCCGTTCTACCAGCGCGCGGTCGGTGATGGTCAGATGCTGCCCGGGCGACGGCAATGCCGGATCGGCCCGGTCGATCCACTCCCGCAGGGCCTGGTAGCTCATGTCGCCAGCGGCCAGCGCGGTGGCCGCCGATGTCGCCAGGCCCAGGGCCACGGCTACCATGGAACACAGCAGACGCACCGGCCGTCGGGTCGGAGCGCGTCCTCGATACGCGGTTGGGATGGTCATCTCGTTTACCTCGAAGCGATGCCGCAATCATGCATGGTCGAGCCTGCCGGCGGTGCCATCCAGGCCAGGGTGAAGCGGAACGTCCTTGGGCGGAACTCCAGACTGGCTGGCCGCAACCATAACTGTTGGATGCAGTGGAAATGGCGTTGCGGTATATAAGCTATCTCGAATCAATGCTCCGCCGCAAGCGATTCAGATCAAAACTCCGTTTTTGTGCACCGTCATGGGGCAATGCGGTCACGCCGGAGCTAAGCCGAGAGCCTTCACGGGGCAGGGCTGCCGGACAGACATTCCCGGACAGACATTCAATGAAGGATTCCGCTATCGATCGCAGCAGGCGTTCGTAACCCCGGCCATCTCCGCCCGGAACGCCCCGCCCGAGGGATCGATCACCACGAGGGGGCATCTCAGCGGGCGGCGATGTTGGGCATCCGCGCCAGTCGGGTCTCGTGTGCCGCGAGCGAGACCGGGGAGGACGCATCGATCGCGCCGGCGGTCATTGGTCCGCAGCGCGAGCCGGGACTCTGCGCTGCGGACCAGGGGGAGGGGATCAGGGAGCGACCGAGATGCGCCCTTCGAGCGCCGCGTCGAACGGTTGCGGTAGGCTTTCGATATGGGCGATCAGGGCGTCGAGATCGACCGGGCCGACCACCCGGTCGGTGCCCTCTTTGAGCACGCTGAAGTTGTCGCCGCCGCTGGCCATGAAGCTGTTCACGGTGAGGCTGTAGCTGGCGGCCGGGTTGAGGAGTACGCCGTTGACCCGGATGCTGGCCGGGTCGACCCGGTTGTCGGCGAAGCCGGCGCCGTTCTCCCGCCAGGTGTAGCTCAGCCCGGAGGGCTTCATGATCCGCGCGAACGGCTGGCCGGCCCACTGCTGGTCGAGCAGGGTGACGAGCTGGGCGCCGCTCAGGGTCATGCGCACCAGGTCGTTGCCGAACGGCTGCACGCTGAACAGCTCGCCCCAGGTGACCTCGCCGGCATCGATATCGTCGCGGATGCCGCCGGGGTTCATGAGCGCGATCTCGGTGTCCATGGCGGCGCGTTGGGCGTCGGCGATCAGATTGCCCAGCGCCGACTCCCCGGCCGGGGTTGTGGCGCGGGTGATGTCCATGGCGGCGGTGCCGACCACTCGCTCGACCAGCGGCGCCACGGTCTCGGTTGCCTCGGCGACCAGCGCCGCTACTTCGGCGTCCGGGGTCAGGCCGGGGCCTTCATCGGCCCAGGTGGTGAGGATGCGCGCCGACTTGTAGACGATGTCGCGGCTGCGCGGATCCAGGGCCAGATCGATGTCGCAGTAGGCGGTGCTGGCCGAGAAGGCCTGGGTCACCAGGATCGGCGTGCCGTTGGCGTTTTCGACCAGGGCATTGGTGAAACCGTGGGCATGACCGGAGACCACCAGGTCCACCCCATCGTCCAGGCGTCGCACGATCTCGCCGATGGCGCCGTCGAGCACCACCGGGTCGGCCGGCGTCGGACCCGCCGAGCTCGGGCTCTGCCGGGTGCCCTGGTGGATGCTGACGATGATCGCCTCCACGCCCTGGCGGCGCAGGCGCCCGACCTCGGCGTTGATGGCGTCGGCCTCGTCGAGGAAGCTCAGCCCCGCGACCCCTGTGGGCGTGACGATGGTGGGCGTCTCCTTGAGCACGGCGCCGACGATGGCCACCGGCAGTCCGCGCACCCGCTTCACCACCGAGGGCGGCAGCAGCGGCTCGCCGGAGTCGGTCCAGACCACGTTGGCGCTCACCGTGGGGTAGCGGGCGCCGCGCCAGGGATCTTCCTGGAAGGGCCCGTCGCCGTGGTTGCCGCCCTCCAGCAGGCGCAGCAGCTCGGTGCTGCCCTCGTCGAACTCGTGGTTCCCCAGGGTGCCGGTCAGGTTGCACAGCGGGTGGAGCTTGAACCGGTAACTGCAATGACGGTTGGCGAGCAGGTTCAGAAAGCCGATCGAGGGCTCGTCCTGGAGCAGCGCGGAGACCGGCGGGCTCGCGCCCACATGGTCGCCGGCGTGGATCAACAGGGCGCCCTGCGGCGCCGCGGTGGCCGCCGCCTGCAGGTAGGAGGCCAGCACCGCGGCGCCGCCCACCGGGCGCCCGAACAGGGTGCGCGGACTGAGCTGGCCGTGGAAATCGTTGATGCCGAGCACCTTGAAATGTACCCAGGACTCCGGATTGGCGGTTGCGGGCCGCCGCCAGGTCACCGCCCGAGCGGCCGCGGCGCGCAGTTCGGCGCTGGCCTCCGCGTGGTGGTGGCCGGCATGGGCGTCGGACTGTGCCCCGACCGGGCCGCCGGCAAGGCAGCCGGCGACCAGCAGGGCGGCCGGGATGAGACTGCGGGGGACCAGCATGACGAACCTCCAGTGCGTTCCATTGGTGTCCGGCAGTGTCGCGAGTGATTGTGCACAGGGTTTGACGGCCCGGTGACCGGGCCATGACCGCGACGCGGGGTCGAGCCGCTGCGAGTCGCGGTGACCGGGGTGCGCGCGCCGGTTACGGAAGGAAGGCTTGCCTTTCACGGTCATGCTGGTAACCATGACGCCATGTCGAGAACGCGATCCAGGCGGGCCACCGTGCCACGGCCGCGATCCGCGCGGCGCGGGCGGAACCGGCAGCCGCGAGCGACCCAAAAATATAAGCTTTTCATTTGCTTCAGACGATTTTTCAACCACCGCTATCCAACCACCACTGTCTAACCACCACTACGGAGATACTTCGATGACGACCGCCAAACCCTACACCACCGACCCGGCCGAGCTGGGTTTCGACCCGGACGCCCTGCGCCGCAAATACACCCACGAGCGCGACAAGCGCCTGCGCCCCGAAGGCTTCGGCCAGTACCGCGACGCCAAGGGCGAGCTCTCGGAATTCATGGTCGATCACTATGCGACGCCGTTTGTCCGCGAGCCGCTGACCGATGAAGTCGAGTTCGCCATCATCGGCGGCGGCTACGGCGGCCTGCTGGCCGGCGCCCGGCTGCGCGAGGCCGGCGTGGAGAGCATCCGCTTCATCGACCGCGCCGGCGACTTCGGCGGCACCTGGTACTGGAACCGCTATCCCGGCGCCCAGTGCGACATCGAGGCCTACGTCTACATGCCGCTGCTCGACGAGCTCGACTATGTGCCCACCGAGCGCTATGCCCATGCGCCGGAGCTGCTCCAGCACAGCATCAATATCGCCAAGCACTACGATCTGTATCGCGATACCTGCTTCCAGACCGAAGTCACCGGGATGGAGTGGGACGACACCGGCAAGCACTGGATCATCCGCACCAATCGCGGCGATGCGATGAAAGCCCGCTTCGTCGCCATGGCCAACGGTCCCCTCACGCGGCCCAAGCTGCCCGGCATTCCCGGCGTGGAAAAATTCAAGGGCCACAGCTTCCACACCAGCCGCTGGGACTACGGCTACACCGGCGGCAGCTGCGAAGGCGGCATGAACAAGCTCAACGACAAGCGCGTCGCCATCATCGGCACCGGCGCCACCGCCATCCAGTGCATCCCGCATCTGGGCGAGGACGCCAAGCACCTCTATGTATTCCAGCGCACGCCCTCGTCGGTGGATGCCCGCCACAACGCGCCCACAGATCCGGCGTGGAAAGCCAAGCTGACCCCGGGATGGCACAAGCGGCGGGTCGAGAACTTCAATCAGACCCTGGGAGGGGCCTACACCGACGACGACATGGTCGGCGACGGCTGGACCGACATCTTCCGCAACGTCGGCGGCATCGTCACCGGCAATGTCGACGATCTGACGCAGGAGCAGAAGGACGAGGTCTTCGAGCTCGCCGATTTCCAAAAGATGCAGGAGATCCGCGATCGCGCGGCCGCCATCGTCGAAAATCCGGAAACGGCCGAAAAGCTGAAAGCCTACTATCGGCAGTTCTGCAAGCGGCCCTGTTTCCACGACGAATACCTGCAAACCTACAACCGCCCCAATGTGACGCTGATCGACACCGATGGCCGTGGCATCGACGCGGTCACCGAAACCGGCGTGATCTTCGACGGCGTCGAGTACGAAGTGGATTGCCTGATTTTCTCCACCGGCTTCGAGGTGGGCACCAGCTACACCAGCCAATCCGGCTACGACCTGATCGGCAAAAGCGGCACCAAGCTGAGCGAAAAATGGGCCAATGGCCTGCGCACCCACCACGGCCTGACCACCCACGATTTTCCCAACTGCTTCGTGCTCGGTTTCACCCAGACCGGCGTCACGCCCAATGCGACCCACATGCTCGACGAGCAGGCGAGCCAGATGGCCTATATCGTCAAGCAGGTGAGAGCACGCGGCGCGAAGACGGTGGAAGCCACCGCGGAAGGCGAGGCCGAGTGGTGCAGGATCTGCGACAGCTACGGCAACAAGACCGAGCAATTGCTGGCGCAGTGCACGCCGGGCTACTACAACAACGAGGGCGGGAAGACGAACAAGAACGGCTTCATCTCCGGTCAATACGGCGGTGGCGCCGTCAAGTTCTTCAAGATTCTCGAAGAGTGGCGCAACGAGGGCAACCTCCAGGGGCTGGAGGTCCGCTGAAGCAGCGGCCTGCGGGCCATCTCGTTCAGGGCAGCTGTTTTCGTTCAGGGTGAGTGCCGGGCGGCTCCCGGGTGGGAGTGTCGCCCGGCGGCCGGACCGGACGACGGATTGCGGTTGGTTTCGCGCGGGCGAGCTCCTATCATGCCGGGCAAATCCGTGTGCCCGAGGGCTGCCCGTGACGACCAAGACCCTGGAATTCTGCACCACCCGACTCGATGGCCCTGTGCTCACGGTCACCATCAACCGGCCCGAGGTGATGAACTCCCTGCATCCGCCGGCCAATTTCGAACTGGAGCAGGTGTTCGATGACTTCGCCGCCGATCCCGAGCAGTGGGTGGCGATTCTCACCGGCGCCGGCGACCGCGCCTTCAGCGCCGGCAACGATCTCAAGTATCAGGCCGCGGGCGGCAAGCGCGGGAGCCCCCGTTCCGGCTTTGCCGGGCTCACTTCGCGCTTCGATCTCAACAAGCCGGTGATCGCCGCGGTCAACGGCGTCGCCATGGGCGGTGGCTTCGAGATTGCGCTGGCCTGCGATCTGATCGTGGCGGCGGAAACCGCGGTGTTCGCGCTGCCGGAGCCGCGTGTCGGTCTCGCCGCGCTGGCCGGCGGCGTGCATCGCCTGCCGCGCCAGATCGGGCTCAAGCGGGCGATGAGCATGATTCTCACCGGACGCCGGGTCGGCGCCGCCGAGGGCAGGGAGCTGGGTTTCGTGAACGAAGTGGTGCCGCCGGCGCAGCTCATGAATTCGGCGCAGCGCTGGGCTGACCTGATTCTGGAATGCGCGCCGTTGTCGATCCGTGCCAGCAAGGACTCGGTGATGCGCGGGCTGGATCAGGCCGATCTGGGACAGGCGATGGCGCTGCAGCTCGACAGTGTCGCCGAGCTCTATCGCAGCCAGGATTTCATCGAGGGGCCGCGAGCCTTTGCCGAGAAGCGCCCGCCGCGCTGGCAGGGCAAGTGATGCCGTCGGAGGAGCAGACATGAAACACGTGGGAGAGTTCTGGCTGCCCGACGTCGATCTGCGGCGCTGGAGCAACTGGGGCAAGACCCGCCGCAAGACGCTGGAGCGCTACGGCACGGGCGCCGGACCCAAGGCCGCCGATATGGAAGCGGCCCTGGCCAACATCCCGAAGGGCGGTCTGGCCCTGGACGGTGGCGCCAACGTCGGCGCCTACACGCGCATCATGGCGCGGCACTTCGACCGGGTGATCGCGTTCGAGCCCGCGCCCGATACCTTCGCCTGCCTCGAACGCAATGTGCGGGAATGGGGGCTTGGCGAGCGGGTCGAGGTCCGTCCCGTGGCGCTCTCGGATCGCCGCGAACAGGTCGGGCTGAAGGGCCGGTTCGGGCATCGTTCGCTGTCGCGGCGGGTATCGGGTCCGGGCGCCATTCAGAGTCTGCCCATCGATGACCTGGAGCTGCCGGCGCTCGCGTTTCTGAAGCTGGATCTGGAGGGTTACGAGGTGCGCGCCCTGCGCGGCGCTCTGGCGACGCTCCAACGCTGCCGGCCCCATGTGTTGTTCGAAGACAAACCCCACAAGTCGGAACTCTACGGTGAGGCGCGGGAAGCGCACGATATTCTGCTATCCTTGGGCGCGCGGTTGATCGCCCGGATCGGCAAGAACGGCAATGACTGGCTCTATGGCTTTGCCGTCGATTGACAGTTTTTCAGCAGGCCGTCAGGACGTGTGAAGCAGCCTGCGGCGCAGCGCCGCAAGCTGGTCCGTTCGCACGGTAAGGTTTCGCAATACGCAAGGTTCAGCAATACAAAAGTTCAAAAGTTCCGTAATACACCCGCATCATCGCGGGCAGCACTTCGCCTCTGTAGCTCAGTTGGATAGAGTAACCGGCTTCGAACCGGTTGGTCGGGAGTTCGAGTCTCTCCAGGGGCGCCATTTTCCGGCACCGATTTTTTTGGCACGGACTTGGTGCGAGCGGAAATCTTCCGGGCTGAAGTCCGCTTCCGCGGTGATCTTATCGTTGGTCACCTTTCGCACTCACTCCGCGCGCAGTCCGTGCCGCTCCCGGTTGTCATTGCGTTCGCGCGCGCTCTTGCGAAACAGCACATAGGTCGCACCCACGCCGCCGTCGCGACGCTGCGCGCTGTGGAACGCCAGCACCTCGTCCAGTTCCCGCAGCCAGTGGTTCACGCAGCTCTTGAGCAGGGCAGGCGGATTGCGTCCTTCGCCACGACCGTGGCTGATGAGTCCACAGCGGAGGTCATGGGTCATGGCATCGCGGGTGAACTGAAACACCGCCAGCCGCGCCTGTTCCACCGTCAACCCATGCAGGTCGAGGCGCGAATCGATGGCGTAGTGGCCTTGCCGCAGATTCTTGAAGACGCCGTTCTGGACGCCGTCGCGCTTCCACGCCAGCACGTCCCAGGGTTGGACAAGCACCACCTGCTCGGCGCGCGCCAGATAGTTGCCGTCGCGGACCCGTTCCTGCGCCGCTGCCTGGCGGCGGATGTCCAGCCCCGGCGAGCGCACATTGAGCTTGGGGCCGATCACGCGCGCGGCCTGACGCAGTGGCTCCACCGCGCCGATCAGTTCGTCAAACCCCGGTTGGTCATTGTCCGTCATGGCTGCCAGCATAGGTGGGTAGCGCGCCGCGGCGCAATCTGGCGCATCAGCTTGCTGGATCCGCATCCCGGATGTAAAGACGCTCGAACTCGGCGGCCGGCAGCGGCCGTGAATAGAGGTAGCCCTGGTGCAGCGCACAGCCCAGGCCGCGCAAAAATTCGGCCTGATCCTCGGTCTCTACGCCTTCGGCCACCGTGCGCAGTTTCAGGCTCCTTGCCATGGCGATGATGCTCTCGACGATCGCGGCATCGTTGGTATCCTGAAGGATGTCGCGCACATAGCTTTTGTCGATCTTGATTTCGTCGAGGGGAAGGTGTTTGAGGTAGTACAGCGATGAGTAACCGGTACCGAAATCGTCGACCGAAATAAGCGCTCCCATGCGCTTGAGTTCGTTCAATCGCGAGCGAACGCTGTCCACGTTCTCGATCAGGGTGCCCTCCGTGATTTCCAGAGTCAGCGCGCCGGAAGCTATGTCAAAGCGCGCCATGTTGTCGCCGATGCAGCGCACAAAGTCGGAGTGGCGGAACTGGACAGGACTGACGTTGATGGCAATTCCCAGGTGCTGCCCCCCGGCACTGCGGTGCCAGGCGGCGAGCCGCGCGCAGGCGCTCTGGGTTACCCACGTGCCGATCGCGTAGATCAATCCGGATTCTTCCGCCAGCGGAATGAAATCCGCCGGCGGCACCAGTCCATGTCCCGGTCGGTTCCAGCGCAACAGGGCCTCGGCTCCGCACACCTTCCGATCGGCATCGATTTTCGGTTGAAAGTAAAGCTCCAGTTCGTCGCGTTCGACGGCCATGCGCAGATCCTGTTCGATGGCCAACCGGCTACTCGCGCTCGATTGCAGGCTCGATTCGTAGAAGCAGAGGGTATCGCGCCCCTGCTTCTTGGCCTGATACATGGCGATGTCGGCGTGGTGCAGCAGATCCTCGGCGCGGTCTCCGTCGCGGGGGAATATGGCGATGCCGATGCTGGCGGTAACGCGATGTCCGTGCCCCGCGACAAGGTACTCGCCCGCGAGGCAGGAGCGGAGTTTTTCCGCCACGATTCGCGCGTTGTCGTCCAGCGTTGCGGGCTCGTTGCCGAGCGAGGTCACCAGTACCACGAATTCATCCCCGCCCAGGCGCGCGACAGTGTCCTCCTCGCGCACGGTGGCGGTGCAGCGTTCGGCGATCTGGCGTAGCAGCAGATCGCCGGTGCCATGGCCGAGGCTGTCGTTGAGCAATTTGAAGCGATCGAGATCGAGAAACAGCACGGCACCGTAGTAACCGCTGCGGCTGGCGTGGGCACTGGCCTGCCGCAGGCGATCGAGCAACAGTCGCCGGTTGGCAAGCCCGGTCAGCGGGTCGTAATAGGCGAGACGCTCGATTTCCTCCAGCGCCCGCTTGTAGTCGGTGATGTCGGCCGTGGCGCCATGCAGCCGGTTTCGGCCGCTGGAGCGGTCGACCTCGCCCTGACTGCGGAACCAGCGCAAGCCCTGGTCGGGCAGGTTGATCCGGAACTCGAACTGAAACAACCTTCCGCTTTCCATGGCCGCGCGCACCGCGGCGTCGAACGCAGCGCTATCCTGCGGGTGGAGCAGTTGCAGGGTTTCCGCATGCGTCTTGGGGAGGAACTCCTCGGATACTCCGAGGACTCCCGCGACGCCTTCCGCCCAGTGCATTTCACCCGTGTGCCAATCCAGTTCCCAGGACGCGATACCGTAGGCCTGGCTCGCCAGACGAATGATCTCTTCCTTGCGCATCAACTGCGCGGTCAATGTCTCCCGCTCCTGTTCGCTGCGCCGGCGCTCCGTGATGTCGCGGATCGTGGCGAGCAACGCCGGCTTGCCATCCCAGGCGATCACGCTCAGGCTGGCTTCGAGATCGATGCGCCGGCCATCGGCATGCACCATGCTCCAGTCGACATGGCCGCTTCCCTCGCGGAACACCTTTTCCAGTATCTCCCTGGCCAACTGGTCGGAATCGCGGCCATCGACCTGGCGGGGTAGCGACCGCGCCGTCGTCGATCCGCCAAGAATAGCGGCGCGGTCGCGGCCCAGCATCAGCGCGAACTGGGCGTTGCATTCCACCACGATGTTCCTGTCGTCGATGATGGCCACGCCGTCGTGGATGGATTCGATCAGGTGCCGGTAATTGCCGCGCGTTTCCTCCAGCGCCGCGGTGGTCTGGATGTGGCGGGTGATGTCCAGTGCGCTGATGACGTAGTAATCGATCGCACCCGACGCATTGCGGATGGCGGTATTCACGTCCCACAGGTGCATCAGCTCGCCGGTTTTGGTGCGCCACCAGGTGCGGCCCGTCCAGGTATCGAGGTCGCTCTTGCCGGTCAGAAAGTCGCCGAGGCCAGGGCTGTCCTGGCCGATGAAAATATCGCCGGCCAGGGTGAAGCCGAGCATCTCCTCTCGCGAATAACCACTGGCGTCCAGCGCGGCCTGGTTGGCGCGAATGATTTTTCCGGCGCCGTCGGCGATCAGTTGAGGCGCGCCGGTATCGAAGGCAATAGCGGCGAGACGCCGTTCTTCCCGAACCCGGTAGGCTTCCGAGACATCGTGGAAAACCAGCACCCCCCCTTCGATGACCCCGTCCACACCGCGGATCGGGGCCGCGCTGTCGGCGATGTGGTATCGCCGGCCGTCGCGGGCGGTCAGCACCGCGTGGTTGGCGAGCTGCTGGGTCGCGCCGGTCGCCATTGCCTGCGCCACCGGATTCGCCATTGCCGTTCCGGAGAGGTAATCGGTGAGCGCGAAGACGTTCTCCAGGGACCGGCCGATCGCCTCCGCGCGCGGCCAGCCGGTCAACGCTTCGGCCACCGGATTGACGCGCTCGACCCGCAGTTGGGTATCGACAATGATGACGGCGTCGCCAATGGAATCGAGAATGCGGTCGAGCCGCTGTTCACGCTGGTGCAACGCCTGGAAATTCTCGGTCAAATCCGCCGATAGCCGGTTGAAGGCCATGGCGAGGTGGCTCAGGGGTCCGCGACCCTGCACCTGGATCGCGGCGGGCGAACCGGATGCGTAGCGCTGTACACCCTGGGTGATCTCGGCGATCGGACGACTGACGAACCAGCGGATGAATGTCGTCAGGCCCAGCAGGCTCGTAAGCGCAAACAGTGTAAAGAATGTGCTCTGGCGGTACAGGGCGTTCAGGATGCGTGGGCCGGCGTCGCGGGTATCGAAATCCAGATACAGCACGCGGTCGGGACCGGTTGCCACGGCTCCCTTGTGCCCGCCCCCGGAGACAGGGAAATAGCCGCGGATGTGGGCATCGGCGTCCAGGGCGACCATCCCCGTCGCGCGTTGCCAGCGGCCGGGATCGAGCCAGCCCCGAGCAAAATCGGGCAGAGCTTCCTCGGCCGGCCGGCCTTTCAGTTCCGGTGGGTTCGCATGCAGGATCGTCCCGGTGGCGTCGACGATGGCCAGATGCCGCATGCCGGGGTCGTTGAAGGCTGCGAGCAGGGCATCATTGGCCCTGGCAATGCGGGGATCCTGTTGCGACGCGTTGAGCACCTGCTGGAGACGCGACAGGTTGGCGTGCCAGAAGGAGACGGAAGCCTCTTGGCTTTCCCGTATCCGTATCGTGTATTCGAGCCACGTCCAGGCCGCGGTGGCAACGACCAACACAATGACCCCGAGCAGCGGCAGCCAGTGGCGAATATCCAGTTCTCGGACCCGGGCTTTGGCCATATCCTTCTGCCTCGATGGTTATGTTTGTCTTGTTCGCCCATGGCAGGCGCGCGGTTGACCGAACGGACTGAGCGAGAGAGAGAGAGAGAGAGAGAGAGCTTGCTTCCGTCCGGCGCACTCCATGGCAGCTTGTTGAAAAACTGCCGCGGTAGCCACTTCGTTGCGCGGTGCTCGCTCCCTCGCCTATCTGTCTGACATGTCTCGGTCGCTGCGCGCCGTGCGCCTCGCAGCTGCCCGCCTCGCGACGTTTATCAACAAGCCGATAGCGGCTTGTTGCACGGTTTTCTTCAACCCCAGGCCGCTCTACCAGCCCCAGGTTGCTGGCGGGCAACGGCTACTTCCCGGAATAAACCGGCGGTCGCTTTTCCTGAAACGATTTCACGCCCTCGGCGGCATCCTCGGTCAGCGCCAGTTCCTGCATGACCGACACGAAGTCGGAGATTGCGGCATCCGGTCCCTCCAGAAACGCGCGGCGCACATTGCGCAGCGTGGCCTGTACCGCGAGCGGTGCCTGGCGGCCGATCTCGGCGGCGAGTTCCAGGGCGCGGTCGAGCTCGCTGCCTTCGGGCACGATCTCCTGGATGAAATTGAAGCGCAGCGCTTCCGCCGGGGTGAATTCGTAGCCGGTGAGCAGCACTTTCATGGCGTTGCCCCAGCCGGCGCGCTCGGCCATGCGCAGGGTGGCGCCGCCCACCGCCATCACGCCGCGGCCGACTTCCAGTTGCGAGAAGCGCGTGCCTTCGGCGGCGACGACGATTTCGGTGGCGAGCATGAGTTCGATGCCGGCGGTGTAGCAGATGCCCTTGACCGCAGTCACCACCGGCTTGCTGCGATAGGGTTTGCCGAGCGCAAACGGATTAATGCCGCCGTTGGGGATCAGCGGTTGGCCGGCGCGCATGGTGGCGGCGAATTTGGGCAGGTCGAGGCCGGCGGTGAAGTGCTTGCCGTGGGCGAACAGCACGCCCACCCAAAGGTCGGCCGCGTCTTCCAGGCGCTTATAGGCAAGGCCCAGCTCGGCGAACATCTTGGGCGTGAAGCCGTTGTACTTTTCCGGCCGGTCGATGCCGATCAACAGGATGCGATCGCGGATTTCGGTGGTGATGCGGCCTTCGGGGTCGCGCGTTTCGTCGCTCATGAGGGTTCTCGCAGATTGTGGCAATGGTGTCAGTAATGGGTTTCCGCAGGCTCGTGATAGACGTAGCCGGGATCGCCCGGGATCAGTACGCCCGGTTTGCCGCTCGGGGTGTCGACCCGCAGCGGCAGGATGCGGGGGAACTCGGTCTGCGCCGCGACGCCCATCAGCAGTTCCGCGGTGTTGTGGTACCGGGCGATGCCTTCGAGGTTCTTGATGGTGGGGAAGAAGATCGCGAAGCCGTCCTCGCGGGCGCGGCGCAGCGCCGTGGCGGGATTGATCCAGACCTGGGAGACGGCTTCGTGGTTGTCGATGATGGATTCCTGGTGCTCGGGCGCGCGGCAGACGAAAAACCGGGTGTCGAAACGACGCGGCATGGGCACCGGCGTGACCCAGTGGCTGTAGTAGAGCAGTTGATCGGTGGCGAGGCGGAGTTTTTCCGTGCGGCAGATGTCGAGCAGGGTGATTTCGCCCTTGTTGAGGGCGGCGCGATAGCCGGCGAAGCGCGCTTTCGCCGCCGGTTCGCGGAGGCGCACGATGTTCCCGTCGCGGTTGTAGGCGAGCAGGATGCCGGCTTCCTCGAAGCTCTCGCGGATGGCGCCCATCCAGTAGGCGAGGCCGTACCGGGGAACGCCGAGGATGGCGCTGGCGCGGCGGTCGTCGAGCCTGGCGCACAGGGCTTCGAAATCGCCGTGGGCATCGTGGAGATCGACCTTGCCGCCGGGAAAGACGAAGGCGCCGCCGAAGGATTCGGATTTGCCGCTGCGTTCGAGCAGCAGCACTTCGAGTTCACCGGCCGGACTGTCGCGAAACAGCATGAGGGTGGCGGAGTAGTGGAGTTTTGCGTTGCTCATGGTTTCCTCGGGTGGAGAGTTCGGTTGAAAGTTCAGTAGATAACGCATTTGACAGTGTCATGGATGCCCTGAATAACCATCTGCTCGTCGTTCCCGCGCAAGCGGGAACCCAGGAATCTCAAAGTCTTCTGGATGCCCGCCTGCGCGGGCATGACGGACTTTTAGTCGTAGCGTGGGCAAAGCGCAGCGTGCCCACGCGGATCTCTGCCAGGCACCGCGCTCCGTCCCGCGTGGGCACGGCCTATCGGCCTTTGCCCACCCTACGGTCCTTGCCCAACCTACGACGTTTTTTCACACCGCCTCCGGCACCGGCATGATGGATATCCTGAACCCTCAGTCAAAGCTCAAGCCGGCGCCGGTCTCGCCGAAGATTTTCGCCTCTTCGCGCAGCTTGAATTTCTGGATCTTGCCGCTCGGCGTGCGCGGCAGTTCCTCACGGACTTCGAGGCGCTCGGGCCAGTATTGCCGGGCCATTTTCTGCTCGTCCAGATAGCGGCGCAGCTCGTTCATGTCGAAGCTCCCGCCGTCCACCAAAGTGACGTAGAGGCAGCCGCGTTCGCCCATGCGCGGGTCGGGCATGCCCACCAGGGCGGCGTCCTGGATCGCCGGATGTTGGTAGATCAGGTTTTCGACTTCCACCACCGGCACGTTCTCGCCGCCGCGGATGATGATGTCCTTGGAGCGGCCGGAGATGCGGATGTAGCCGTCGGCGTCCATGCGCGCAAGGTCGCCGGTGTCGAGCCAGCCGTCGGCGGCGATGGCGTCGCGGGTGAGGTCCTCGCGCTTGAGGTAGCCGCAGCAGTTGTAGACGCCGCGCACCTGCACCTGGCCCTCTTCGCCGGTGGCCACCGGCGCGCCGGCGCTGTCCACCAGACGCACTTCGGCGCCGGTTCGGGGCGCGCCGTCGGTGGCGTAGATCTTGGCGGGCGCGTCCTCCGGCACGCACAGGGTGGAGAGCAGGGTTTCGGTCATGCCGTAGACGCCGTACACGTCGCAACCGAGCGTCGCGCGGGCGGCCTCGGCCACCACGCGGGGAATGGGCGCGCCGCCGGTGACGAAGGTCTTGAGGCTGGAAGTGTCGCAGTGAGCGGCGTCCGGCGAGTGGGCCATGTCGGCCACGAAGGGCGTGGCGCCCATGGTGAAGGTGATGCGCTCGTCCTGTACCAGGCGCAGGGCCTGGGTGGCGTTCCAGACATCCAGATAGACGACCTTGGCGCCCAACTGGATGGGCAGCAGCAGGCCGATCAGGAAGCCGGTCTGATGAGCCAGGGGCGAGCCCATGAGGATGTTGTCGTCGCCGCCCAGATGGTAGGCATCGATGAAGGTCTCGATGCAGGACAACAGGGTGTTGGCGGTGTGCATTACGCCCTTGGGCGAGCCGGTGGTGCCCGAGGTGTACATCACCTGGGTCACGGCGTTGGGGTCCATCTTGTGCTCGGCGAAAATACGTTCGGCGTCGAGTTTGTCTTCCCAGCGCCGGAGCAGGAGTTCCTGCTCGAAGGAGTCGGGCGCGGCGCCGCCGCCGACCACCAGCACCTGCTTCAGGTGGGGCAGGTTGCCCTGCACCTCGGCCATCATGGCCGGGTAGTCGAAGCCGCGAAAATAGCGCGGGACGATGGCGAGCCGGGTCTCGGCGAAGCCCATCATGTACTCCACCTCGCGGTGGCGAAAGATCGGCATCAGCGGGTTGGTGACGGCGCCGATGCGCACCGCGGCCAGGTGGATGGCGAGGAATTCCCACCAGTTGGGGAGCTGGCAGGAGATCACATCGCCGGGCGCCACGCCGAGCTGGGTAAAGCCGAGTGCCATGCGGTCCACCGCGCGCTGCAACTGGCGGTAGGACAGCGTGGTGCGCAGACCGGTCTCGCTGTTGTGGTCCACCACGGCCACCTGGTCCGGGCGGCGCGCGACCTGGGCGTCGAAATGGTCGGTGATGGTGCGGTTTTTCCAGTGTCCGGAGCGGGTGCACTCCGCGATGCGCTCGCGGGTCAGAAAAGGTGTGATGGTCATGCGATGGTCCCCCGGGTCGCCTTGGATTTGGTGGTTTGCGGCGTCAGCGCCGCATTATAGGCCGCGTTCGGGGTAGCACAATTTGGCCGCCGCGGCTGTGCCGGCCGGGCTACCGGGCGGTTGAAATCCGCGTCGACGGACCCATGTTGGGCGGCTGTTGTTGTATCTGTAGCCATCGCCACACCTGAAGGAGGGGAGAGATGACGGAAGCCGCGCCTGCGCAGACCCTGGGCTTTCAGACGGAGGCCAAGCGCCTGCTGCACCTGATGATCCACTCCATGTACAGCAATCGCGATATTTTCCTGCGCGAGCTGATCTCGAACGCTTCCGACGCCGCCGACAAGCTGCGCTTCGCGGCGCTGGAAAACGCCGCCCTGCTGGCCGGCGACGCCGAGCTGCGGGTGCGGATCGACGTTGATCCCGAGGCGCACACCATCACCATCGCCGACAACGGCATCGGCATGTCGCGGGACGAGGCGGTGGCCAATCTCGGCACCATCGCGCGCTCCGGCACGGCGGAATTCATCGGCAACCTGAGCGGCGACCAGAAAAAGGACGCCAATCTCATCGGCCAGTTCGGCATCGGCTTCTATTCCGGCTTTCTGGTGGCCGACCGCATCCTGGTCGAGAGCCGCCGCGCCGATCTGCCCGCGGACGCCGGCGTGCGCTGGAGCTGCGACGGCGAGGCCGAGTTCACCGTCGAGACCATCGCGCGCGCCGAGCGCGGCACCCGGGTGATCCTGCACATCAAGGAAGACGCCCGCGAGTACGAGAACGACTGGCGCTTGCGCACCCTGGTCAAAAAATATTCCGACCATATCGCCATTCCGGTGGAGATGCTCAGGCAGGACCTGGGCGGCGACAAGGAAGACGAAGCTCCGGGCGCGCCCGAGTACGAGCGCGTCAACAGCGCCACCGCGCTGTGGATGCGCACCAGGCAGGATGTCAGCGACGACGAGTACAAGGCCTTTTACCAGCATGTGTCCCACGACTTCCGCGATCCGCTGGCCTGGAGCCACAACCGCGTCGAGGGCAAGGTCGATTACACCAGCCTGGTCTACATTCCCGCGCACGCGCCCTTCGATCTCTACAACCGCGAGACCCCGCGCGGGCTCAAGCTCTATATCCAGCGCATCTTCATCATGGATGACGCCGAGCAGTTTTTGCCGCTCTACCTGCGCTTTGTGAAAGGCGTGGTGGATTGCGCGGATCTGCCGCTGAATGTGTCCCGCGAGCTGCTGCAGCGCACGCCGGCGGTGGACAGCATTCGCGTGGCGCTCACCAAGCGCATTCTGGAGTTGCTCGAAACCACCGCGCGGGACAAGCCCGACCTCTACCGCGCGTTCTGGGACGAGTTCGGCACCGTGATCAAGGAAGGGCTGGGCGAGGACCACGCCAATCGCGAGCGCGTCGCCGGGTTGCTGCGCTTTGCCAGCACCCGCGTCGAAGGCGAGCGGGTGTCGCTGGCCGACTATGTCGCGGACATGAAGCCTGGCCAGGACAAAATTTACTATCTGGTGGCGGAGTCCGAGAGCGCCGCGCGTCACAGCCCCTATCTGGAAGCGTTCCGGCAGCGCGGCATCGAAGTCCTGCTGCTCGGCGAGCGCATCGACGAATGGGCGATGTCCTATCTCACCGAATTCGACGGCAAGGCGCTGCGCGACATCAGCCGTGGCGAACTGGATCTGGCGGAACTCGGGGAAGCGCCCGCCGATGCAGCGCCGGCCGCAACCGTTGCGAACGATGGGGTGCTGGAACAGATCAAGACGCTGTTGGGCGACGGCATCGCCGAGGTGCGCGCCTCGGCGCGCCTCACCGAATCCCCCGCCTGTCTGGTGCTGACCAAGGACGCGCTGGGTCCGCAGATGCGCAAGATGCTGGCCGCGGCGGGTCAGGAGCTTCCCGAGACCAAGCCGATCCTGGAAGTGAACCTGGGGCACGCGCTGGTCGCCCGTCTGGCGCAGGAACAGGACGCGACGCGACGGGAGGATCTCGCCCACTTGCTGTACGATCAGGCCGCGCTCGGCGCCGGCGAGGCGCTCGCCAATCCCGCGCAATTCGTCCAGCGCCTCAACCGGTTGTTGCTGGGAACCTGAACGCGGCGGCGGGAATGCGGCGTTGCCCCGGGCCTCGGGGCAAGCGCCGAGTCGCCGGGCAGGATTGACGGGGAGCCGTTGTGAAACTGCGTGTCGTCACCTACAACATTCATCGTGCGATCGGGCTGGACCGGCGCTTTCAGCCCGAGCGCATCGTCAAGATTCTCCGCGACCAGGATGCGGATATCGTGTTGCTGCAAGAGGTGGACGACGGCGCGCCGCGCTCCCGGGAACAGGATATGGCGCGCGAACTGGCCGCCGAACTCGGCTACCCTCATTACGCGGCCGGCCACAATGTCAGTCTGCGCAAGGGCCGTTACGGCAACGCCACCCTGAGTCGCTACCCTATCGTGCGCGAACGCAACATCGACCTCACCATCGGCGATCTCAAGCGGCGCGGCTGTCAGCACACAGCCATCGAAATCGAGCAGCGCGGGACGTCCTCCTACCGGCTCGAAGTGTTCAATCTGCATCTGGGTCTGGGATCGCTGGAGCGCCAGCGTCAGGCCGGTCTGCTGCTGCGCTCGACGGAATTCAAGGCGGTCGATCAGCACAGCGCCTGCATCGTCGGCGGCGACTTCAACGACTGGCTGTCGAGTCTGCGCGCGCTCTTTGTCGAGGGCATGGCGCTGCACTGCGCGACCGATCGCGAAAAGCGCGTCAGAACCCGGTCGCTGAAGACCTATCCCTCGTTCGCGCCGCGCGGCGGCCTCGACCGCATCTACTATCGCGGCAATTTGCGTCAGCTCGGCGCGGAAGTCTGCCGGCACCCGCTCACCCGGGTGGCGAGTGACCACCTGCCCGTGATCGCCGACTTCGAATTGTTCCGGAAATCCTGAACGGGATTCCCCGTTTTCTCCTGTAGGCCGGCGCGATCCCGGTCAGTGCCTGCCCCGGTTGCCGCCGGCTCGGGTAGGATTGCGTACGCCGCCGCCGAGGCTCGGCGGATACAACAACGCGGGGGAATCTGCATGGCATCGTTGGGCAAGAGTGTTTTCTGGTTCGGCGTGGCCGCCCTGGGCGCGCTGGCGTTCGGTGGCATCGCGACGGCCCGCGGCGAGCCGCTCGACGCCTGGTGGCTGATCGCCGCCGCGGTGTGCGTGTACGCCATCGGCTATCGCGTCTACGGCGCCTGGGTGGCGACGCGCGTGCTGCTGGTCGATGGCCGGCCGACGCCGGCGGTGCGCATCGACGACGGCCGCGACTTCGTGCCCACCAACCGCTGGGTGGTGTTCGGCCATCACTTCGCCGCCATTGCCGGGCCGGGCCCGCTGGTCGGGCCGACGCTGGCGGCGCAGTTCGGCTACCTGCCGGGCACGCTGTGGATCCTGATCGGCGCGGTGCTCGGCGGCTGCATCCAGGACATGGTGATCCTGTTTTGCTCGACCCGCCGCGACGGGCGCAGCCTCGGCCAGATGGCGCGTGACGAGCTGGGCCCGGTCGGCGGCGGCGCGGCGCTGGTCGGCACGCTGATGATCCTGGTGATCCTGATCTCGGTGCTGGGGCTGGTGATCGTGAACGCCATGAAGCACAGTCCCTGGGCCACGGCGACGGTGATCGCGACCATTCCGATTGCCGTGCTGGTGGGGGTCTACATGCGCGGCATTCGCCCCGGGCGGGTGCTGGAGGGCAGCGCCATCGGCGTCGCGCTGCTGCTGCTGGCGGTGTGGGGCGGCGGCTGGGTGGATCAGCACCCGCTGCTGCGGACCTGGTTCGACCACGGGCCGCTGCCGATCGCCTACGCCATCATGGTCTACGGCTTCGCCGCCGCCGTGCTGCCGGTGTGGCTGCTGCTGGCGCCGCGCGATTACCTGTCGACCTTCATGAAGCTGGGCACGGTGACGCTGCTGGCCATCGCCATCGTCTGGCTCAATCCGGTGCTGCACATGCCGGCGCTGACGCCGTTCGTGGACGGCAGCGGGCCGATCTTTGCCGGCAAGGTGTTCCCGTTCGTGTTCATCACCATCGCCTGCGGGGCGATCTCGGGTTTTCATGCGCTGGTCAGCTCCGGCACCACGCCCAAGCTGCTCACCGACGAGCGCGACATCCACATGATCGGCTACGGCAGCATGATGCTGGAATCCTTCGTGGCCATGATGGCGCTGATCGCCGCCTGCGTGCTGGAGCCGGGCGTGTTCTTCGCCATCAACACCGCGCCCGGCGTGGTCGGGGAGGGCGCCCAGGCCGTCGCGACCATCTCGTCCTGGGGCTTTCCGGTGGCGCTCGAACAGATGCAGGAGCTGGCCCGGCAGATGGGCGAGGCGACGCTGTTCGGCCGCACCGGCGGCGCGCCGTCGCTGGCGGTCGGCATGGCCAGCATCTTCAGCAGCGCCTTCGGGCAGGGCCTGCTGGCGGTCTGGTACCACTTCGCCATCATGTTCGAGGCGATCTTCATCCTGACCACGCTCGACGCCGGCACCCGCGTCGGGCGCTTCATGTTGCAGGATTTCCTGGGCAACTTCGTGCCGGCGCTGGGGCGCACCAGCTGGTATCCGTCGGTGCTGCTGTGCAGCGCGCTGGTGGTCGGCGCCTGGGGCTATTTCCTGTACATCGGCGTCATCGATCCGGCCGGCGGGGTCAATATCCTGTGGCCGCTGTTCGGCATCTCGAACCAGATCCTGGCCGCCATCGCCCTGTGCGTGGGCACCGCCATCCTGGTCAAGACCGGGCGCGAGCGCTATTTCTGGGTCACCGGCCTGCCGCTGGCCTGGCTGACGGCGGTCACCAGCACCGCCGCCTGGCAGAAGGTGATGAGCGACGACCCGCGGCTGGGCTTTTTCGCCGGTGCCAATGATCTGGCCGCCAAGCTGGCCGGCGGCGTGCTGGCGCCCGAGAAGGCAGCGGTTGCCCCGCAGCTCATCGTCAACATGCGCCTCGACGGCTGGCTGACGGTGCTGTTCGTGGGCCTGCTGTGGCTGATCCTGGCCGACACGGCGCGGGTGTGCCTGCGCCACTGGCGCCGAGCGTCGGCGGCCGTGCCCGCCGGGGGGCGCGCATGAAGGCGCTGCGCGCGTTCTGGGCCTGGCTGCGGGAAGTGTCCGGCGACGATGCCTACGAGCGTTACCTGGCCCACCACGCGGCGGCGCATCCGGACGGTACGCCGCTTGGGCGGCGGGAGTTTTTCCGGCGCCGGCAGGAAGCTGCCTGGTCCGCGGTGAAGCGCTGCTGCTGATGAGCGGTTGCGCGAAAGGGCGCGGCGCCGGCGGGAGACTTGGTTATCAGGGCACGGCGGCGGCCTGATGCTCGCCGGCAAAAGTACAGAAGTCCCGCAGATAGTCCAGCTCCCGGTCGCCGGAACGCAGCGCGGCGTACAGGGTGCGGTGCAGTCCCGCCGCGCCCAGCGGCCGGGTCACCAGGCTGCGGCTGTGGGGCGTGTGGCGCATCACCCAGTCGGGCAGGGCCGCGACACCCTGACCGCTGGCCACGAGCAGCAGGATGATCGCCGTCAACTCCGCCTGGCGCACGGCGGCCGGCGCCACGCTGGCCGGTTGCAGGAAATACTTGAACACGTCCATACGCGCGGATTGCACCGGATAGGTGATCAGGGTCTCGCCGGCCAGATGCTCCGGTTGTATCCAGGCCTGCGCCGTCAGCGGATGGTTGTCCGGCAGCACCAGCAAGCCCTCGTAATCGAACAGCGGGACGAACGCGAGGTCGGGGGTTTCCACCGGGTCCGAGGTGATCACCAGATCGATATCGCCCTGGCGCAGCGCGGGCAGGGAGTCGAAGGCGAGGCCGAGGCGGATGTCCACGTCGACCGCCGGCCAGCGCGCCTTGAAGCGCGTTAGCACCGGCATCAGCCATTCGAAACAGGCGTGGCACTCGATGGCGAGATACAGCCGGCCGGCATCGCCCGCGGCGATCCGCGCCAGTTCGCGCTCGACCTGCTCGAAGCGGGGCAGGGTGTCCCGCGCCAGCGCCACCAGCTTGTGGCCGGCCGCCGACAGCCGGATCGGTTTGGTGTGGCGGTGGAACAGCGCCAGGCCGTAATAGTCCTCCAGCAGCTTGATCTGATGGGACAGCGCCGAGGGAGTCAGATGCAGGCGCTCGGCGGCGCGCGCCAGACTGCCGGTGTCGGCCATGGCGAGCAGGTTGCGCAGGTGTCGGCGTTCGATCATGTTGAGCAAAAATCATGTTGTTTGGTAGAGACGTGAGATTTTATGGATTAGTCGCCGAAAATAGAATGGTCGTCCCGATTCGATCCGAGACGACACATGGACGCCTTGCCAATCATCTGTGCCCACAACCTGGGTTTTCCCCGCATCGGCCGCAACCGGGAGCTGAAGTGGGCGCTCGAAGCCTATTGGCGCGGGGAACTCGATCGGGACGAACTCGAGCTGCGCGGGCGCGAGCTACGCCGCCGCAACTGGGAACTGCAACGCGCCGCCGGCCTGGATCTGGTGCCGGTGGGGGATTTTTCCTGGTACGACCAGGTGCCGGACATGACCGCATTGCTGGGGGCGATTCCGGCGCGTTTCGGCTGGGACGGCGGCGCGGTGGATCTGGATCTCTATTTCCGCCTGGCGCGGGGCCGCGCGCCCAGCGGCAGTCCCGCCCCGGCCTGCGAGATGACCAAGTGGTTCGATACCAACTACCACTATCTGGTCCCCGAGCTGAACCCCGGGCAGGAATTCCGGCTCTCTGGCACAGGCCTGTTCGAGCAGGTCGCCGAGGCGCAAGCGCTGGGCCTGCGGCCCAAGCCGGTACTGGTGGGGCCGCTGACCTGGTTGTGGCTGGCGCGACCGGCGAGCGAGCGCGACGACCGCCTGGCATTGCTGCCCGGATTGCTCGGGGCATATCGGCAGATACTCGTGCGGCTCGCCGCCCAGGGCGTGGCCTGGGTGCAACTGGACGAGCCGATCCTCGCACTCGACCTGCCGACACCCTGGCAGGCGGCCTTTGCCGACGCCTACGCAGCGCTGGCCGACAGCGGGGTCTCGGTGCTGCTCGCTACTTATTTCGGTCCGCTGGCCGACAATCTGGCGCTGGCCTGTGCGCTGCCGGTGGCGGGCCTGCACGTCGATGCCGTGCGCGCCGCGGATGAACTGGAAGCGGTCGCGGAGCGGCTGCCGTCCGGGCGCGTGCTCTCGGTGGGGATCGTCGATGGCCGCAATATCTGGCGTACCGATCTGGATGCGGCCCTGGCCAGATTGCAGGCCGTGCTGGCGCGACGCGAGGGCCGGCTGTGGCTGGCGCCGTCCTGCTCCCTGCTGCACGTTCCCGTCGATGTGCGCGGCGACGACCGCTTGCCGCACGACCTGATGCCCTGGTTTGCTTTCGCCGTGCAGAAACTGGATGAAATCGCGTTGTTGCGTCGCGCCCTGACGGGCGAGATCGCGGCGACACGGGACGCCTTCACGGACAGCCGCCGGGCGCTGGCGAGCCGGCGCGCTTCGCCCCGGGTGCATCGCCCCGAGGTGGCGGCGCGGGTGGCCGCGCTCGGGGAAGCCGATGAACATAGAACATGCAGCTACGCCGAGCGCATCGGCGCGCAGCGGGAGCGGCTTCGACTCCCGCTGTTCCCCACCACCACCATCGGGTCGTTTCCCCAGACGGCCGCCATTCGCCAGGCGCGCAGCCGCTGGCGGGCCGGAGCGATTTCCGACGTCGAATACGAAGAGTTCATCCGCGCCGAAATCGCCCACGCGATCCGCACGCAGGAAGCGCTCGGCCTCGATGTGCTGGTGCACGGCGAAGCCGAGCGCAACGACATGGTGGAATACTTCGGCGAACAGCTCGACGGTTTCGTGTTTTCGGGCAATGGCTGGGTGCAGTCCTACGGCTCCCGCTGCGTGAAGCCGCCCATCATCCTGGGCGATGTGGCGCGCCCCGCGGCCATGACCGTGGCCTGGATCCGCCATGCCCAGACCCTGACCGACAAGCCCGTCAAAGGCATGCTCACCGGCCCGGTGACCCTGCTCAACTGGTCCTTCGTGCGCGACGATCAGCCGCGCGCCGCCACCTGTCTCCAGCTGGCGCTCGCGATCCGCGACGAGGTGCGGGATCTGGAAGCGGCGGGCATCGCCATCATCCAGATCGACGAGGCCGCGCTGCGCGAGGGCCTGCCGCTGCGCCAGGCGGACTGGGGTGCGTACCTCGATTGGGCGGTGCGCGCGTTTCGCATCGCGTCGGCCGGCGTGGGCGACGCCACCCAGATCCACACCCACATGTGTTATTCGGATTTCAACGACATCATCGGCGCGGTGGCGGCCATGGATGCCGACGTCACCACCATCGAGAGCGCGCGCTCGGACGACCGGCTGCTGGATGCCTTTCGGGATTTCGCCTATCCCAACGAGATCGGCCCCGGGGTCTACGATATTCACTCGCCCAATGTGCCCCAGGCCGCCGAGATCCTGGAGCGCCTGCGGCGCGCCCGCGCCCGGGTGCCCGCCGAGCGGCTGTGGGTGAATCCGGACTGCGGCCTCAAGACCCGCTCCTGGGACGAGGTGCGGCCGGCGCTGGTCGCCATGGTGGCCGCGGCCCGGGCGCTGCGTGTCGCCGCCGATTGATTACGCGTCCGGCTTTTCCGGGGGGATCGGGTCGCCTTGAGGCGGCTGCGGATTCGGGCTACATTCCCGCGCCACTGCGATTCCCGCGCCGTTTTGCACGGTTCCGTTTTTACGATGGAACGCAGCACGCTGGCATGCAGCGGCCCTTTCCCCGCGGGCCGCCCGAGGGCGGCCCGAAGACAGCCCGAGGACAGTATGAGCGACGGCAAGAGCCTGACCGAGGCCATGAAACCCTTTGCCGAGCGCAAGCAGGCGCTGGCCGCCATCGACTATTCGCGGCGCCACGCCCGCGGTCTGCTGTCCGCGCGCGAGCGCGTCGATCTGCTGTTCGACGCCGGCACCTTCCTGGAGCTGGCGCCGCTGGCGCGGGAAAGCGATCTCGCCCGCGACACCAAACCGGGCGCTACGCCCCGCGACGGCATCGTGGTCGGCTACGGCAAGGTCAACGGACGCCGGGTCGCGGTCGCGGCCTACGACATGGAGTTTCGCGGCGGCTCCATGGGCAAGGTGTGCGAATGGAAATTCACCCGCCTGAAGCGGATGGTGCTGGATCATGGGTTTCCGCTGGTCATCCTCACCGAAGGCACGGGCGCGCGGCTTGAAGAAGAGGTGAGCTCTCAGGGCGCCTACGACAATCCGCAGTTCTCGAATCTGGTGGCGCTGAGCGGCTATGTGCCCATCGTGGTGGCGGTGATGGGACTCTGCGTCGGCGGCCACGCCAATCTCACCGCCATCGGTGATTTCGTGCCCATGACGCGCAGTGCCTGCATGATGATCGCGGGGCCGCAGTTGCTGAAAACCAAGATGGGGATCGACACCAGCCTGGAGGAACTGGGCAGCGCGAAAAAGCACGTCGAGCGTTCGGGCATGGCCGATCTGCTGGTCGAGGACGACCGCGAATGCATCGCCAGCATCAAGGAGTTTCTGTCGTATCTGCCCGACAACTGCAACCAGCCGCCGCCGCGCCGGCCCACCCGCGACCGGCCCGACCGCCGTTGCGACGAGTTGCTGGAGCTGGTGCCGTCCGATCTGCGTTTTGCCTACGATGTCAAAAAGGTTGTGCGCGCTCTGGTGGACGATGGCGCCTGTTTCGAATTCAAGCCGCGCTTTGCGCCCAACGTGGTGACCGCGCTCGCGCATCTGGATGGCCGCGCGGTCGGCATCGTCGCCAACCAGCCCAACCAGATGTCCGGCACGCTGGATGCGAAGGCCTGCCAGAAAATCTGCCGCTTCATCAATTTTTGCGACGTGTACGGTTTTGCGCTGATTTTTCTGCAAGACATTCCGGGTTATTACCCGGGGCCGCAGTCCGAGGAAGACGGCATCATCCGCTGGTCCACGCGCATGCTGTACGAAATCGAACACGCCACGGTTCCGCGCATGACGGTGATGATGCGCAAGGCGTTCGGCCTCGCGCACTACGGGATGAACAGCCTGGGCATGCGGCCCGATCTGCTGGTGGCCTGGCCGCTGGCATCCTTCAGCGCCATCTCGCCCGACGATGCGGTGCAGGTGTTGTTCGGCAAGCAGCTCGCGCAGCAGGAGGACGGCGAGCAGCGCAAACAGGAACTGATCGCGGAATTCCGCGCCAAGATCGGCATCCTGCCCGCCGCCGAAGCCGCGCTGGTGGACGATGTCATCGATCCCAGGGATACGCGCCGCGTGCTGATTCAGGCGCTCGACATGGCGCGCGAGCGCCGCCCCGGGCATCCCTTCAAACGGCGGGGGATAACGCCGATCTGAAGTGACCGTCCGGCGCTGCGCGCTCCGGTGCCGGCTCCGGTTTGATCTGGTCACCCGGGAGCCGGCGCCACCCGGGCTCAGCGCCGGCCCCGCTTGAGGTCACGGATAAGAAAGCGCGCGGGATGGAGCGCGATCGCCAGTTCCTGTGCCAGCGGGCGTGGCCGGCCTTCGATCAGGTCCGCCAGCAGGGCGGCGCACAGGGGCGCGTGGCTGAGGCCACGCGAGCCGTGGCCACCGTGGATGAACAATCCGGGCCAGTAGCTGCCGGGGCGCGGGATGTCGGCGCGGGCGTCGCGACGCAGCGGTGCGAAAGTCTCCAGCATGCGATGTTCGATGGGCGCCGGCCCCACCAGCGGGAGGTAATCCGGGGTGACGCAGCGCAGAGCGGCGCGGCCGGAGAGTTGCGCCGGGTCGGGCGTACCCAGGATGTCGGTGAGGCGGGGATCGGTGGCGTCGAGCTTGGCCAGGTTTTCGCGGTGGCCTTCGCTGCGTACTTCAACATGGGTGGCCGACAGATCGTAGGTCGCGCCGAACGTGTGCAGGCCGTTGGTCGCGGGGGCGAGATAACCCGCCCCGCAGATCACGGTGCGAAGGTTTGCGCTCGCCGGTGTCGCCGGGCAGACGCTGATCTGGCCGTGAATGGTCTTGAGCGGCAAGTGTCGGGTCTGCTCGAAGCGGGCCAGCTCGGCGGCGTTGGCCAGCACCACGACGTCATGGGGGCCGGAGGTCGCGCCGCCGGCATCGACCAGCTGCCAGCCCCGGGTGCCGTCCCGGGTGCCGTCCCAGGTGAGAGCGACGATCTCCGCGCAACGGACGGCGATGCGCGGATGTGCGACCAGATGGCGACAGATCGCCGCCGGGTTTACCCACCCGAGTCCCGGCAGCAGCAGACCAGAGTTCGCGACCAGCGGTAATCCCGCGATGGCGGCGAGTTGCGGCGCCTCCACCAGGCGCGCGATTTCGGCGGGATGGCGTGCGGCAATCCGGCGCAGTTGTGCCGCGTGGGCAGCGGTTTCCGGCAGCAGCAAGACGCCGCAGTTGGTGCCGAATCCGTCCTGCCAGAAGTCCCGGTAATGGTTCCGAGCAAAGAGCAGGGCGGCCAGATTGATGGCACCCAAGGTGGAGGGCTCCGCCGTCAGGCGCGGATAGAGCACGCCCTGGGGATTGCCCGAGGCGCCGCTGGCGATGGCGGTGCGATCGTACAGGGTCACCTGCCAGCCGCGCTCCGCCAGCGCCCGGGCACTGGTACAGCCCGCGATGCCGGCGCCGACGATGGCGGCTGTTCCCGGCGCTGTGCCGTACTCCGCGGCGCCCAGATACCAGGGGGCAGACGCACATCGTCGCGGGCGCGATGCCCGAGTCGATGCTCGGTGCCTGGGGGTGACGGCAGGAACGGACGCCGAGGATGGCGCCGCGAAGGTGCCGCACAGCATGTCCCGCTTGCTGCCATGGCCGGCGACCTTGGTGACGGCAAAGCCCGCCTCGGCGAGGCCGCGACGCACATCGCCGGCGGCCGTGAAGGTCGCAAAGCTGGTGCCGGCGCGACTGAGCGCGGCCAGTTGCGCGAACAGCGCCGGGCTCCACATATCCGGGTTGCGGGCGGGCGCGAAGCCGTCGAGGAACCAGGCATCGATTTTTGGCGCGGCGCCGTGGAGGGCCGGGTGATCCGGGGCGCGCAGCAGATTCAGCATGGTGGTTGCGTCGCCCAGCAGCAGCGTGAGCTGGATCCGGCCGCCCGCAAGCACCAGGCGATGGCAGCCGGCAACGGGCGGCGGATAGTCCCGGGCGAGTTCCGCGGCCAGTGCCGCGAAGGCGGGCCATTGCGCCAGAGCACGCGCGAAATCGTCGCGTGCCAGTGGGTGTTTCTCCACCGAGACATAGTGCAGCACCGCATTTTCCGGCGCGCTGGCGAGCCACAGGCTGCCGGCGACCAGCAAATTGAGTCCGCTGCCGAACCCGGTTTCGCCGATGACAAAGCTGGCGCCCGCGCGCAATGCCTGCCAGCGTTCCGGCAGCCGGTTGCCGGCAATGAACACATGCCGGGTCTCGCCCAGGCCATCGGCGGGAGACTGGTAGATGTCCTCGAAGTGAACCGAACGCAGGACGCCGTCGCGCCAGACGACGGTGGCCGGAGCGAGGCGGTCGGGCGGCGTGATCATCCGGGCCGGTGTCGCATCGGCATTGTGCTGTTACGGAGTGCGTCCATGGGGAAATGCCGCGGAGCGAAGTCCCGGAATTCTACGGTGAAGTTGCAATCACCAGGGTCATGAATTTGTTTTATGGGCTGGGGATCGCTAGACTTTCGGCCTCTTTTTCGACCCACACGGCGGATGCGGCGATGGCCGGCAAGACCCTGTACGACAAGCTCTGGGAATCCCATCTGGTGCGGCAGAACGACGATGGCTCGGCGCTGCTCTACATCGATCGCCATCTGCTCCACGAAGTGACTTCGCCGCAGGCGTTCGAGGGTTTGCGGCTGGCCGGACGCGAGCCGTGGCGCATCGACGCCAATCTGGCCACGCCGGATCACAATGTACCCACCACCAGCGTCGAGCGGCGCGGCGGTATCGCGGCCATTGCCGATGAAGTGTCGCGTATCCAGGTGCAGACGCTGGACGACAACTGCGGGCGCTACGGCATCTTGCAATTCGGCATGCACGACGCGCGGCAGGGCATCGTGCACGTCATCGGGCCGGAGCAGGGCGCGACCCTGCCGGGCATGACGGTGGTGTGCGGCGATTCGCATACCTCCACGCACGGCGCCTTCGGCGCGCTGGCGCACGGCATCGGCACTTCGGAAGTCGAGCATGTGCTCGCGACCCAGTGCCTGATCGCCCAGAAAATGAAGAACTTGCAGGTGCGGGTCGAGGGCGAGCTGGCGCCGGGCGTCACCGCCAAGGACATCGCGCTGGCCGTGATCGGCTTCATCGGCACCGCCGGCGGTACCGGTTATGCACTCGAGTTCGCGGGCAGCGCGATTCGCGCACTGTCCATGGAGGGCCGCATGACGCTTTGCAACATGGCGATCGAAGCCGGCGCCCGGGTGGGTCTGGTCGCAGTCGATGTCAAGACCATCGACTATGTGAAAGGACGTCTCTTCGCGCCCCGGGACGCGCAGTGGGAGCAGGCGGTGGCGAACTGGCGGCAACTGTATTCCGATCCCGATGCCGTCTTCGACAAGGTGGTGGAGTTGCGCGCGCAGGACATCAAACCTCAGGTCAGTTGGGGCACGTCGCCGGAAATGGTGGTGGCGGTGGACGCGCGGGTGCCGGACCCGGCCGTCGAGCCGGACCCGACCAAGCGCGATTCCATTGAACGGGCCCTCAAGTACATGGGGCTGGTCGCCAATCAGGCGGTCACGGACATCCGGCTGGATCGCATTTTCATCGGGTCCTGCACCAATTCGCGGATCGAGGATCTGCGCGCCGCCGCGGCCGTCGCCAAGGGCCGCCGGGTCGCCGCCAGCATCAAGCAGGCGCTGGTGGTGCCGGGCTCCGGGCCGGTCAAGGCGCAGGCCGAACGGGAAGGGCTGGACAGGATCTTCATCGAAGCCGGGTTCGAGTGGCGCGAGCCCGGCTGCTCCATGTGTCTGGCCATGAATGCCGATCGTCTCGAAGCCGGCGAGCACTGTGCGTCCACGTCGAACCGCAACTTCGAAGGCCGGCAGGGCGCCGGTGGCCGCACCCATCTGGTGAGTCCGGCGATGGCGGCTGCGGCTGCGGTGTGCGGGCATTTCGTCGATGTACGGGAATTGCTGGGACAGGGGGAGGTGGCATGAAAGCGTTAACCCGGCACCAGGGGCTGGTCGCGCCCCTGGATCGCGCCAACGTCGACACCGACCAGATCATTCCCAAACAGTTTCTGAAGTCGATTCAGCGCACCGGTTTTGGTCCCAATCTGTTCGACGAGTGGCGCTACCTGGATGTCGGAGAGCCTGGACGGGACAACTCGAAACGTCCCCTGAATCCGGATTTTGTGCTCAATCAGCCCCGCTATCGGGGCGCCAGCGTGCTGCTCGCGCGGGAGAACTTCGGCTGTGGTTCGTCCCGCGAACATGCCCCCTGGGCGTTGGAGGAATACGGGTTTCGCGTCATTATCGCCCCCAGCTACGCCGATATTTTCTACAACAACTGCTTTAAAAATGGCGTATTACCCATTGTTTTATCTGATGAAGAGGTGGATGAGCTGTTTCGACAAGCCACATCCGTCGAGGGTTATAGCCTGACCATAGACCTCGCCAGCCAGACGGTTACCCGGCCCGACGGCGGCACTTATCACTTCGAGGTGGATGAGTTCCGCAAGCATTGCCTGCTGGAAGGTCTGGACGAAATCGGCCTCACGCTGGCGCACCGCGATGAGATTCGCGCCTTCGAGCAAAGGCACCGCGCAAATCATCCCTGGCTGTTTCGCAACGACTGAGCGGACGCGCCCTCTATGAGTAGTCAAGGTATGAGTGATCAAAGCCATGCCGAGGCGGTGCGTCGCCAATTCGGCGCCCGGGCTGGCGCTTATCTCGGCAGCACCGTGCATGCCCAGGGTCGCGAGTTTGCCGAGCTGCGCGATGCCGTCGCGGCCTGTCCGGACGCGCGCGTGCTGGACCTGGGTTGCGGTGCGGGTCATGTCAGCTATCAGATCGCGCCCCTCGCCGGCGCGGTCGTCGCCTGCGATCTGGCGCCGGAAATGCTGGCGCTGGTCACGGCCACGGCCCGGGAGCGCGGTCTCGACAATATCACCACCGCCCAGGGCGCGGCGGAACAGCTGCCGTTTCCGGACCGGCAGTTCGATCTGGTGTTCAGCCGCTATTCCGCGCACCACTGGAGCGATCTGGGTCGCGCGCTCCGCGAGGTTCACCGGGTGTTGAAGCCGGGCGGGTGCGCGGCCTTTGTGGATATTGCCGGCGCCCCGCGACCGTTGCTCGACACCCATCTCCAGACCGTCGAGGTATTGCGCGATTCCAGCCACGTGCGCGATTACACCCCGGCGGAATGGCTGCAATGGGTGGCGCAGGCGGGCCTCAAGCCCGAGCGTCACGCACTCTCGCGCCTGCGGCTCGAGTTCGCGTCCTGGGTGGCGCGCATGCAGACTCCGGAACCGCTGCGGGCCGCGATCCGCGCACTGCAGGATGGGGCCAGCAGCGAGGTGCGGGATTACTTTGCGATAGAAGCCGACGGTTCCTTCAGCGCCGATGTGCTGGTGCTCTGGGCTTCCCGCTGAGCGGCCTTGGATACCGCGTCGGCGCGTTTCATGATTAATGCAGTTGTTGTCAAAGCAGGTTTAATGCAATGAAAAATATAGGTTTTGTGGGTTGGCGCGGGATGGTCGGCTCGGTGCTGATGGCGCGCATGACGGAGATGGGCGATTTCGCCACGATCCATCCCCACTTCTTTACCACCTCCCAGGCGGGACAACCGGGGCCGGACGTGGGCCAGGGCCGCAGCGCGCTGCTCGACGCCATGGATATCGACCAACTGCACGCCATGGACGCCATCCTGACCTGCCAGGGCGGCGACTACACCAAGGCGGTGTTTCCCCGTTTGCAGGCAACCGGCTGGAACGGCTACTGGATCGACGCGGCATCCGCGTTGCGCATGAACGATGACGCCGTCATCGTGCTGGATCCGGTGAACGGCAAGGTGATCGAGCGGGCGTTGGATGCGGGCCAGCGCGTGTTTGTCGGCGGCAATTGCACTGTCAGCCTGATGTTGATGGGCCTGGGTGGTCTGTTCCAGGCCGGGCTGGTGGAGTGGGTGACAGCAATGACCTATCAGGCCGCATCCGGTGCCGGCGCACCCAACATGCGCGAACTGCTCGCCCAGATGGGCGCGGCACACGATTCCGTACTGGATTTGCTGGCCGATCCCGCCAGTTCCATCATCGCTATCGATCGCCGCGTCACCGAAGCGCTGCGCGCACCGGGATTTCCCGTCGCGGAGTTCGGTCACCCGCTCGCCGGTAGCCTGTTGCCCTGGATCGACGTCGAGCTCGCCGACGGCCAGAGCCGCGAGGAATGGAAAGGGGGCGCCGAGGCCAACAAGATTCTCGGCCGCCAGGACCGTCCGGTACCCATCGACGGCCTCTGCGTCCGCATCGGTGCCATGCGTTGCCACAGTCAGGCGCTGACCATCAAGCTGACCCGCGACCTGCCCATCGCAGAGATAGAGGCGCTGATCGCGGCGGCCAACGACTGGGTGCGCGTCGTGCCCAACCACCGGGAGGACAGCCTGAGAGCATTGACGCCGGCGGCGGTTACCGGGAAGCTGGACATCCCCGTGGGCCGCCTGCGCAAGCTCGCCATGGGCGGGGAGTATCTGACCGCGTTCACCGTCGGCGATCAGTTGCTCTGGGGCGCGGCGGAGCCTTTGCGGCGGATGCTGCGGCTGGTGCGGTAGCGAACGGGGTTGGTGCGCGAGCCCCGCACCGATTTTGAGATCCTGATCTGTTTTCGGCGGCTTTTTGTGGACGTAAACTGCCAGAACTGGAATCATGATAACTAATATCTGGTTAGCGAGTGATTTTGGTGTAAATATTCAACAGCTGGCAGCTTGTCGATAAACGTCGCGAGGCGGCCAGCCGCGCGGCACACGGCGCGCAGCGACCGAGACATATGGGATAGATGGGCGAGGGAGCGAGCACCGCGCAACGAAGCAGGTGGCTGCCACAGCAGTGCTTAAGCAGGCTGCCAGGCTGATTGCTCTTGGGACGATGGAACAACTGCAGGAAGATACGAACATGGCTTCACGGACATTGAAATACTCCCTGGGACTGTTGGCCCTGTTGGCGGCGCAGTGGGCCTTGGCGGTTGGTTTGGGTGAAATCACGCTTCAGTCGGCGATGAACGAGCCGCTGCGCGCCGAGATAGCACTGCTCGGCATAGGTGACCTCAACGAATCGCAAATAGCGACAAGGTTGGCTTCGCCGGAGGATTTTGAGCGCGCGGGAGTCGAACGCGAGTTTCAACTCGCCGATCTCCGTTTCAAGGTCGACCTGTCGAATACCGCCCGTCCGGTGATCCGGGTGTCTTCGCAGCGCCCGATGAAGGAGCCCTATCTCAACTTTCTGCTGGAATTGCGCTGGACATCCGGCCGCTTGCTCCGCGAGTACACACTGCTCCTGGATTTGCCGACTTTTGCAGGAGTACCGCCTGCGGGAAAGACTGCTGCCGCGGTACCACCCACCGCGGCAGCTAGCCCTCGTTCCGCAGCCCCTGCGTCCGAGCCCCCCCGGCGGTCGCCCGCGCAGGGCGCAGTGCGAGCATCGACGCCGGCAAACGGTAGTTACCGGGTGCGCGGTGGCGACACACTGTGGGGGATCGCCGCGCGCAATCAGCCCCGGGGTGTCACCGTACAGCAGGCAATGCAGGCGATACTGGCGGCCAATCCCGACGCATTCATTCGCGCGAATCCCAATCTGATCCGGCGCGACGCGGTGCTGAACCTGCCCGACGCCGCCACCATGGCAGCGGTCGACCAACGCCTCGCCATGCAGCAATTGCGTCCTGTCCAGCCGGCAACCGATCGCGTCGTCGAGTCGCGCGCCCGGACCGCCGAAAAATCGAGTCCCGGCAGTGAGAGCGGCGAGCTGCGTCTTGCTGGCGGCGCCGCCAGTGACAGCTCGGCTGCCATCGGCGGTGGCCGTGAGCCCGGAGGTACAGGGGACGCGTCGCGCACCGATATCGGTTCGGTGCTGGAAGAAAAAGACCGGGTCGAGCGCGAGAACGCCGAATTGAGAGCGCGGGTTGCAAGTCTCGAAGAACAGCTGAAGGCCGCGTCCCGCCTCGTTGAAATCAGCGACCCGGCGCTGGCGGCATTGCAACAAGGTGGTGCGCAGGAGCCGTCGGACGCCGCCGCCACCGATGCCGGGAAACCGGCGGATGCCGCCGCGGTGGGTTCGGCAACGCCGATGGCGGAAGCGCCAGCGTCCACACCGTCGGACGAGTCGGCGCCAAATGCCGCAGCGGACACGATTGCCGGTCAGACCGATAACGCGGCCCTGGAATCGACCGCGCCGGAAGCAAATGCCACCCTGCCAGAGACAGTCGTTGCCGGGAGCGGCGACGCCGCGGCGCCGGAGGTTCCCGTGGCTCCGCCCGCCGACCAAAGTGCTCCGGAAGCTGTCGCTGAACTGCGCTCCTGGCTAGTGCCGGCGCTGGGTGTCACCGGAATACTGTTGCTGGTAGCGATGGGCCTTGCGTCCTTGCGTGGGCGTGCCACACAGCAGCACGGACTGCGGCTGCCGAGCGAGCTTGAAGCGAAAGCCGCGCGGCCAGCCACGGTCGACGCTGATCTGACGGCGCCGGTTGCCATCGATGACGAGGATTTGTTGCCGACGGAGACCAGCTTCAACGCAGGTCCGGACCGGATTCTGGAGGAGGTCGATGTCTGCCTGTCGTTTGGTAATGAACAGCAGGCGAAGGAACTGCTGACCGATGCTTTGGAGCGTTATCCGAGGCATTCCGGATTGCATCTGAAGATGCTGGCACTCTTGGCGCAACAGGGCGACCGGCCCGGCTTCGAGGCCGCGCTTCCGAAGCTCGAGGCGCTCGACGATCCCGCGGCCACCGAGTCCGCCCATGCGCTGCGGCGGGAATTGCCGGAGCCCGAGGTAGCGCCGGCTTCCGTTGTTTCGGTTGCATCGGCACAGGTTGCAGTCCCCGCGAGCGCAGCGAATCTGGCTGACGTTGCTCCGGTGGACATCGTTCCGGTGGACATTGCTTCGGCGGACGGTGAGTCTTCCGGGGCAGCGGAAAGTCTGGATTTCGATCTGGATCTGGATTTCGATCTGGACCTGCCGGCGGTGTCGTCGGCCGTCGCAGCGGCAACCGCGACGCAGCCGGAAGTGCCCGCTGAGCTCGAGGATTTTGACCTTGACTTGCTGGACAGCGAGCTTACGAACTCGGCCCAGGATCTTGCCGAATCGCCGGTCGCAGCGAGCGCCGAGTCCTGGCAGGCCACGTCCCTGGATGGCGATCTGGATCTGTTCGAGCCAGGGCAGGAAATGGCCACCCAGATCGAGCTGGCGGAAGCCTATGTCGACATGGGGGACGCGGAAGGCGCGCGGGAAATCCTCGATTACGTCCTTCAGGGCGGCGATGAGGCGCAGAAGGAGTCCGCGCGGCAATTGCTCGCCAGACTCGGGTAGCGGGTGAGTGCGCCGACCCACTGGGAGTATCGCAGCAACTGCCGGATTCCCGCGGGGTGCGCGTTACCCGAGCGTCTGCACCGGGTGGCCGCCGTGGTCGAATACGACGGCAGCCGCTTTTGCGGCTGGCAGCGCCAGGCGCACTGCGCCAGTGTGCAGCAGGAGGTCGAAACCGCGCTGTCCCGGATTGCCGACGAGCCGGTCACGGTGTCCTGTGCCGGACGTACCGATACCGGGGTTCACGCCACTGCCCAGGTAATTCACTTCGACACCCGCGCACGACGCGCGGCGCGCAACTGGCTGCTCGGTGCCAATGCGCAGCTTCCCCGTTCGATTCGATTGCAGTGGGCGCAGGACGTCGATGCGGGTTTTCACGCTCGCTTCAGTGCTCTGGCGCGTACTTACCGCTACGTCATTCATAACGCCGACCGCGATCCGGCGTTGCTGCGCGACCAGGTTGGTCGGGAGCGCCGACCGCTGGATGTACAGGCCATGCAATCGGCCGGGCAGTTATTGCTTGGCGAGCGCGATTTCAGCGCGTTTCGCGGCGCGGGCTGTCAGTCGCAATCGCCCATGCGCAATCTGATCGCACTGCATTTGTGGTCGCAAGCGCAATTCGTCATCATCGAAATCACGGCGAACGCATTTTTGCTGCACATGGTGCGCAATATCGTTGGCGCGCTGTGCGCGGTGGGACGCGGGGAACGCCCGCCGCGGTGGATCGCCGAGCTGCTCGCATCCCGGGATCGCGCCGCCGGCGCGGCGACGGCGGCGCCGACGGGTCTTTATCTGGTCGGCGTGCACTATCCGCCGCAATTCGCGGTCCCGGCCCTGGTCGGCGGACCGAGCTTTGTGGCGGATACGGAGCTGTTCTCGCAGGTGAATGTGTTGGCGCAGCGTCGGGAGGCGCACTGGTGATCCGGGTCAAGATCTGCGGGATTACGCGCGAGACCGATGCGCAGGCAGCAGCGGATGCCGGTGCCGACGCCATCGGGCTGGTGTTTCACCCGGCGAGCCCGCGCTGCGTGTCCCTGGCGATGGCGGCGTCGATCGTGCGCAGCGTCGGTCCTTTCGTCACCACGGTCGGGCTCTTTGTCGATGCGGCGCCGGATCGGGTGCGTGAGGTGCTGGCGCGCACCGGTATCCATCTGTTGCAGTTGCACGGTAGCGAGACGCCGGATTATTGCGCCCAGTTCGGCGTTCCCTTTATCAAGGCACTGCGCATGGCGCCCGGACTGGATCCGGCCACCGCCGCGGCGTGCTATCCCGCCGCGGCGGGCCTGTTGTTCGATGCCTGGGATCCGGTGGTCGCCGGCGGCACCGGCACCGGTTTCGACTGGTCGCGGCTGCCGGTGCTGCGCGAGCAGCCTTTGATTCTGGCCGGCGGTCTGGCTCCGGCGAATGTCGCTGCCGCCGTGCGTCAGGTGCGTCCCTACGCGGTGGATGTCAGCAGCGGCGTCGAGGCCGCACCCGGGATCAAGGATCCGCGCTTGCTGCGGGATTTCATTGAGGCCGCGAAGGCGGCATCGCGTTGACACCGGCGCGCGCGTCTGTAGGATGCCGCAGCACGGCGAGGACGAGGTGATCTGACGGTGAAGAGACCATGAGCTGGCTGAGCAAGATACGGCCATCGGGCCTGAAAACCCAGGGCCGTGACCAGGCCCGCAGCGTTCCGGAAGGGGTATGGGTGCCCTGTCCGAAGTGCGCGGCGCCGCTGTATCGGCCCGAGCTCGAACGCAACCTCGACGTCTGTCCCAAGTGCAACCACCACATTCGCATCGGTGCACGCCGCCGGCTCGATATCTTTCTCGATCCCGATGGTCGCGAAGAACTGGCGACGGATGTCGTGCCGGTCGATCGCCTCAAGTTCCGCGACACCAAGAAATACCGCGACCGGCTCGCCGCTGCCCAGAAGGAGACCGGCGAAAAGGACGCTCTGATCGCGATCAAGGGCAGGGTACTGACGCTGCCGGTGATCGCGGCCGCGTTCGAATTCGATTTTCAGGGCGGCTCCATGGGCTACGCGGTGGGCGAACGCTTCACGCGTGCCGCGCGCCGGGCGCTCGATGAGCGAATTCCGCTCGTGTGCTTCTCGGCAACCGGGGGCGCGCGGATGCAGGAAGCATTGATCTCGCTGATGCAGATGGCCAAGACCAGCGCCATCCTCGAACGCCTCAAGGCCGCGGGCGTTCCCTATATTTCGGTGATGACCGACCCGGTGTACGGCGGCGTATCCGCCAGCCTCGCCATGCTGGGCGATATCAATATCGCCGAGCCGGACGCGCGTTCCGGATTCGCGGGGCCGAACATCATCGAACAAACCATCCGCCAGAAACTGCCGCCCGGCTTCCAGCGCAGCGAGTTCCTGCTGGAACACGGTGCCATCGACATGATCGTGGCGCGCCCCGCGCTGCGTGCCACCATCGCCCGATTGCTCGCCAAGCTCGGTGGCCAGCCGGCACCGGAGCGCCCGGAAGCGGATGACAGTTCCCGAACTCCCCCGCAGGTCGCCGCAAACCCTGTCTGACTGGCTGGCGCTGCTGGAAGCGCGCCATCCGGTTGCCATCGAGCTGGGACTTGAGCGCGTCGCGGCGGTAGCGGCGCGACTGCAACTGCGGCGCCCGGCGCCGCGCGTGATCACGGTCGCGGGAACCAACGGGAAGGGCTCCTGCGTCGCCTTCCTGGAAGCCCTGCTCGCGGCGGCGGGCCAGCGCTCGGGAAGTTACACCTCGCCCCATCTGCTCGCCTACAACGAACGCGTACGCATCGACGCGGTGCCGGTCGCGGATGACCTGCTGTGCCATGCCTTCGTGCGGATCGAGGCGGCGCGCGGCGAAACCCGTCTGACCTATTTCGAAACCGGCACTCTGGCGGCCTTCCTCATCCTCGCGGATTCGGGGGTGGATGTCGCGTTGCTGGAAGTGGGGATGGGCGGCCGCCTCGATGCGGTCAATCTGGTCGCGCCCGATGTGGCCGTGATCACGTCCATAGCGCTGGATCACCAGGCGTGGCTGGGTCTGGACCGCGACGCCATCGGCGTCGAGAAAGCCGGCATTGCGCGCGCGAACGTGCCGCTGATTTGTGGCGATCGGGAGCCTCCCCCTGCGATGCTGGCGGCTCTGGCGGCGATCGACGCGCACGTTATCCAGATCGGGAGCGAGGGCTTTTCCTGGTCGCGCGGCGACCAGGATGTGGAGCTGGTCTGCACTGCCCCCGACGGGCAACCGGTGCGCTATCGCGAATTGCCGATCCCCCGCTTGCCCCTGGCCAGCGCCGCCTGTGCAGTGCAGGCGCTCATCAGCCTGGGGCTGACCCCGGACGCGGGCGGGGTGGCGCGTGTGTTCGCCGATACTCGCCTCGCGGGACGCTTTCAGGAAATCGCCTGGGACGAGCGTCGAGTGGTGCTCGACGTGGCGCACAATCCGGCCGCGGCCGCACTCCTCGCCGAGCGGCTGCGACGTCTGAATCGGGGCGCAGCGCGTGCGGTACATGCAGTCGTCGGGGTGCTGGGTGACAAGGACATCGCGGGCGTAGTGGCCCCCCTGGTCCCTGAAGTTGCCCGCTGGCATTGCTGCGCGTTGCCAGATGTCGCCCGGGGCGCAACGGCGAATCAGGTCGCGGGCCTGTTGTACAATGCGGCAGCGAGGCAGGGAGTGCCGGCGGTGTCGGCTTGCCACCCCAGTCCCACCGCAGCCTTTGCCGCGGCACTGGGTGCGAGCCGGCCGGACGACGTGATTCTCGTGTTCGGGTCTTTTCACACCGTGGCGCCGGTGCTCGCTCTGCTACGGAATGACGATGCGCCCGCAGGAGGTGACAGCCCGTGAACCAAGCCTTGCGACAGCGCATTCTGGGCCTTCTGGTACTGGTCGCACTCGCAAGTGTGGTGTTGCCGCTGGTCCTGGATTTTGGCGGCGACTCCAAAATCGATACCCGAAGTCGTATCCCGCCTGCGCCCAGGATTCAGCCGAACCCGCTTCCGGAGCCCGCCCCAACCGAGCCGCAGACGCCCGCAGCACCGACGTCAGCGGCATCCGATGCGCCAGTCGGGGCGCCGCTTTTTGAGCTTGCGCCCGGTGACGGCGCGGCAGCGGCGTCCGCGACCGGCGCTTCCGCAACGAGCGCAGCCAGCCCGTCGGCGGCAGAGGTTTCGGCAAAGTCCCTACCCGAAGAGCCCGGACTTGATGCCAAGGGTTTGCCCGCCGCCTGGGTCTTGCAGGCGGGTGCCTTTCAGGACCGGGCCAATGCCGAGGAGTTGCGCGACCGCTTGCTCAAGGGAGGGCACCGCGCTTTTGTGCAGACTTCGACCGCGGGAGGCAAAGCCACCCACCGGGTCTTTGTCGGACCCAGGATGGCGCGGGAAGCGCTGGTTGCCGAGCAGGCGGCGCTGCAACGCAAATTTGGCGTCAAGACGATGATCGTTCCCTTTGCGCCCTGATTGCCCCGAGTGCCGGGAAGGGCACCGCCCGGTCTGCTACAATCCGGTGCGGTCGACGAGCGGACTGGCATGAATATCGCGGACTGGATGATCGTGGCCGTGGTCGGTGTTTCCGCGCTCATCAGCCTGGTGCGCGGATTTGTCCGAGAAGCACTTTCCCTGCTGGCCTGGGGCCTGGCGCTCGCCGCGGCGATCATGTTTCACGGATCCGTGGCGCACTGGCTGGAAGGCGTGATGGCGACGCCCTCGCTGCGATTCATCAGTGCATGGCTCGGCGTTTTTCTGGCGGTGCTGCTGGGACTCGGTCTGATCAATTTCGTTATTTCGCGCTTGATCCGGGCTTCCGGTCTGTCGGGTACCGACCGTTTTCTCGGTTCGCTGTTCGGCGTCGTCCGCGGCCTGGTCGCGGTGATGGCGGCGTTGATCCTGGTGCCCAATGTGCTGCCGGTGAGGCAGGACGCCTGGTGGCGGGAATCCAGTCTGATTCCGCAGTTCTTGGCGTTCGAGGGCAGGGCGCGCGAATTGGCAGGGATGCTGGTTGATTGGTTCCAGCAACTGGTTCGCTGAGCGGGGTACGACTATGTGTGGCGTCGTTGGCATCGTCGGCAAGACCGACGTCCAGTACCAGATCTACGACGCGCTGACCATGTTGCAGCACCGCGGCCAGGACGCCGCCGGCATCATGACCTGTCGCGACGGGCAATTGAGTCAGCGCAAGGATGTGGGTCTGGTGCGGGATGTATTCCGCGAACACCACATGGCGCAGCTCACCGGCCCTGTCGGCGTCGGTCATGTGCGCTATCCGACGGCGGGCAGCTCGGGACCGTCACTGGCGCAGCCTTTCTACGTCAATTCCCCCTACGGCATCTGCCTGGCCCACAACGGCAATCTGACCAATTCGGCCGAGCTGCTGCGCCATGTTTTCAAATCCGATCTGCGCCACGTCAATACCGATTCCGATTCGGAAATCCTGCTCAATGTGTTTGCGCACGAATTGCAATTACAGGGCAAGTTGCAACCGCGTCCCGAGGATATTTTTTCGGCGGTGCGGCGGGTGCACCGTCGCTGCCGGGGTGCTTATGCCGCGGTGGGCCTGATCGCCAACTACGGATTGTTTGCGTTTCGCGATCCGTTCGGCATCCGTCCGCTGGTCTTTGGTAGCCGCGATACCCCCCGCGGGCGCGAGTACATGGTGGCGTCCGAGAGTGTCGCCCTGGATGTGCAGGGCTATCGGATCGAGCGGGATGTGGCGCCGGGCGAGGCGATCTTCATCGACCTTGAAGGTAATCTCCACACCTGCCAGTGTGCCGACGCGCCGGAACTGGTGCCCTGCATCTTCGAGCAGGTTTATTTCGCGCGCCCCGATTCCATGCTCGACAATATCTCGGTGTACAAGGCGCGCCTGCGCATGGGCGAGCGGCTGGCGGAGAAAATCCTGCGTCAGTGGCCGGATCACGATATCGATGTCGTGGTGCCGGTCCCGGATACCAGTCGGGTGGCGGCCCAGGCGATGGCGGAAACCATGGGGCTCAAATTCCGCGAGGGCTTCATGAAGAACCGCTACATCGGCCGCACCTTCATCATGGCGGAGCAGGGCCAGCGCGCCAAATCCGTGCGCCAGAAACTCAATCCGGTGAAGCTCGAATTCCAGGGCAAGAAAGTACTCCTGGTGGATGACTCCATCGTGCGCGGCACCACGTCGCGGGAGATCGTGCAGATGGCGCGCGATGCCGGCGCGACGCGCGTCTACATGGCATCGGCGGCGCCGCCGGTGCGCCACCCGAATGTGTACGGGATCGACATGCCCGCCGCCAGCGAGCTGGTGGCCTTCGGGCGCACGGATGCGGAAGTCGCGGTCGAGATCGGCGCGGACTGGCTCATCTACCAGGATCTGGACGATCTGATCGAGGCCGCGCGCGAGGGCAATCCCGAAATTCACCGCTTCGAGTGTTCGGTGTTTACCGGCGAATACATCACCAACGATGTCGATCCAGGCTATCTGGAGCGCCTGGAGTCGGCCCGGGGCAACGGCGCGAAACTGCGTCTGACGGATGCCGGCGACGAGGTGCTGGGATTGCATAACTCGGCGCGCGGGGTGGGTTGAATGGTGCCGCACGACGATTCCGATCCGCTCGCCGGCGCCGCGCTCGACACCCTCGCGGTGCGCGCCGGCCAGGTACGCAGCGCCGAGGGCGAGCACAGCGAAGCGCTGTTCCTGACCTCCAGTTATGTATTTGCGAATGCGGCCGAAGCCGCGGCGCGCTTCACGGGCGAGCTGCCCGGCAATGTGTATTCGCGCTACACCAACCCGACGGTGCGCACCTTCGAGGAGCGCATCGCGGCGCTCGAGGGCGCCGAGCAGGCCGTGGCCACGGCGTCCGGCATGGCCGCCATCCTCAGCACCTGCATGGCCTTGCTCAAGGCCGGCGATCACCTGGTGTGTTCGCGCAGCGTATTTGGCACCACCACGGTGCTGCTCAATAAATTCATGGCCAAGTTCGGCGTCGAGACCACCTATGTCGACCTGACGGATCTCGCCGCCTGGCGTAGCGCGATCCGGCCCGAGACCCGGATGCTGTTGCTGGAGACGCCCTCCAATCCCCTGTCCGATGTGGCGGATCTGGGCGCGCTCGCCGAACTCGCGCGCGCGCGCGGCGTGTTGCTTGCGGTGGACAACTGCTTCTGTACGCCGGCGCTGCAACGTCCGCTGGAATGGGGCGCCGATATCGTCATTCACTCCGCGACCAAGTATCTGGACGGTCAGGGCCGCTGTCTGGGCGGCGTGGTGCTGGGGAAGGCGGAGCTCATGGCCGAGGTGCTCGGCTTCCTGCGCTCGGCGGGGCCCACGCTGAGTCCCTTCAATGCCTGGGTGTTCACCAAGGGCCTGGAGACGCTGCGTCTGCGCATGGAAGCCCATTCCGCCAGTGCGCTTGCGCTGGCCCGGTGGTTGCGCGAGCAGCCGGCCGTGGAACGGGTGTTTTACGCCGGCCTGCCGGAGCACCCGGGGCACGAACTCGCCCGACGCCAGCAGCGCGCCTTCGGTGGTGTGCTGGCGTTTCGCGTGCGGGGCGGTCGCGAGGCCGCCTGGCGCGTCATCGACGCTACCCGCATCCTGTCGCTGACCGCGAATCTGGGCGACGCCAAATCCACCATCGTGCATCCGGCCACCACCACCCACGGCCGGCTGACGGAGGATGAGCGAGCCCGCGCGGGCATCACCGACAATCTGATCCGGGTGGCGGTCGGACTCGAGGATATCGGCGATATCAAGGCGGACCTGGCGCGGGGGCTGGACGCGCTTTGAATGGCCCGCAGCGCCCGCTAGGGGCGGCCATTGCCGCGCTGAACAGTGTCGTGCTCGGCAAGGAGCGCCAGATCAGACTCGCCCTGGCCTGTCTGCTGGCGCGGGGCCATCTCCTGATCGAGGATGTGCCGGGCACCGGCAAGACCACGCTGGCGCAGGCTCTGGCGCGCGTGCTGGGCCTCAGTTACGGTCGCATCCAGTTCACCAGCGATCTGCTGCCCGCCGACATCGTCGGTATCTCGGTCTATCGGCGCGAGCACGGCAATTTTGAATTTCACCCCGGGCCGGTGTTCAACCAGCTGATCCTGGCGGACGAAATCAACCGCAGTACCCCCAAGACCCAGAGCGCCCTGCTCGAAGCCATGGCCGAAGGGCAGGTCAGCGTGGAAGGCGAGACGCGCCCACTGCCACAACCCTTTTTCGTGATCGCAACCCAGAATCCGAGCACCCAGTACGGCACCTTTCCGTTACCGGAATCGCAGCTGGACCGCTTTCTGATGCGGCTGCACCTGGGTTATCCGGATGCCGAATCCGAGCGCGAACTGCTGGCCGGCATCAATCCGCGCCAGCGCCTGCCGGGCCTGCCCCGGATCCTGGACGACGCGCAACTCAATGCACTGCAGGAACGGGTCGACCAGATTCAGGCGGCGCCCGCGCTGATCGCCTATGTGCAGAGGCTGGTGCAGTACACCCGCCAGTTGCCGGACTGTGAGCACGGCGTTTCACCGCGCGGCGGGCTGGCGCTGCTGCAGGGAGCCCGTGCCTGGGCCTTCATGGCCGGTCGCTCCCATGTGATTCCCGAGGATGTGCAGGCCGTGTTCGGTCCGGTGATCGCCCATCGTCTGCACAGCGCCGCGGGTGGCGAACCGGCGATAGCGGCGGCGCAGCGGGTGTTGAATGCGGTGGATATTCTTTAGTCGCTCGTTGGCGCCGTGGCGGCGCGGCGCGTGCCGGCCAGGGAGAATCCCGGAGCGCATCGACCGGAGGTGTGTCCGTGCCCGGGCTGCGCGCCGCTGTCGATAGACGCTACCAGCAGTGGCTCGACCGGCGCCTGCCGGCGGCGCCGGCGTGCCGCCTCGAAAACCGCCGCTTGTTCATTTTTCCCTCGGGTGCCGGCGCCCTCTACGGCGCGCTGCTGGTGGTGCTGTGGCTGACCGCCACCAACTTCGAAAACAATCTGGTGTTCGGGTTGACCTTTCTGCTCGCCGGCCTGTTTGTGATCGCGATCTTTCATACCTACGGCAACCTGCACGGACTGGAGTTGGTGCCGCTGCGCGCCGGCAACGGCTTTGCCGGGCAGGATGTGGATTTTGTCCTGGAGATTCGCAACGACGGTCGTCGCCCGCGCGAAGGCATTCGCCTGGCCTATGCCGGTGGCGAGACCCGTGAGATTCATCTCGGCGCCGGCGAGCGCCGCCGCGTGCGGCTGCCGGTGCCGGCGACCCGTCGCGGCTGGCTCGATCCGGGACGACTGACGATTGCCAGCGTTTACCCGCTCGGTCTGCTGCGGGTCTGGAGTCATGTGCGTTTGGAGACTCGGGCGCTGGTGTACCCACGCCCCGTCGCCGCCGGACCCATGCCCCCTGTGTCGCCGGCGTCGAGTGAGGCGGGTGGCGCGAGCGTTCCCGGTCGCGAGGAATTCGCCACGCTGGAGAGCTATCGGCCGGGCGAGCCCAAAAGCCGTATCGCCTGGAAACACCACGCGCGCGGACTCGGGCTGCACACCAAGCAGTTCACCGACCCCGTGGACCGGCGTCGTTGGCTCGACTGGGACGATTTCCCGGGCCTGGACACTGAAGCGCGCCTGTCGCGCCTGTGCGGCGCCGCGCTGGCCGCCGACACTGGGCCGGGCGCCTATGGCTTGCGCCTGCCCGGGCAGACGATTGCACCCGGGAGCGGACGCCCGCATCGGGAGCAGGTATTGCGCACCCTCGCGCTGTTCGGTCTGCCGGAGGTGGCGCGCTGATGGAGCCGGTCTGGCAGATTCCCCGGCCGGCGCTGTGGTGGCTGTTGTTCACCGAGGTGGCGCTGGCCGGCCTGCACAGCGATCACCTGACGCTCTGGATGCTCGGCGCGGACGCCCTGGTGTTGGGCTGGCGCATCCAGATCTATCGCGGTCGGTGGCGCTACCCCGGCCCCTGGTCCAAGGCGATACTGGTACTCATGTGCGGCGGCGCCATTCTTGCGTCCTACGGGCGCCTGCACGGACTGGAACCCATGGTGGCGCTGCTGTGGAGCGGCTTCATCCTCAAGCTGCTGGAAATGCAGCGCCGCCGCGATGCCTTGGTTCTGGTCTGCCTGGGCTATTTCGTCGCCGTCACCCAGTGCCTGTTCTCGCAAACGCCCGGCACCGCGCTCGCGACCCTGGGCGGCGTATTTCTGGTCACCGTGGTGCTTGCCGCCCTGCACCGCCGCGCCGAGGCGGGTCACTGGCAGCCCGTGCGCACCGCCGCCGTGCTGCTGGCGCAGGCCCTGCCGCTGATGCTGATCCTGTTTCTGGCGATGCCCCGCCTGGGTTCGCTGTGGACCGTGCCGCAACCGCGCCAGGGCGCCATCGGCGTCAGCGATTCCCTGGCGCCCGGCGATCTGGGGCGGTTGGGGGCTTCGGGGGAAGTGGCGTTCCGGGCCGAGTTCGACGGCGCGCCGCCGCCGCGCAATCGACTCTATTGGCGCGGCCTGGTGCTGTCGCGCTTCGATGGCAGGAACTGGTCGCGCATCGAGCCGGGGTCCTATCCCGGCGCCGGCGCACCTCGGCGCGCTGGCGCAGGGCCACGGTCCGGCGCAGTCGACGTGGAGCGACTCGGCACGCCCCAGCATTACCGGATGATGCTCGAACCCTCGGGCGAGAGCTGGCTGTTTGCCCTGGAAACACCCGTCCCGGAAAGTCCCGAGGTGACCCTCAACGACGACCTGACGCTGACCCGCGTGACTCCGGTAGTATCGCGCTGGAGCCACAGTCTCACCTCCTGGATGGATTACCGCGCCGCCGCCGCAGGGCTCGGGGACGGCCGGGCCATCGAAACCGCGCTTCCCGGCGCCGCCAATCCGCGCACCCGCGCGCTGGCCGCGCGCTGGCGCGGCGAAGTGGATTCCGATGCGGCCCTGGTCCAGCGTGTGCTGGGGCTCTACCACCGCGACTATGTCTACAGCCTGGACGCGCCACGGCTCGGCCGCGATTCGATCGACGAATTTCTCTGGGAGACCAAGCGCGGCTTCTGCGAGCACTTTGCCAGCAGCTTTGTCTTCATCCTGCGCGCCGCCGGCGTTCCGGCCCGGGTCGTGGTCGGCTACCAGGGCGGCGAATACCATCCCGACGCCGGTTATCTGATCGTGCATCAATACGATGCCCACGCCTGGGCCGAAGTCTGGTTCGCCGGACGCGGCTGGGTGCGGGTGGACCCGACCGCCGCGGTGGCGCCGGAGCGCATCGAAACCAGTGTGGCCGACCTGCTGGCTGACGAGCGGCAATTCCTCGCGGATTCCCCGCTCTCCCTCGTGCGCTTTCGGGGTATTGGCTGGATCGATCGGCTGCGCCTGCAATTCGATTACGCCGATTATCTGTGGGCGCAATGGGTGCTGGGCTACGAATATCGGCAGGAACGCCTGTTGACCGGCTGGCTGGGTGCCTGGGATCCCTGGCGGCTGGGGCTTTTCGTCCTTGGCGCCGGTGCCTTCGCGTTGCTGCCGGTGCTGCTCGCGCAACTGCGGGCGGCGCGACGCTTGCCGCGTCCGCCCCTGGAGCGGTTGTTCGCGCGCTACTGCCGCCGGCTCGAGCGCTGTGGCGTGACGCGCGCGCGGGGGGAGGCGCCGCGCGCGCTGGCGGAGCGGGTGGCGCGGGAACGCCCCGATCTGGCCGCCGCTGCCGCTGCGATCAGCGGATTACTGGAGGCGGGCGTCTATGGTGGGGCAAAGCCGGATCTTGCCGATCTCCGGCGGCGGATTCGGCGCCTGGGATAAAGTCGTGCTGCCGTGCTCAGCCCGGCGTTTTGCTCCACAATAGCCTCCGCTCCCGGCGCCCGCGTTGCGGCGCGGGCCAATCCTGCATCGAGAACCGCGATCGGCAAAGCGCTCTGGCTCCCTGCGGTCAGCGGGTTGGTTGCGCCGGGCGTCCCGGGGCACGGGCGGGGAAAATAAGTAATTGACGGGGTTTCATGATGGGTTTTTGGGCGGAAGGTGGGGGTTTCGGGGCGGTAACGCGCCGAACGGCAGCGGTGATGGTCGGGGTGCTGGTGCTCATGCCAGCGTTATCCGGCGCAGCGGCGGAGTCGCCGGCCTTTGGCGCTACCGGTGAGTACACCCTCAAGGCGCAGCCGGTCGCGGACATGAAGTCGCTGTTCGCCACCGTGCAAACCGTGCGGGTGACGCCGGCGCGCGCGCGGATTGGCGGCACCATCGTCGAGCTGCTCACCGACGAGGGCCAGATGGTCGAAGCCGGACAAGTGCTGGCGCGCGTCAGGGACCCCAAGCTGGGCATGCGGATCGATGCCGCCCAGTCCAAGCTGCACTCGCTCGATGCGCAGCTGGAGCTGGCGCAGACCACGCTTCAGCGCGTATCCACGCTGTACCAGGGCGGCAAGATCAGCAAGGCCGCCGTCGATGAAGCGCGTGCCCAAGTGGATGTCATCACCGCCGACATCGCGGCCGCCAGGTCCGATCAGGCGGTGATTCGCGAAGCGCAGGCCGAGGGCCGCGTGCTGGCGCCCGTGCAGGGGCGCGTGCTCAAGGTGAATGTCACGCTGGGCGGCGTGATACTGCCCGGAGAAGTCATCGCCAACATCGCCGCCGAGAGCTATGTGCTGCGCCTGACGCTGCCCGAGCGCCACGCGCGCTTCATCAAGCTGGGGGACAAGGTGCTGGTGGGCGACCGCGGTATGCTGGATCCGGCCTTCGCGCTGAAGGAGGGCGAACGCCGCGCCGGCCAGATCGTGCAGATTTATCCCGAGCTGGCCCACGGGCGTGTCGCCGCCGATGTGGAAGTGGCCGGCCTGGGTGATTTCTTTGTCGGTGAACGTGTTCGGGTATGGGTAGCCTCCGATGCCCGGGACGCGTTCGTGGTACCGCCCGCGTACATCTACCAACGCTACGGCCTCAATTATGTGCGGCTGGCCAATGGCGCCGAGGTCGTCGTGCAGCCCGGCATGAGGGTGGCAACGGGCGTGGAGATTCTTTCCGGGTTGCGGGAAGGCGATGTCCTGCTGGCCCCCGCACCGCCGATCGATACCGCCGGCGCGGAGCGCTGATCGTGGCGGAGCCGAGTTTCGCCGGGCGCATCACCCGCGCATTTGCCCATTCCGCGTTGACCCCGTTGATCCTGGTGGTGTCTCTGGTGCTGGGTGCGATGGCGCTCACCAGCATGCCCCAGGAGGAAGACCCCCAGATCACGGTTCCCTTCGTCGATGTCTTCATCGGCACCTCGGGGCTGAAGGCCGACGCGGTCGTCGAGCTGGTGACCAAGCCTTTCGAAGATATCCTCAAGGGTATCGACAACGTCGAGCACACTTATTCGACCACCCGGGACGATGGCGTGGTCTTCACCATCCGTTTCGACGCGCGCTTCGATGACGACATCGCGGTGGCGCGCGTCAACGATGCCATCGATGCCAACCGCTATCGCATGCCGCCGAACATTCAGGAACCCCTGGTGATCGGCCGCAGTATCGACGATGTCGCCGTGATCGTGCTCACCCTGGCGCCGAAGCCCGGCAACGAAGGGCGCTGGCAGTGGGGCGCGCTCTACGATCTCGCCGAAGAGCTGCAACACGAGCTGGTAAAGGGCAGCAATGTCGGGCTGACCTATATCGTGGGCGGCAAACCCCAGGAAGTGCGCATCGAACCCGACCCGGAACTGCTGTCGGTCTACGGCGTGACGCTCAATCAACTGGTGGCCAAGATCCGCAGCGCGAATCAGACGTTCGTGGCCGGCGGTCTCGGCGGCGAAAACCAGCTGGTGCCGGTCATTGTCGGGCAGAGCCTGCAGAACAATGCCGATATCGGCCTGCTGGTCGTCACCACCCAGGACGGCAGGCCGGTGTATGTGCGCGACGTGGCGCGGGTGATGGTCGGCGAGAGCATCGCCACGCAGCGTGCCTGGCAGCTGACCCCGAGCCTGGGGCCGGATGGCGAGCGGACCTTCCAGAGTCTGCCCGCCGTGACACTGGCCATCGCCAAGCGCAAGGGCTCGAACGGTGTACAGATCAGCGAAGACGTGCTGAAGCGGCTCGAACTGGTGCGCGGTCGCCTGATCCCCGCTGGCGTCGATGTCTCCGTCAGCCGCGACTATGGCGAGACCGCGCGGCACAAGTCCCACGAAATGATGCTGCACCTGGCTCTGGCGACCGTGGCGATCATCCTGATCATGGTCGCCTTTCTGGGCTGGCGCGAGGGCGTGGTGGTTCTGATCGTCATCCCCGCCACGATCTTGCTGACTTTTTTCGTGAGCTGGTTGCTCGGCATCACTCTCAACCGGCTCACAATGTACGGCATCATCTTTTCGGTCGCCATCCTCGCCGACGACGCCATCGTGATCACCGAGAACATATCGCGGCACTGGCGGATGTTGCACGGGCGCACCTGGACGGCAGCGGCAGTGGACGCGGTGGCGGAGGTGGGCAATCCCACCATCATCGCGACCTTCACGGTCGTCATGGCGATGCTGCCGCTGCTGTTCGTCGAGGGGTTCGTCGGCCCCTTTCTGTACCCCATTCCGGTCGCGGCCATCGCGGCGATGCTGTTTTCGCTGATGCTGGCAGTCACGGTAGCGCCCTGGGCGATGCTGCTGCTTACCCATCGCAACGACGACATGGCGTCGATCGGCGCGGACACTCGCGCGCATGCGATGGCGGGCACGTCCCATGATGACGCGGAGGTCTCCGGCGGCATGTTTGGCACATTGTTCCGGCGCTGCGCCGGCGGTTTGCTGCTCACGCCGCGCCGGGCGCGGCTGACGTTGTTCGGCGTGGTGTTGCTGACCTTCCTTACCTTCCTGATGCCGTATTTCAAGCTGGTCCTGTTCAAGATCATGCCGTTTGACGACAAGCAGGACATCCAGATCCAGGTCGATCTGCCGGAGGGGTCGACCCTGGAGGCCACCGAGCGGGTCTTGAAGCAACTGGCCGGGCTGGTAAGCGATATCCCGGAAATCCAGAACATGCAGATTTATGCGGGTGGTACCGGTCCCTTCGATTTTTACGGGTTGGTGCGCCAGGACTACATGCGCAGTCTGCCCGAGCAGGGTGAACTGCGCCTGCGGCTGCTGTCGACCTGGGACCGCGATCGCGAAAGTCACGCTATCGCGCTGGTGATCCGCGAGCGGCTGAAAGGTCTGGACCTGCCGGAAAACGGCACGGTAAAGATTGTCGAGGCGCCGCCGGGACCGCCGGCGCCCTATATCGTCATCGCGGAAATTTACGGCCCGGACGCCGACACGCGCCGGGCAACGGCGCGTCAGGTTCGCCAGCTCATCGATCAGGTTCCCGAACTCGCCCAAAGCGACGATTCCTTCGGCAACCCGACGCAACGGCTGCGGATTTCCATCGACCAGGCAAGTCTGGAGTTCCATCAGGTCGACGAGGGCGTTGTCTACAGCACGCTGAAGTTGCTGCTCAATGGTGAAGCCATGGGCGTTTCGCAGCGCGGAGAGGGACAGCATCCGCTGCCGATCGTACTGCAGCAACCCAGGGAATCCCTGTTCCTTGGCGAGCGGCTGCTCTCCACGCCGATTCCGACCTTGACGGGCGAGCTGCGCGAGCTGGGCGATGTTCTGCGCATGGCGCGTGAGCCGGCGTCCTACCCGGTGTTTCGCCGCGATGGTCGTTTCGCCGACATGGTGACCGCGGGTATTCGCGGCCTTCCCTATGACGCGCCCATGTACGCGCTGCACACCGTCGAACAACTCATCGAAAAGGCGTCATGGCCGGGCGGCGAAACCCTGCCGGTGCGGTATTTCGGCCAGCCGGACGATGAGAGCAAACCCGCGCTGCTGTGGATGGGGGAGTGGGACGTGACCCGCGAAACCTTTGCGGAACTGGGCGCGGCGTTCGGCTTCGCGGTGTTGGGGATCTATATCCTGGTGGTCGGCCAGTTCCGCAGCTTCAAAACGCCGCTGGTGGTGTTGCTGCCGGTTCCCCTCAGTTTTTCCGGGATCATCGTCGGCCACTGGATCATGGGCTCGACCTATTCCATGCCATCGACCATCGGCCTTATCGCGTTGTCGGGCATCGTGGTGCGCAATTCGATTCTGTTGATCGAGTTCATCCAGGTGAACGTCCGCAACGGTGTCCCCATGCGGCGGGCTGCCCGCGAAGCGGGCGCGGTGCGCGCCAAACCCATCATCCTGACAGCGCTGGCGGGGATTGCCGGTGGGCTCTTCATTCTGCCCGACGCCATGTTGCACGGCATGGGCGTTGCGCTGATCTTCGGGCTGATCTCGTCCACCGTGCTGACGCTGATCGTGATTCCCGCTGTCTATGTGTGGTTGCGTGACGACGGCATCCCCATAGCCGCTGGTTGAAAAACTGCTGCGGCAGCCATCTGCTTCGTTGCGCGGTGCTCGCTTCCTCGCCTATCCAGCCGATAGGTCTCGGTCGCTGCGCGCCGTGCGCCTCGGGCCCCTCGCGACGTTTTTCAACAAGCTGCCAGCGCCGAACTGACGGCGCTCACCGCCATCGTGCCGGGTTGGGGCGCCCGAGGGACGGTGCCGGCATGGGCTTCGCGGAGTTTGGGGCAGTCTGAGTAGCGCGGGACAGGTGTTCAGCCGCCGGGTTTTGCCCCACAATCGCCGGCGCCTTGCCCCTGTCCCACGGTTTGGAGCCTGCTTCTCATGTTCGAATGGATCGCTCAGCCCGAAGCCTGGATGGCGCTGGCCACCCTGACCGCGCTCGAAGTCGTGCTCGGCATCGACAACATCATCTTTCTCGCGATTCTGGTGCAGCGGCTCCCCCCCGAACAACAGAAGTCCGCGCGCTTTTTCGGTCTCACCCTGGCGCTCGGCTTGCGACTGGTCCTGCTGACTTCGCTGGCCTGGCTGGTAAAGCTCACCGCCGATCTGTTCACGGTGCTGGGCCAGGGCATCTCCGGACGCGATCTGGTATTGATCCTGGGGGGGTTATTTCTCCTGGTCAAGGCCACCCGGGAAATCGGCCATGAGATGGATGTACGGGATCCGGCGCACGAGCTGGAAGTGCGAGGCCCGCCCGGGCGCAGCAACTACCCGCTGATGCTGATCCAGATCGGGCTGCTGGATCTGGTGTTCTCCCTGGATTCGGTCATCACGGCGGTCGGCATGGCCGATCATCTGCCGGTGATGGTGATCGCCGTTGTTATTGCGATCATTTTCATGATGCTGTTTGCGGGTTCCGTGGGCGATTTCATCACCCGGCACCCCACGTTGAAAATGTTGGCGCTGTCGTTTCTGGTATTGGTGGGTACCGCGCTGATCGCCGACGGCCTCGATTTCCACATTCCCAAGGGCTACATCTACTTCGCGATGGCGTTCAGCTTCGGTGTCGAAATGCTCAACCAGCGCATGCACGCTCGCCGCGCCCGACATCGTCCTGGTGCCTGAATGGTCCCGACGCCGGAATCTCCCCGCGGATGAGCGCTGAGCTGGCGATGGCTCCGGTGGCCTTTGTGCTGCTGCTGGTGGTGATCGATCCGTTCGGGCTGACGCCGATGTTTTCCGCGCTGACGGCCGGAAAAACCCCCGCGGAACGGCGTCGCATCGCCACCCGGGCGGTGCTTATCGCCGGGGGCGTGATCGCCTTTTTCATTTTTGGCGGTGGCTGGCTGCTGGACTATCTCGGTATCGGCATGCCGGCGTTTCGCATCGCCGGCGGCGTGCTGCTGTTCCGGATCGCCATGGACCTGCTGCTGGTCCGCCCCTCGGGGCTGAGCTCGGTCACGGAGCGGGAACAGAGCGAAGCCGTGCAGCGTACCGACATGGCGGTGTTTCCGCTGGCGATCCCCATGATCGCGGGACCCGGTACGCTGACCACGGTAATGCTGCTGACCCAGGATCAGGGAGTTGCAACCGAACTGCTGATCCTGGCCCTGAGCCTGGTGGTGCTGGCCCTCACGCTGGCCATGTTTCTCTGCGCCGCGCGGGTGGAGCGGGTGCTGGGCGAGACCGGCATCAACGTCATCACGCGGCTGCTGGGGCTGCTGCTCGCCGCACTTGCAGTGCAGTTCGTGCTTGACGGGCTGCGCGCCAGCCTGCCCGGTCTCGCGGCGGGCTGACCGCAGGGCAGTTTGCGACCGGGCAAGCGCCGACTACTGCCGACTGCGGCCGACCACGACGAAGCGCCCCGATCTCCTCCGTTACCGCCCCAGCGGGAAGGGCGAGTGGACATTCTGCCGACCGCCGATGCCGGCCAGCCGCACAACGCCTCGGCAATGAACCCCGCGGACTTCAGCCGAGGCGCAGCCACGGGGTAAAGATTGTCCGCGAGCGCCCGTACTGCACCGTCATCCCGCCCAACGTGCGCCTGGTCGAAGCGCCCAGCCATGGCCAGCCGGTGCTCGTGGGTCAGGTTTTCGCCACTATCCGGAATCCGATCAGGAGCACCAGCAGGCCGAGCCCGAGGACGGCGACGAGCACCGCGCCAACGATACCTCCCCGCAGTAGCGCGAGGTGCTTGCTTGGCTCGGTGGTGGCCATCAGAAAGGGCGTGGCGCCATCGCCGGGGCGTTTGATCAGGAACCGGCTCGTGACGTCCGCCACCGACGCCTGAACCGCTGCGGTCGGCGTCCGCGAATCGGGCGCGTCGTCACTTTCGTCGATCCAGTCGTCATCGTCATCGTCATCGTCTTCGTCGTCATCGGCGTCAGCCGACCATCGCTCGACGATCTCGCCCAGCACGAAGAGCGGATCACCTGCGTAGATGCGTTCCTCGCTGAACCGATAGCGCCGATCGCCGGTGCCCGAGACTTCGATCTGCAGGCCCTCTCCCTTGGGGTTTTCCCAGGGCTTGAAGCGCGGCGGATTGCGGTCGGTAGGCACTTCGCGCGGTCCGTACCAGAGGCTCTTGTCGCTCGGCGTGACATCGGCACCGTAGGGATCGACCGCGATCTCGGCGGCGTCGAACCGCAGCAGCAGCGGCGCTTCGCTCTCCTCGGCCCGGAGCGTATGCCAACTGCCCGAGTGCTCGCTCGAGGATCGCTTCCACTCCTCGACGCGGACCCGGTACCACACGCAGGGCGCGCTCGTGAGGAGTGCGGTCAACGGCTTGCCGGCCACCGGGGTGGCGATGCCGTCGACCCTGGCCGGGCCGGGTCGCGCCGCCGCCGGAGAGATCGCGGGCGTCGACTCGATCGCCCGCATCTGCCGCTGGGTGCGGCGCGCGACGAATGTGCCGATGCCGACCATGGCGGCCGGTACCCCGGCCAGCAGCAGTAAGACCGCCGGCGAAGCGCCAGCAACGAACTCGACGATTCCCACCTGCACCCCTCCCGAAGATCCCTGTTCGGTCACATCTTATTCTGATAATCGACGCGTTGAAAAACGCCCTATTCCCCCTCGATGGTCGCCGGGTTAACAAAGATACTTCAGACGTCTATTCGTTTTGTTGCCGGGCTGCGGTTCCGGTTCTAGCCATTGGCAATTGCCTGTCACCATCATTCTTACTTCAAGAGGAACACCGGCATCGAGGTGTCGGCGCCCCCCTTCAAACAGGAGCTGAACGACCGCGTCGTGGCCGCTGATGGTAGTGAGCGTCAGCGCGGTCCGCTACTTCGCTGCGGAGGAACCGGGCCTCCTCGCGCCCTCCTTGCCGCACTGGCCGGGGCAGCGGCACTTTTTCACGCACAGGTCCTTGAGCGGTCCGTCGTGCTTGTTGCCATAGCACAGGCAGTTCTTCCCCGGGCCCGACTCCTTCGCGCCTTGCGAAGCGCCGGCCGTGCCCTGCGGCGCGCTCGGCGGATCGGCGATGGCGCTACTGGCGCCCGCGACCAAGGCGATGGCGACGGTGAGGGACAGTACGAGTCGTGCCGGGCTCCAACTCTCCGCGAATCTCATCTTCGGCGCTCCTCTGGGTTCGCGCTGCGTGCCAACCAGTCCGAGACTTCATCGGTGAACGGACTTTGACGAATTGGAAGAATAGACGCCCTTTTTCCCCGCCGGTCAACCTATGATTTTCCCCGGCAAGGCGGCCAAACCGCCCGGACAGCCTGCTTACACTCTCCAAAACCGGCCTGCATCGCGCGGCGATCCGCTTTGGCAAATCCCTGCCCTGCTCCGCCAAATGGGCAGTGAATGCGGGGTAATGCGCTTCGACGATCCGATGGAGAACGGCTTTTCCCGGGACGGTGGCGCTGCCCCATCCCCGCCGGCAGGCCCAGTTCGAGGCCGATGGCGCGCACCTTGTCCTTGAACAGCTCGCGCAGTGGCTCGACCAGTTTGAACTGCATGTGCTCGGGCAGCCCGCCGACCGCCGACCGCCGACCGCCGATGCCGGCGCCAGCCGCACAACGGCTCGGCAATGAACCCGCGGACGTCAGCTGAGGCGCATCCCCGGGTAATGATTCTCCGCGAGCGTCCTGCATTCCTGTCGGAACACCGGCGCCGGCGCCGCGTACAGCAGCAGTGCGCGTGGTTTGCCGGGGATATTGCTGCCCATGATCCAGCTGTCCGTTTTGCTCAGCAGCGTCTTGTCGGCTTCCGCTTCGGCGTGGCGGGTCCAGGCCGTTTCGGCCTCGGGTGTCGGCACCACTTCCTGGAGGTTGCGCTCGCGCATGTACGTCATCAGGTCGGTTACCCAGTCCACGGTGATCTGCGCGCAGCGGGGCAGATTGCAGAATGCGGCGTGGGGGCCGATGTGCATGAACATGTTGGGAAAGCCGCTGACCTGAAGGCCCATGAAGGTTTTCAGCTCACGCGACCATTTGTCCTTGACCGAGCTGCCGTCCGGGCCGCGGATGTCGATGCGTGAAATGGCGCCGGTACCGGCATCGAAGCCGGTCGCGAAGATGATCGCGTCGAGCTCGTACTCCGCAGCCGTGGTCTTGATCCCTTTCGGCGTGATGCGCTCGATGGGGTTTTCGCGGATATCGACCAGGGTCACATTGTCCTGGTTGTAGACCTCGTAATAGTTGGTCTCCATGGGTACCCGGCGCTGGCCGAAGCCGTGAGTGGTCGGCACCAGCTTCGCGGCGACGGCGGGATCCCTGACGCGCTCGCGAATCTTGCGGGCGACGAAATCCGACAGCACTTTGTTGGCCCGCATGTCGGTCATGACATCGTGGAAATTGGCGAGCCAGAGCGCGAAGCCGCGACCGTGGTTGTAGAGCTTCTCGAACAGCGCCTCACGCTCTTCGGGGCTGACATCGAACACTGAGCGCGGATCGAACTTGTGCATGAAGGCACCCGCGGTTTCGTCGCAGAGCCGGAAAATTTCCGGGTAGCTGGCTTTCAACGCCGCCTGCTCTTCCGGTTGGATCGGTCCGTTGTGCAGCGGCACGCACCAGTTCGCGGTGCGCTGGAAGACGTGCAGACTGGCGGCGCCGGCCGCAAGGTGCGGAATCAACTGCACCGCCGTCGCGCCGGTGCCGATGATGCCGACCCGCTTGCCCCGATAGACCGATTTGTCGCCGCCCAGGCCGTTGGGCTCATGGGGCCAGCGGGAGGTGTGAAAGGATTTGCCCTGGAAGCTGTCGATGCCCGGGATGTCGGGAAACTGCGTCGCCGACAGCAGGCCGGTCGCCATTACCATGAAGCGCGCGCGAAGGGTTGTACCGGCCTCGGTGACAATGTCCCAGCAGTGCGCACCGGCATCGAAAGTCGCTGCCTCGACGCGCGTGTTGAACTGTATCAGCGGACGCAGGTTGAACTTGTCGGCGACGTGATTCAGGTACGCCAGCGTCTCCGGCTGGGATGCAAAATGTTCGCTCCAGTTCCACTCTTGCAGCAGTTCGTCCGAGAACGAATAGGCGTAGGTGTAACTTTCGGAATCGAAGCGCGCGCCGGGATAGCGGTTCCAGTACCAGGTGCCGCCGACACCGCTGCCGGCTTCGATCCCCAGGACCGAAAAACCCGCTTCGCGCAGGCGGTAGAGCTGGTACAGGCCGGAAACGCCGGCGCCGATGACCACGGCGTCATACTGCAAAGCCGCGCTGCTGGCGGGACGGGGCGCGGACGTGTTGGCGGATACTGCTGGTGCATTTGGCATGTTATTGCTCCTGAAATTGGTCTTATGTTGTGGAGGTTCTTAGGGAAACGCTGAACAATACGTGTCGACCGTCATGCCCGCGAAAGCGGGCATCCAGGTTTTCCCACAGTCTCAATCAGTTGCGGACGTATGGATTCCCGCTGAAGCCTGCCCCCGACTCCGATCGGGGGCGGGAATGACGAATAAATCAGCGCTTCCTTAGAGGGTGTTTACAAAATCAAGCGGTCAATCGACGCAGCAGCAGGCGTGCTTCAGTTAGCCACACCCAGGCTTCGGACACCTGCGGCAGCCGGTCATGATGCATCACCAAGCGCCGCGCCCGTT
>JBFWOQ010000014.1:0-72463 GCA_050250395.1 Porticoccaceae bacterium
CGTAGGACTGTTCGAAGGTGAGGCTGGCGGTGAGCGCGAGCGGCTGGGTCTGGCCATAGCGCGCGCCCAGGAAGCTCGACAGGATGAACACGCCCTTGCTGTGGATGGGGCCGCCCATCTCGGTCTCGCGTTCGATGTCGATGACGCGACCATCGCCGAGCCGGGTGGTGGCGGTGATGCGCGCGGGCTGACCGAAACTGAAGTTGCCCACTTGCAGTACCGAGAGGCCGTTCACCTGGCCCACCACGGCGCCCTGGGTATCGATCAGTACCGCGCCGCGCTGGATGTGCTCGTAGCTGCGGTCCCGCACCCGATCCAGACGCTCGATCTGGGTGCGGATCGCGTGGCGCACATCCTCCCCGGTGACCAGGGAGCGCCCGGCCTGGCCGGCCCAGTAATCCGCCTCGGCGAGCAGGTCGGCGATGCTGCGCATGTGGGTGGACAATTTCAGCGCGTCCGCTTCGAGGCGCATGCTGTGCTGGATGGTGGCGGCGACCGCGGAACGATCAAACGGCAGCAGCTCCTTGTTGCGCACCATGGTGGCGATCATGCGTGCATAGAGCAGATCGTTGGCGGGCGAACGCGCCAACCCGGTCTCGAAATCGGCGGCGACCTTGAACAGCTCGGCAAAATCGGGATCGTAAGCGTGCAGCAGATAGTAGAGACTGCGGTCGCCGAGCAGGACGATCTTGATGTCGAGCGGCATCGCCTGGGGTTCGAGGGACGTGGTGGTGGCAAAACTGAGCGCATGCTCCAGGGATTCCAGCCGCAACTCGCGCTTGTTGAGCGCCTGCTTGAGCGCCTCCCAGGCGAACGGCTGAGTCAGCAGTTTGCGGGCATCCAGGATCAGATAGCCGCCGTTGGCGCGGTGCAGGGCGCCCGGCTTGATGAGGGTAAAATTGGTCAGCAGGGCGCCCATGACGGCGCGGTGCTCGACGCGGCCCACCAGGTTGGCGTAGCTCGGATGCTCCTCGTAAACCACCGGGCGACCGATGCTATGGCTGTTGTCCAGAATCAGGTTGACCCGATAACGCTGCAATGCATCCTGCGCCATCAGCATCGCCTGGGGTACTTCCGCCGGCCGGAACAGTTCGGCGTTGGCGACGATGTCCTGCTGCACGCTGCTGAGGTAGTCCAGCGCCTGGGGCAGGTCGGCGTAACGCCGGCTAAGACCCTCGATGTAAAGCCCCACCGCCTCGCGCGTCACTTCGTGGTTGAGGGTGCGGAACCGGTCTCGCGCCTCCTTGCGCAGAGCCGGCATCTGCTGCTGGAACACCGCCTGCAACTGCTTGCGCACCTCCAGCACGGCGGTCTCCAGACGCTCGCGCTGTTCTTGCGGCAGCTTCTGGAAGGCTTCCGGATCCAGGTCTTCGCCCTCGGCCATGGGCACCAGGGTCAGCTCGCCGGCATTCTGGTAGACCTTGATATTGTCCCGCGCCGCGGCTTCCTGCACCTGCTCGAATGCCTGCTCCTGACGGCGCTGCATCTCGGCCTCGATCTGCTGCGCCCGCGCCTTGTACTGATCGCTGTCGAACGCCTGGGGAATGGCATTCTTGAGGTCGTCCACCAGATGTTGCATATCGTCGCGCAGCAGACTGCCGCGCCCGGCCGGGAGTTCGAGCAGGATCGGCTTGGCCTCGTCGACGAAATTGTTGACGTAGCACCAGTCCCCCGGGATGGGGCCGTGCCGCGCCGCATCGCCGAGATACTGGCTGATGGCGGTGAACTTGCCGACCCCGGGCGGACCCAGCACGAACAGGTTGTAACCCTGGTTGTCCATGCCGAGACCGAATCGGATCGCGGCGATGGCGCGGTCCTGACCGATGATTTCGCTCAGGGGTTCCAGGTCGTCGGTGGTGGTGAAGCTGAATTCGTCGGCGGTACAGCAATTGGGCAACTGCGCCAGTTGCAATGGTCGATGTTCCATCTTTATCTCATCTCTCTACATCGCTTGCGGCGAAAACCATCTTGCCATCGGGAGCGGGCCGCCAGCGCTGAAGCGCCGGCCGCCACAACGGCGCACGGACTGCTAGCGGTCTTTTTGCCCCGCCTCGAACCGCGCCAGCTGCGCGGGCGTGGCTTCGGTCTGGTATTTCGCTTTCCACTCGCCGTAGGGCATGCCGTAGACGAGCTCGCGGGCCTGTTCGTAATCGACGGTTTCGCCGCGTTCGGCGGCCGCGGCCGCATACCATTTGGACAGACAGTTGCGGCAGAAGCCGGCGAGATTCATCAGGTCGATGTTCTGGGCATCCTTGCGGCTGTCCAGGTGCGCCAGCAGGCGACGAAATACCGCCGCTTCGATTTCGGTACGGGTCTGATTATCCATGGGCCACCTCCGCGTCGCGCGCCTGCCGGTCGGCATGATAGGAAGAACGCACCAGCGGCCCCGAGGCCACATGGCGAAAACCGATCCGGTAGCCGTAATCGCGATACTCCGCGAATTCGTCCGGATGCACGAAGCGCCGCACCGCCAGATGCGCGCGCGAGGGCTGCAAGTACTGGCCGATGGTGATCATCTCGACCTCGTGGGCGCGCAGGTCGTCGAGCGTCGCCAACAACTGGTCGCGGGTCTCGCCCAGGCCCACCATCAGCCCGGACTTGGTGGGCACTCCCGGATTGCGGCGGCCGAACTCCCGCAACAGACGCAGCGACCAGGCGTAGTCGGCGCCGGGACGAACTTCCCGATACAGCGTCGGCACCGTCTCCAGATTGTGATTGAACACATCGGGCGGGGTCTGCGACAGCATCTCGAGCGCGGGCTCCATGCGGCCACGGAAATCGGGCACCAGGATCTCCACCTGGATGCCGGGAGACCGCGCGCGCACGGCGTCGATGCAGGCGGCGAAATGCCCGGCGCCACCGTCGCGCAGATCGTCGCGATCCACCGAGGTGATCACCACATAGCGCAGGCCCAGTTCGGCGATGGCGTGCGCCAGATTGGCGGGCTCCTCCGCGTCGAGCGGGTTGGGCTTGCCGTGGCCCACATCGCAGAACGGGCAGCGGCGGGTGCAGATGTCGCCCAGGATCATGAAGGTGGCGGTGCCACCGCCGAAGCATTCGCCCAGATTGGGGCAGGCGGCCTCCTCGCACACGGTGGCGAGGCGATGCGCCCGCAGGATGCTCTTGATGCGCTGCACCTCCGGACCCACGCCGGCGCGCACCCGGATCCAGGGCGGCTTGCGCGGCAGTTCGGTGGTCGCGATCACCTTGACCGGGATGCGCTCGACCTTGGCGGCACTGCGCAGTTTCTCGCCCGTTTGCAACCGGCGCGTACGCTGGACCGGGACGCTGTCGTCATCGCTCATCGCTTGCTCCATCCGGCGCGGCGGTATCGTCACCGCCGTCGCCATCGTCCTCAAGATAATCCCAGCCAGTGTAGCCCAGCCGGCGCGCCAGCTGATCGAGCAGACCCCGCTGCGCGACTTCCAGTCCCGGGACTTGCGCGGCCGGCAGCAAGTCCGCCACCTGGGTCATGCGCAGACCCGCATAGCCGCAGGGATTGATGCGCGCAAAGGGCGCAAGGTCCATCGCCACATTCACCGCCAGACCGTGATAGCTGCGACCGCGGCGGATGCGCAGACCGAGGGAGGCGATCTTGGCATCATCGACATAGACCCCCGGCGCGCGCGCCCGGGTCGCCGCGGCGATCCCCAGCTCGGCCAGCCAGGCGATCACGCTCTGCTCCAGCGCCGATACCAGCTGGCGTACGTCGAGGCCCCGGCGGCGCAACTGGACCAGTGGATAGAAGATCAACTGACCGGGGCCGTGATAGGTGACCTGACCGCCGCGATCCGCCGCCACCACCGGGATATCGCCGCTCGCCAGCACATGCTCGGCGCGGCCGGCCTGACCCTGGGTGTAAACGGGATGATGTTGCAGCGCCCAGATTTCGTCCGGACTCTGCTCGGTGTCCTGGTCGATCCGGGCTTTCATCGCCGCGAACACCGGCGCGTAGTGCCGCAGGCCGAGGGCGCGCACCCGGATGCGTTCCACGGGACGGCCTAAAGTACCATCCGGACGCCTGCACAGGCTTTCAGTCCCTCGAACAACCCGCGCAGCTGCCCCTCGCCGGTGGCGGTAATGACAAAGCAGATCGACTGGTAGTTGCCATTGCGGCTCGCACGTTCGGTGATGCGCTCCCGGTCGAATCCTGGCGCGTGGCGCTCGAAGGCCTCGAACACCTGGGCGCGCAGTACCGCGCCCGCGTCCGCCACCACGGTGACCGGGTACTCGCAGGGAAACTCGATGCGCGGCGGGTCGGCAACGGTCATGGCGACGCTCAACTCAGAACAACCGTCGGCTCAGGAAAACAGGCCGGTCAGGAACAGGATGAAGCTGTCCCACAGCCGCGCGAGCCAGCCCGCCTGGGCAACCTCGCGATCCGGCACCAGCGGCACGGTCAGCACCACCGCGCCGGCCTGTTCCACCTGGAGCCGACCCACCGGTTGCGTCGGCGACAGCGGTGCCTCGATGGCGCCATCGACAACCACGGTCGCCTTGAGATCCTTTTGTGCATTGCGGGGCAGGGTCAGGTAGACGTCTTCCGCCACCGTCAGATTGACCTTGTCATCCTTGCCGAACCACACCGGCGCATCGGCTTGCAGCACTTCGCCCGCCTTGTACATGCGCGCTGTCTCATAAAAGCGGAATCCGTACGCGAGCAGCTTCTGGGTTTCCCGCGCGCGCGCTTCCACGCTGTCGGTACCCATCACCACGGCCACGAGGCGCATGTTATCCCGCACCGCGGAAACGACCAGACAATATCCCGCGGCCTCCGTATGCCCGGTCTTGCCGCCGTCCACCGTCGAATCGCGCCACAACAGCAGGTTGCGATTGGGCTGCTTGATGCCGTTGTACTCGAAATATTTCTCGGAGTAGAGCCGGTAGTTCTCCGGGTAATCGCGAATCGTCGCCCGGAACAGCGTCGAGAGATCCCTTGCGGTGGTCAGGTGTCCTTCCGCCGGCCACCCGGTGGCGTTCACGAAATGACTGTTCGTCATCCCCAGTTGCTGCGCGCGCTGGTTCATGAGCTGGGCGAAGCCATCCTCGGTCCCGGCAATGTATTCCGCCATGGCCACGGTGGCGTCGTTGCCGGACTGGACAATGATGCCCCGCAGGAGATCCTCGACGGGAACTTCGGTGCCTTCCCGCACAAACATCTTGGAGCCTCCCATGCGCCACGCATTCACGCTGATGGGCACCAGCGTATCTTTGGTGAACTTGCCGGCCGCCATTTCTCCCGCGATCAGGTAATCGGTGACCAGCTTGGTAAGGCTCGCCGGCGGCAGGGGTTCGTCGGCATTGTGTTCGGCGAGCACCGTGCCGGTATGGGCGTCCATCAGGATCCAGGCCTTGGCCGCCAATTCGACCGGCGCCGGCAGCGGTACTGACGCCGCGCTCGCCGGGCTCACTTGCGTCGGGGTCGCCGCGGGAACCGGCCCCGCGAGAACGGTCGGGGCGAGCAGCGATAACAGAAGTAGAACGCCGATGGCGGGCTTATGCGTCATCCGGGAGATCCTTTGGCTTGGGAGCCGTCAGCTGACTTGCGGGAAAGTGGCGGGGATACGGCGGCCACCGGGAAAGCGGGCAAAATTTTAGCACGCGTCGCGCGCCCTTTCGGTCAGAGGTTTACCCCCTGGACCACGAACGGATCCAGGCGTTCCGCCTGGACCAGTACTTCCTGCGCATTGCGCAGTTGCGCCGTGTCGACAAAGGGCCCGATCAGGACCCGGAACATGTCGCGACCCGCAACACGCGTGCTCCGCACCAGCGCCGGCGTCGCCACTCGTTGCTCGACCCGGGCTTGCAGCGAGCGTGCCGATTTCAGGCTGGCGAACGATCCCACCTGCAGAAAGGCTCCCGGTGACGGCGCGCCCTTGCCACCGGCGGTGGCTGCCGCCAGGGGTGGGCCGTCCTTGATGTCGGCCGGGGCCGGCCCCAGGAGGCGCATGGACTGCGACGCCTGCGCGCTGATCCGCGGAACTTCGACGCTGTTGCGCTGATAGGGGCTGGGATCGATCGCGACCACCTCGACCCGGGCGGTGCCAGGATTCAACACGCCGAGCTTCTTGGCCGCGGCGTAGGACAGATCAATGATGCGATCGCCATGAAACGGTCCGCGATCGTTGACCCGGACAATGGCGCTACGGTCGTTTTCCAGATTGGTAACCCGGACATAGGCCGGTATCGGCAGCGTCTTGTGGGCAGCGGTCATGGCGAACATGTCGTAGGGCTCGCCGTTGGAGGTCGCGCGACCGTGAAACTTGGCGCCATACCATGAGGCCACGCCGATCTCGCGGTAACCCGCCGCGGTCGGCAGCAGATGATAGGTCTTGCCCAGCACCGTGTAGGGGTTCTTGTTGCCCGCCCGGGTGATGGGCTCGGGGCGCGGCGTCACGTCCGGGTAATCGCCGTCGATCTCCCGGCCGGGGGGACCGTCGCGATCCGCACTGGCACCGCTGGGTCCGCGAGTGCCGAAACAGCCGGCAAGCAACAGCATCGCCAGCAGTGCCGCCAGCGGCTTAACCGGGAACATCCGCCATCCTTGCGGCGACTTCGCGGGAGAGCTGGTACACCGCCATGGCGTAGCGATGACTGTGGTTATAGCGGGTGATGACATAGAAGTTGTCGTACGCGAGCCAGAACTCAGCGCCCTCTGCCCCCTCAAGCTCGAGCGGGAATGCGGCCGCCTGGGACACCGGCGCGCCGGTAACGGGTGTTGTTGCGGTCGTGAAACCCATGGCGGCCAATTCATCGGGCTTCAGTACGGGCTTGACCAGCACATTGACCGGTGCTGGATCGTACCCGATCCTGGCCACCGCGGGAACCGCAACCAAACCGTCGGCGCTCCAACCGTGACGCGCGAAATAATTGGCCACGCTGCCGATCGCATCCACAGGGTTGTTCCAGATATCTGCCAACCCATCGCCATTGTAATCGATGGCGTAGGCTCGATAACTGCTGGGCATGAACTGGCCGTAACCCATGGCGCCCGCGTAAGACCCCCGGATGTCCAGCGGATCCCGCCGCTGTTCGCGGGTGAGCAGCAGGAATTGCTCCAGTTCACGGGTAAAGAATGCGCTGCGCTTGGGGTAATCGAAGGCCAGCGTCGACAGCGCGTCCAGCACGCGGAAATTCCCGGCGATCCGGCCGTAGGAAGTCTCCACACCAATAATGGCGACCACGATGGCCGGGTCCACCCCGTAATCCTGCTGCGCACGCATCAGGGTGTCACGATTCTGGCGCCAGAACTCGACACCATCGCCAATCCGCTTTTCAGTAACGAAGATAGCCCGGTAGGCGTACCAGGGTTTGACCCGCTCGGCGGGGCGTTCCATGGCATCGACGATCGATTGCTGGTATTGCGCTCCGGCAAACAGGCGCGTCAGTTCGTCGCGATCAAAGCCGTGCTTTTCGACCATGGCGGCTACGAATGCCGCTGCTCCGGGATGGCCCCGGTACTCCCGCGCCTGCGCCGATACTCCGGCCGCCGCGATGCAAACGGCCAGTACCCAGCGCCCAACCAGCGCCACCATCGATCTACCCACGCGTATCGGTCTCGGAGCGAACGGCCATCAGAATACCAAAGCCCATGCACAAAGTGACAACCGAGGTTCCGCCGTAACTCACCATCGGCAGCGGAACCCCCACTATGGGCAGCAGGCCGGCGACCATGGCCATATTGACGAAAACATACAAAAAGAAGGTGAGACTGATGCTGCCGGCGAGCAGGCGGCCAAACATGGATGGCGCGGCAAGACTGATCGCCAGCCCGCGCAGCACAATCAACATATAGATACCGATCAGACCCAGCACCGCGACGAACCCGAATTCTTCCGACAACACCGCGATGATGAAATCGGTGTGACTCTCCGGCAGAAAGTCGAGTTGGGACTGAGTCCCCTGAAACCACCCCTTGCCGGTCAGGCCTCCGGAGCCGATGGCGGTGGTTGCCTGAATGATGTTCCAGCCCGCGCCCAGTTTGTCCTGCTGTGGATCCAGCAGCGTGAGAATGCGGGTTTTCTGGTAGTCATGGAGCGCAAAGAACCACAGTGCCGGCGCGCCGGCCAGCACAGCACCCAGGGCCACCGCCAGATAGCGCATCCCGATGCCCGCCAGAAACAGCACGAAGCAACCGCCGGCACCAATCAGCACCGCGGTGCCCAGATCCGGCTGCGCCGCCACCAGTAGCAACGGCGCCAGCAGAACCCCGATTGCCAGACACAGGTCTTTGAAGCGGGGCGGCAGCAGTCGGGACCCCAGGTACGCAGACAGCGCCAGGGGTACCGCGATCTTGAGCAGCTCCGAAGGCTGAAAGCGCAGGGGGCCGATCGCGAGCCAGCGCTGCGCACCCTTGGCGCCGCTGCCGAACAGGTCGACGCCCACCAGGAGCAGGCAGCCGATCACATAGGGTAGCCAGGCCCAGCGCTGCAGCGTCCGCGGCGGAATTTGCGCGCTGAACGCCATGGCGACAAGTCCCACGCCCATGTACAGCATCTGGCGCTGGACTTGCCCCATATCCCGCCCGCTGGCGCTGTACAGCACCAGCAGCCCCATTGCCATCAGAAACAGCGACAACAGCAGCAGCACCGGGTCGACATGGGAAATCAGCCAGTGATTGCGCCGCCCGTAAACCGCGGTACCCGGCTCGCGCAAGTGACGATCGAAATCCGGTTTACTCAAGGCCATCGCCCTCCGGATAGTGTTGCAGGAAGGCATCGATCACTTGTCGCGCGACCGGCGCCGCCGTGGAACTGCCGTGCTCGCCATTCTCCACCAGCACCCCCACCGCTATGCGTGGCGAGTCGACCGGAGCGAAAGCGATGAACAGCGCATGATCGAGCTGGGTCTTGGCGAGATGGCGCGGATCGTACTTGGCGTTCTGCTTTACCCCGACCACTTGCGCGGTACCGGTTTTCCCCGCCATGGTGTAGCTCATCGCTCCCATCGCGGCAAGCGCGCGATAGGCGGTACCGCGGCGATCCTCTACTACCCCCCGCATCGCCTGGATAACCTGATCCCAGTGGGCGGCGGTGGCCACGATGGGCTGCTCCGAAGCGGGATTTGTCACCGCAGACTGCCCCAGTGTGCGCCCGAGGCGCGGCGATCGCACTTCTCCGCGCGTCGCGATCCGCGCGGCCGCCACCGCCAACTGCAGCGGCGTGGCGGTCATGAAACCCTGGCCGATGCTGGTGTTAACCGTATCGCCCGGGTACCACGCAACGCCCCTGGCGCCCCGTTTCCACTCGCGGGAGGGCATGGTGCCACCGGCCTCGTTGGGCAGATCGATCCCGGCTGGGGCCCCGAAGCCAAAGGCGGTGGCGTAACGGTGCAGGCGATCAATGCCCATGCGCGTTCCGACGGTATAAAAAAACGTGTCGCAGGATTGCACAACGGCGTCGTAGAGCGTGACCATCCCGTGGCCGCCCCGCTTCCAGTCGCGGTACTCATGCGTGCTGTTGTCGAGACGAAAAACGCCAGGGTCGTAGATCCGAAACCCGGGCGCGGCGACCCCGCTGTCGAGCGCCGCCAACGCGAACACCGGCTTCACCGTGGAGCCCGGCGGGTACAGCCCCCGCGCCGCGCGATCGAACAGGGGGCGATCGGGCGACTCGATAAGCGTCTTGTAGGCCGCAGTCGATATGCCGGTAACGAAAGGGTTGGGGTCGAACGACGGTGCGCTCGCCATCGCCAATACGCCCCCGGTCCTGGTATCGATGGCAACGACGGCGCCGCGCTCGCCCGCGAGGGCTTGATAGGCGGCCTCTTGCAGACGGGAGTCCAGATGCAGCCGCAAATTCGCGCCGGCCACTGGCGGCACGCGATCCAGCACCCGCATCACGCGACCGCGTGCATTGGTCTCGACGTACTCCGCGCCCGGTCGGCCCAGCAGGTCGGTTTCGTAGAAACGCTCCAATCCCGTCTTGCCGATCAGGTAAACGCCGCTGTAGGCCGCGGCGTCAAGCGCCTTGAGCTCGCGCTCGTCGACGCGCCCCACATAACCCAGCACATGGGCAAAGGGCTCGCCCCGAGGGTAGAAACGGACCAGTTGGGCGGAGATTTCCACGCCGTCCAGGCGGTACTCGTTGACCGCGATGACACTTTGTTCGAGCTCGCTGAGGTTGTAGCGCAGCGGCACCGACTCGTAGGGCCGGCGGCGCGCCGCGAGCTCCCGAAAGCGCCGGATTTCGCCGTCGCCAAGATCCAGCAAACCGTCCAGCGTACTCATCAGCGCGTCGAGATCGGCCGCGCGCTCAACAACGATCGACAGGGTAAAGCCGGGGCGATTGTCCGCGAGCAGAACGCCATTGCGATCGAAGATCAGGCCGCGGGGCGGTGGAATCGCCCGCACATGAATGCGGTTGCGTTCGGCCAGAGTGACGAAATCGCCGTGCCGACGGATCTGCAAATCGAAGTAACGCCACACCAGCGTGGCCAGCAACAGTGCCATGACCACGACGGCGAATCCGAGCCGCCCGACGAAGAGCAAATGTTCGTCGCGATGATTGCGAAGGACGCGGTCGGCGGGGCTCATCGGTGATACGGATGGCCTGCGTTGATGGTCCAGGCCCGGTAAAGCTGTTCGGCAAGCACCACCCTGACCAGCGGATGGGGCAGTGTCAGCGCCGATAGCGACCAGCGGAAATGCGCGCGCCGCAGGCAGGCCTGATCCAGTCCATCGGGGCCGCCCACCAGCAGGCAGCAGTTGCCGCCAGCCGCCTGCCAGCTCGCCAGTTGCGCCGCGAGACGGGGGGTGGTCCAGGACTCCCCGGCGACATCCAGCGCCACCAGCGTATCGCGCGCACCCGCGGCTTTCAGCAGCGCCTGGCTTTCCGCCGCGACTGCCGTGGCGGGATCGATCCCCTTGCCACGGCGACCGAGCGGTATTTCCACCACTTCCAGCACCAGCTCCGGCGGCAGGCGCCGGGCATAGTCATGCACTGCCGTCTCGACCCAGGCGGGCATCCGGGTACCGACCGCCAGCAGTCGCAGGCGCAAGCGCGGTCAGTCCTCGCCTCGCTTCAGATCTTCCGGTCGTAACGACCAGAGCTTTTCCAGCTCGTAAAACGCCCGGGTGGCGGGCAACATCACATGCAGCACCAGATCGCCCAGGTCCACCAGCACCCATTCCGCGGTGTCCATGCCCTCGACACCGATCGGCCGCACGCCGAGGAGTCGGCAGCGCTCGATGACATTCTCGGCCAGGGCTTTTACCTGGCGCGTCGTGTTGCCGCTGGCCACCACCAGGGTATCGGTCACGTCGGTGAGACCGCGCACGTCGAGGCAGACGATATCCAGCCCCTTGACGTCCTCCAGGGCCGCAACCACTACCGCCGGTAGATCTTCATTCATCGCGTGTCCTGCTCGTTCTGGATCGACTTGGGGATAAGCGCCGGCGGCCGGTACAGACCATGGGCGCGGATGTGGGCCAGCGCTCCATCGGGCACCAGATAACGGGTCGAGCGGCCGGCAGCGAGGTCGGCGCGCAACTGTGTGGCCGACACCGGCAACAGCGTCAGGGTCTGGATCAGGACCAGGCCCGCGGTCTGGTCATGCAGCCGCGACGCCGCGTCGCAGCGCCGCCCCACCAGCCAGTCGGCGACCTCGCCCCGCGACGGCAGCTGCCAGCCCGGCCGGGCGGCCACCACCAGATGCGCGAAATCGGTCAGCTCGCGCCAGCGCCGCCAGGTGGCAAGGGTCACCAGGGAGTCCATGCCCACACACAGGCACAAAGCCGTGGCGGGACCCACCTCGGCGCGGAGTTCGGCGAGCGTGTCGATCGTATAGGACGGGCCGCTGCGATCGAGTTCGCGGCCATCGGCAACCAGGCCGGGTTCGTCGCCGATGGCGGCGGTCAGCATCGCCAACCGGTCGTCGGCGCTGACACCCGGCTGCTCCCGGTGGGGCGGGCGCGCACTCGGAATCAGCAGCATCCGCTGCAAGCCCAGAGTTTCACGCAACTCCAGCGCGGTGCGCAGATGCCCGATATGCACCGGGTCGAAGGTGCCGCCGAAAACCCCGACCGCATCCCAGTTCAAGCGCGCACGTGACCGTCGCCCAGCACCACGAACTTCTGACTGGTGAGACCTTCCAGTCCGACCGGACCGCGGGCGTGGAGCTTGTCGGTGGAAATGCCGATCTCGGCACCCAATCCGTATTCGAAGCCATCGGCAAACCGGGTAGAGGCATTGACCATCACCGAACTGGAATCGACTTCTCGCATAAAGCGCCGCGCCCGGCTGTAGTCCTCGGTGACGATGGCGTCCGTGTGCTGCGACCCGTAGGTAGCGATGTGCTCGATGGCGGCGTCGATGCCGGCCACCACCCGTACCGCCAGCACCGGCGCCAGATATTCCGCATACCAGTCGGCCTCCGTCGCCGGCCGACAGTCGGCGACGATCGCGCAGGTGCGGTCACAGCCGCGCAGTTCGACGCCGTGCTCGCGGTAGGCGGTCGCCAGGCGCGGCAGGATCGCCGCCGCCACCGGCTCCGCGACCAGCAGGGTTTCCATCGCGTTGCAGACGCCGTAGCGATGGGTCTTGGCGTTGACCGCGACCGCCAACGCCTTGTCGAGGTCGGCGCGATCGTCGATGTAGACATGACAGACGCCGTCGAGGTGCTTGATCACCGGCACCCGCGCCTCGGCGCTGATGCGTTCGATCAGGCTCTTGCCGCCCCGCGGCACGATCACATCCACATATTCGGGCATGGTGATGAGCTCACCCACCGCCGCGCGATCCGTGGTGTCCACCACCTGAACCGCTGCCGCCGGCAGGCCGGTCGCCGCCAGACCGTCCCGAATGCAGGCGGCGATGGCGCCGTTGGAATGAATAGCCTCGCTGCCGCCGCGCAGAATGCAGGCGTTGCCCGCCTTGAGGCAGAGGCTGGCGGCATCCACCGTCACATTGGGCCGGGACTCGTAGATGATGCCGATCACGCCGAGCGGCACCCGCATCCGGCCCACCTGGATACCACTGGGCCGATACCTGAGGTCGGTGATCTCACCCACCGGATCGGCGAGGGCAGCCACCTGGCGCAGCCCCTCGATCATGGCGTCGATGCGGGCCGGCGTGAGCGTGAGGCGGTCGAGTTGAGCGGTATCGAGTCCCGCCGCGCGTCCCGCTGCCAGGTCGTTCGCATTGGCGGCCGCCAGTTCGCCACGGCCGCGATCCAGGGCTTCGGCAATCGCCGCCAGGGCTACGTTCTTCCGATCCGTGCCGGCACTTGCCAACTCGCGTGCCGCCCGCCGCGCGCGTCGCCCGAGGTCCTGCATATAGGAAACAATGTCCATCACTCTCTCCGCGAGCCGCCACCCGCTGTTTGCGTTACGACTTTCATTATACAGAGCGCCACTGGCCCGGGCCGCAATTGCGACGCCCGCGGGATTACCGCACCATCACGCCACCGTCATTAGCCGAGATCCATCACATGAAACAACTGGGCGCCGGATTTTACTGGCAGGATCTGACCGTGGGCGACCGCTTCAAGTCCTGGGGCCGCACCGTGCTGGAAGCCGACATCGCCAGCTTCGTCAATCTGGTGGGGCTGCACGAAGTGGTGTTCACGGACCGCGAATTCCTGCGCGAAAAATCGGTCATCAAGCGCCCCTTCGCGCCCGGCGCGCTGGTTTACAGCTTCGCCGAGGGACTGCTGCTCCCGACCATGCAGGGCACCGGCATGGCGTTTCTCAACATGGAGCTGGACATGAAACGGCCCTGCTTCGCCGGCGACACCATTCACGTCGAGGTGGAAGTGACGGAGGTCCGCCAGACCAGCAAGGGCAATCGCGGCCTGGTGCGCACCTTCAATCGCGTACTCAACCAGGACGGCGAGGAAGTGCTCACTTACAACCCGCTGCGGATGCTCAAAGGCCGGGAATAGTTCCGACCACCAGCGGAGCCGGCGCGCGCCACTCAGCGCTGTGACAGCTCGATCACCCAGCTGCGCACCTCGATGAGTCGCACCAGCGGATCGGCCATCCCCAGCAGGGCGATCTTGCGCTCCAGGGCGACGGGCAGCAGATCCGCCAGCCGCCAGGCGAGAGTGATGCCATCGAGGCTGTCATTGACATAGCGCTCCGCAACCCCGAAGTGCCGGGCCAGATCGCCCAGCAGCGCCACCAGATCACTGTCGTCTCCGGCCAGCGGAACGACTGGGTCCGGCGCATCGAGCAGGACTTCGCCCAGCATCAGGCCATCGGCCGCGACCCGGGTCGCACCGACCCGGAGGCGCTGTTCACCGCGAATCTCGATGCCGAGCAGGCCGGTGGGCAGTTGCGACCAGTCGGCGATGGTCACCAGGGTGCCGCGCTCGGCGATCACTGGCGTGGCGCCCACTTCCCGTCCCGACAGAATCGGCACCACGGCAAAGGGCTTGGCCGCCGCCAGGGATTCGCGCACCAGACGCAGATAGCGCTGCTCGAAAATCCGCATCGGGATGGTCACCCCGGGAAATACCGTGCGCTGAAGTGGAAACAGCGGCAGCTCCTGCCATGCCGCCGTGCCGGCGGCGATTTCATTTGTCAAATCGGACATTTACCCCACCCTTTCCCGCGCGTAACATCTGAGCTCCAATAACAACCCTAAGGGAAAATACCATGAACCTCGCCTCAAACCCGGCTTTATACGCACTCGTCGGTTTCGCCGGCTGGACACTCGTCCTGATGTTGATCATGACCACCAACCGGGTGCTCAACTCCGTCGGCGGCGCCAAAATACCCATGAACAAGTTTTCCGCCACCGGCGAGGATCTGCCCGGGTTTGGGCAGCGCGTAACGCGTGCGCATCTCAATTGCCTGGAAAACCTGCCGGTATTCGCCGCACTGGTGGCGGCGGCCGGGTTTTCCCAGCAACTCGGGATCATGGAGAGCACCGCCATGTGCGTGCTCTACGCGCGGATCGCCCAATCGGTGGTCCACATGATCTCCGCAAATCTGCCGATGGTGCTGGTGCGCGGAAGCCTGTTTTTCGTCCAGGTGGTGCTCATGGGCTGGTACGCCTGGCAGCTGCTGCTCTGATCCCCCGCCACCACCAAACGCGGAAAACGCATGAGCGACCAGCTTCCCGCCTGGTTCACCGATGCCATCGCCCAGCCGGGAGAGACCGGCTGCGTCAGGGTACAGGACTGCCCCATCGCCTACCGGTGCTGGGGCAACCCTGGGAAACCCGGGCTACTGCTGATCCACGGCTTCAACGCCCACAGTCACTGGTGGGATTTCATCGCTCCCGCGTTTGCCGCGGACTACCGGGTGGCAGCACTCGACTGCTCCGGCGCGGGCGACAGCGGCCACCGTGAATACTATGACCTGGACACTTTCGCCGCCGAGGTCATCGCGGTGGCGGAGGCTGCCGGCATCGGCGCGCCGATGGTCGTGGTGGGGCACAGTTTTGGCGGCGGCATCGCGCTGCGCACGGCGGCGCGTTTCCCGGACCGGGTCAAGGCCATGATCTCCGTGGATGCCAAGCTGATCCCGCTGCCCGGGGAGGGCCGCACGCGCAGCACCACGGGGTTTTTACCCCACGCGATCCATCCCGACGCCGCCAGTGCCAGCGCCGCTTTCCGTGTCATTCCGCCCCAGCGCTGCCCGAATCAGTTTCTGATCGACTATATCGCCCGACATTCGGTGCGGGAGGTGGAAGACGGCTGGACGCTCAAAGCCGATCCGGCGCTGCTCGACAATTTCCGCTTTGAAGACCAGACCGACGCCCTGCTCAATCTCGCGACCGGCTTCGGCATGATCTCGGGCACCCTGAGCGCCATCATTACTCAGGAAGTCATCGATTATCTTCAGTATGTGGCCCCACGGGGATCGCCTTTCACCGCTATCCCCGGCGCCGCCCACCATGTGTTTCTCGACCAGCCGCTGGCCTTTATCGACGTCCTCCGCGACATGCTGGCCCACTGGCCCTGAGTGCAGCCTGTGACCGCGGGTGTCGCGGCGAAGTCGATCCAGGGTTCGGACACCCGCGCAGGACATCCCGTCAGTCCGCTGCCGGCGGATACTCGGCAAACCGTGGCGCGGCAAGCCCTGCCTCATACCAGCACGCCCGGCTGTCCCAGAATATCTGCCTATCCGGCACCACCCCGGGATCCCCGTCGAGCACTCCCGCGGGGACGATCAGGTACTCGCCGCTGCGGCTGACATAGGGCAGCGCCGAGCCGCAGTGAGTACAGAAGCATTTGGAGAAACTGCGGGCCTCGGGAATCTGATAGCGCCTGATCACCTCGCGCCCACGCAGCCAATGGATATGGTCGGGGCCGGTGAACAGATTGGCGGCGTGGGCCGAAGCACTCGCCTTGCGGCAGCGCGAACAGTGGCAGAGCACAAAGCGCGCAAACGGTCCCCAGACCTGGAACGCGACCTGGCCGCAGAGACAGGACCCCGCAATCATTCCGGTTTGTGCTTCACCCATGCTCGCGCCGCTCCCCGCTTTGGTAGCCGCATCATGGTGTGCGCAACGGCAGAATTTCAAGCGTATCGCCGCAGCGGATCAAGCCGCTCGCAAGGACATCCGCGCGCAGCCCGCCGCGTCCGACCAGCTTGGCGGCGACACCCGCCCGGGCGAGCTCTTCGAGATGGCGGCAGGGTTCGCACAGCCGCTGGCCCCGCAACCGCGCGCCGCCGATACGAAACTCCCGCCCTACCAGGGCATTGAGATCGATGCCACGGGTGAGCAGGTTGCGTCTCGCCTCGGCGGCACTGAGTCGCCAGGGTTCGGGCAGGGAATCCAGCACTTCGGCAGCGATCAGGGTCACCGCTCGCCCCGTGCCCGGCCAACTGGACCAGGTGCCGGCCCCCACGGCGTAGCGATCCCCCGCGAGACCCACGCCGGCCAGCGCCGCCACCGCCTCGACGGCGCCGGGCAATGCGCCCCGGGCAGCGGCGACGTAAATGCCGATCACTCGGCCAGAGCGGGTTGGCATGGCGCTGCGTGGCACCAGATTCGACTATTCGCCCGCGTCGCCCGACAACGCATCCTGGCTATCGCGAATCTCGGGGTCGTAGCGCGTGGAGGTCCGGAACAACAGGTGCCAGGGGTTGTTCTGCAGGCAGCGCCATTGCGCCTCACGCACCGCTCGCCCCTGTTTACGACACTGGTCGTGCGACCAGATGGTGCCGCCGGAGGTGGTCCAGTTGTCGCCAGCCGAGGCGCGCATTTGCAACTCGTAGCTGGGATAAAAGAGGTACAACACCGCCAGAACGAAGATTGCCGCGCCGATTTTCATGTTCAACTCCAGGCTCAGGAGTTGGCGATCCTTTCCGCGCTTACCGCTACCGGCCGGGGTCTGGGGGTCAGGAATCGCCTTTGGTGGTCCGGCTCGATACGACCGGTGCGCCGGGAAACGCCATCACATTGCTGCCGCGCGCATCGCTGACCTTGCACACACCTTCTTTCTCGACTTCGTCGATGCGCACGATGGAATGCATGGGAATGAAGCTGCGTTTGACCTCGGAGAACTCGGTCTTGAGCTTTTCTTCAGCCGGATCGACGATCAGCTGGGATTTTTCGCCGAACACGAACTCCTCGATCTCGATGAAGCCCATGAGGTCGCTCTGATAGACGTAACGGGCGTAAACCTCGTACACCTGGCCCTGATTGACGAAGATGATCTTGTAGATGGGATCGTTGGTCATGCCGAGCGGCTCTGGCGGTTACCGGGAACAGGATACCACAGTGAGGCCCCCGACCCGGCTTTTCAAGGCACTTTCCAAGGCGCGGGCGGCGCACCCCATGGGCTATAATTCGGCGTCTCGCCCGCACGCCGCCTGCACACCATGACCAAGACCGGGGAGCGCAAGCTCCACATCGTCACCCAGGGCTGTCAGATGAACGAGTACGACTCCGCGCGGATGCGCGATCTGCTCGGCGACAGCCACGACCTGATTGCCACCGACGATCCGGCCGAAGCCGATGTGCTGTTGCTCAATACCTGCTCCATTCGCGAAAAGGCGCAGGAGAAGGTCTTTCACCAGCTGGGACGCTGGAAGCACCTGAAGGAACGCAACCCCGACCTGATCATCGGCGTCGGCGGCTGTGTGGCCAGCCAGGAGGGCGCGACCATTGCCCGCCGCGCGCCCCATGTCGATCTGGTGTTCGGACCCCAGACCCTGCACCGGCTGCCGGAGATGATCCGGCAGCACCGCCAGTCCGACGGGACCGTGGTGGTGGATATCAGCTTTCCCGAAATCGAGAAATTCGATCACCTGCCGCGCCCGGTCGCCGATGGCGTGAGCGCTCATGTCTCGGTCATGGAGGGTTGCTCCAAATACTGCTCCTTCTGCGTGGTGCCCTATACCCGGGGCGAGGAGGTGAGCCGACCGGTGCTGGACGTGCTCACCGAGGTCACGCAACTGGCCGAACAGGGAGTGCGCGAGGTGAACCTGCTGGGCCAGAACGTCAACGCCTATCGCGGCACCCTGCCGACGGGCGGTACCAGCGATCTCGCCGAACTGATCGTCGCGGTGGCGCGCATCGAGGGCATCGACCGGATTCGCTACACCACCTCCCATCCGGTGGAGTTTTCCCAGGCGCTGATCGACGTCTACGCGCAAGTCCCTGAACTGGTCAGCCATGTGCACCTGCCGGTGCAGAGCGGCTCGGATCGCATCCTGAGCGCGATGAAACGCGGCCACACGGTATTGGAATACAAATCGAAGATTCGCCGCCTGCGTGCCTTGCGCCCGGAGATCAGCATTTCATCGGACTTCATTGTCGGCTTTCCCGGCGAAACCGAGGACGATTTCGCCCGCACGATGCAGTTGATCGAAGAAATCGCTTTCGACCAGTCGTTCAGCTTCGTTTACAGCCGCCGCCCGGGTACGCCGGCGGCCAGCCTGCCCGACGATACGCCGGACGAAATCAAGAAACAGCGTTTGCAGACCCTCCAGCACCGCATCAACCGGCAGGCGGCGGCCATCAGTCAGGGCATGCTCGGCCAGACCCATCGGGTACTGGTCAGCGGTCTGTCCCGCAAGGATCCCGGGGCGCTGCAAGGCCGCACGGAGAACAACCGGGTGGTGAATATCGCGGCGGCCGGGCACAACCTCATCGGCACCTTTGTGCCGGTGCGAATAACGGAAGCCCTGCCCAACTCGCTGCGCGGCGAGCTGGCCGGATCCTGAGCCCGGCAGCCGATCCAACCCCGGCAGGCTCCGCCATTGCGGATAATCTTGCGCCCCTATTCCCCACGCCCGTCAAAGTCGCTATTCTTGGCCCGGACCCCCCGACAGGCGTCGCAGTAAACCGTTTGAACACCTTAGCGGCAGTACAGACGCTCACCCTGGAACCCAACGACACGCGCCGTCTCGCGAGCCTTTGCGGCCAATTCGACGAAAACATTCACCAGATTGAAGCGCGCCTCAATATCGAAATCCGCAACCGCGGCAATGTGTTCGCCTTTTACGGCGACGATGCCCGCGCCCGCGCGGCGTTGGCATTGGTACGCCAGCTCTATCAGGAGACCGCCCGCGACCGGGTTCTGACACCCGCCAAGATCAATGTATTCCTGCAACAGTCGGACATGGAGCATCGCATGCACAAACAGACCGCCGATGTTGGCGACAATGTCACGGGTTTCAGCGTCGTTCGCACCAAGAAAGGCAGTGTCCATCCGCGCGGGGTCAACCAGCAGAATTATGTCCGCGCCATCCAGACGCACGATATCAGCTTCGGCATCGGTCCGGCGGGCACCGGCAAGACCTACCTCGCCGTGGCCTGCGCGGTGGAAGCCTACCTGCGCTCGGAAGTGGAACGCATCGTGCTGGTGCGGCCAGCGGTCGAGGCCGGCGAAAAACTCGGCTTCCTGCCCGGCGATCTGGCCCAGAAGGTCGATCCCTACCTGCGCCCCCTCTACGACGCCCTCTACGAAATGCTGGGCGTGGAAATCGTCGGCAAATTGATGGAGCGCCAGATTATCGAGGTCGCGCCCCTCGCCTACATGCGGGGACGCACGCTGAACAACGCCTTCATCATTCTCGACGAAAGCCAGAACACCACTTGCGAGCAGATGAAGATGTTCCTCACCCGACTCGGCTTTGGCGCCACCGCGGTGATCACCGGCGACACCACCCAGATCGACCTGCCGCGCGGGACCCGGTCCGGACTCCTCCACGCAATCGAGGTTCTCTCAGGCGTCGAGGAGATTTCCTTCACGCACTTCGTCGCCAAGGACGTGGTGCGCCATCCGCTGGTACAGCGCATCGTCGAGGCCTACGAAACGCACGACCGCACGGTCGGCCCGCATGAGTCATGAGCATCCGGATCGCGATCGACAACGCCTGCGACAGCGGCGCAGCCGTTCCCGCCCCGGCGAGTCTGCGGCGCTGGCTGCGGGCGGCCCTGCGCCATCTCGGGCGCTCCGACGCGCAGGTCGCGATCCGTATCGTCGGCGAAGCCGAGGGCAGCGAACTCTATGCCCGCTACCGGCTGCGGGAGCCGTCCGCGCACCCAGCCACGCGATCTCGCGCAACCCGCCCCCGCGCCACCCGCCCCCACGCCACCAATGTCCTTTCCTTTCCCGCCGACCTGCCGGAATGGGTAGAGCTACCGCTGCTGGGCGATATCGTGATCTGCGCACCGGTGGTCGCGCGCGAGGCGGCGGACCAGCGCAAGGCGGCGGACGCGCACTGGGCGCACATGGTCGTCCACGGCACCCTGCACCTGCTCGGCCATGACCACCAGGACGACGCCGAAGCCGACCGCATGGAAGCCCTGGAAACCGAAATCCTCGTCGGCCTGCATTTTCCACCGCCCTACGCAGTGGCGCCGGCGCTCGCTGTCAACCCGTCATGACCGCCGAACCACCCAGTAGACGCGCCTGGCTGAAACGTCTGGTCCGGTTTTTCGCCCCCCGCCTGCGCTCGCGGCAGGATCTCGCCGACATCCTGGAAACCGCGCGCGACGACAATCTGCTCGACAGTCAGTCGCTCGACATCATCCGGGGCGCGTTTCTGGTATCCAGTCTGCAGGCGCACGAAATCATGGTGCCGCCATCCCAGATGGTCGTGATCGAAGCCGGGATGAATCTCGAAGAAGTTCTGCAGCGCGTCGTTGACGCCAAGCACTCCCGCTATCCCGTGGTGGGCGAATCCCTGGACGATATCCGCGGCATCCTGTTGGCCAAGGATCTGCTGCCGCTGATGCTCGCCGGCCGCGACACCTTCCGCCTTGCCGACATCGTCCGGCCCGCCACCATAGTTCCCGAAACCAAGCGCCTCGACATTCTGCTGCGCGAATTCCGCGAACAGCGCTACCACATGGCGGTGGTGGTCGACGAATACGGCGGCGTCGCGGGTCTGATCACCATCGAAGACATCCTCGAGGAGATCGTCGGCGACATCGCCGACGAGAAGGACCGGGAGCCCGACTGCGCGATCTGCCGTGCGCCCGACGGCAGCTTTCTGGTGGCCGGGCTGACCCCGATCGAGGACTTCAACGACCATTTTCACGTCGCACTGCGCGACGACGAGTTCGACACCATCGGCGGTCTCGTGACCAGTGCCTTTGGGCGGCTTCCGGAAGTGGGGGGTTGCATCACCCTGGACGGACTGGTCTTTACCGTGATTGCCGGGGACGAACGTCAGGTTCATCAGCTCCGCGTGGCGCCGGTCGCCGACCACTGACCCATGCCCGCTACCCGCCGCGCGCCCCTCGTGTTTCATGCCGCTGCCGCGCTGACCGGCGCATTGCTGCCGCTCGCTTTCGCCCCCTACGGGCTGTGGCCGCTGGCGCCCCTGGCCGCGGGGATCCTGTGCCTGCTGCTCACCGATGCCGCCCCGCGCACCGCCTTCGCGCTGGCCTGGTGGTTCGGTGTTGGCCTCTACGCTACCGGCACCTCCTGGATCTACGTCAGCATCCATACCTATGGTGCCGCCTCCGCGCCGCTCGCCGCGCTGCTGACAGGCCTTTTCACCTTGGGCATGGCATCACTGTTCGCGCTTCCGTTCACCTTGTGCGGTTATCTGAATCTCCGGCGACCCGGAACCGCACTGCTGGGCTTTCCCGCTTTATGGGTGCTCGGCGAGTGGCTGCGCGGGTGGTTCCTCACCGGCTTTCCCTGGCTCTACCTGGGATACCCGTCGCTCGATACCTGGCTGGTGGGCTGGGCACCCGTGACCGGCGTGCTCGGCATGAGCTTCGCGGTGGCGCTTACCGGGACAACGCTCGCGGCGTTGGCCAACCGCGCCACCGCCAATACCCTGGCCGCAAGCACACTGGCAGCGGGTATCGTCTGGATCGGCGGCTGGTTGCTGCACGAGCGTACCTGGACCGAGCCCGGCACGACCGCGCTCGCCGCGGCGCTGGTGCAGCCGGCGCAATCCCTGGCCATGAAGTGGGATGACGCTGCCGATGGCGCGATTCTCGCCAACTTCACCGCCACCAACCGCGAGCTGGCGGGGCAGGATCTGGTGATCTGGCCCGAAACCGCGATCCCGCGCTTTCGTCATGAAGTGCAACCGTTTCTGGACCGCGAAGACGCCTGGGCCCGCGAACAGCGCATGGGCCTGCTGCTGGGCCTGCCGATCGCCGCCGCCGAAGACGTCTACTACAACGGTTTCATGGGGCTGGGTACGGCGGCCGGCACCTACCACAAACGCCGGCTGGTACCCTTTGGCGAATATGTGCCCCTGGAGTCCTGGTTGCGCGGCACCATCGCCTTCTTCGATCTGCCCATGTCGAACTTCAGCCGCGCCCCCGAAGACCAGCCGCCGATCACGCTGGGCGCGCTGCGCATCGCCACCGCCATCTGTTACGAAATCGTTTACCCGGAGCTGGTGGCCAGCTCCGCTCGCGACGCGAATCTGCTGGTCACGGTCAGCAACGACACCTGGTTCGGCGCGTCCATTGGTCCCCACCAGCATTTGCAAATGGCGCGTCTGCGCGCCATCGAAACCGGTAAACCCCTGCTGCGCGCCACCAACGACGGCATCACTGCCGCCGTGGACAGCCGCGGTCGAATCATCGCCAGCCTGCCCCAGTTCGTCCCCGGCATCCTGCGCACCTCCGTGCTGCCGCGCACCGGCACGACGCCCTTCAGCCGGCACGGGTCAACCCCGGTGGTTCTGTTCTGCGCGGCACTGCTGACGGCCGCCCTGGCGCCCCGGCGGCGCCGCGCGCGCGCGGCACTGCGCTAGGTCGGCCCGCGCCTTTCCCCTATAATCCCGCGCTTTCGCGGTGGCTCGCCGCCAGCTGGAACAGCATCCGATGGACGACCAGTATCACCCCGAACGTATCGAGTCGCAGGTACAGAAGGCGTGGGAAACCAACCGCACCTTTGCCGTCAAGGCGGACCCGGGCCGGGAAAAATACTACTGCCTCGCCATGTTTCCCTACCCCAGCGGCAAGCTGCACATGGGGCATGTGCGCAACTATTCCATCGCCGATGTCATCAGCCGTTACCAGCGCATGCTGGGCAAGAATGTGCTGCAACCCATGGGCTGGGATGCGTTCGGGCTGCCCGCGGAAAACGCCGCGCTGCAAAACAATACCGCGCCCGCGGCCTGGACCTACGCCAATATCCGGTACATGAAGGCGCAGCTCAAGGCCCTGGGTTTCGGTTACGACTGGGATCGCGAACTGGCCACCTGCAAACCCGATTACTACCGCTGGGAGCAGTGGTTCTTCACCCGCCTGTACGAAAAAGGTCTGGTCTACAACAAGGTCAGCGCCGTGAACTGGTGTCCCAACGACCAGACCGTGCTGGCCAACGAGCAGGTCATCGACGGCTGCTGCTGGCGCTGCGATACCCCGGTGCAGCGGCGCGAAATTCCGCAGTGGTTCATCCGCATCACCGCCTACGCAGAGGAGCTGTTGCGGGATCTGGACCAGCTCGATGGCTGGCCGGAACAGGTGCGCACCATGCAGCGCAACTGGATCGGCAAGAGTCGCGGCGTGACCATTCACTTCGACCTCGCCGAAGCGGTCGCGGGCAATACCGGGTTCGAGGTCTACACCACCCGCCCCGACACCCTGATGGGAGTCACCTACCTCAGTCTGGCGGCGGAGCATCCCATCGCCGGGGCACTGGCCGAAGGCGATCCCGATCTCGCAGACTTCATTGCCGAGTGCCGCCAGCAATCGGTCGCCGAAGCCGACCTGGCGACCATGACCAAGCGCGGCAGGGACACCGGACTCAAAGCCGTGCATCCGCTCACCGGCGCGCCACTGCCGGTGTGGATCGCCAACTATGTGCTGATGGATTACGGCACCGGGGCGGTGATGGCGGTGCCGGCGCACGACCAGCGCGACTGGGAGTTTGCCGTTCAGTACCGGTTGTCCATTGTCCAGGTCATCGCGCCGGCGGACGGCAGTCCCTGCGACATCGCGCAGGGCGCGTTTGTGGACAAGGGCCGGCTGGTGAATTCCGGCGCCTTCGACGGGCTGGAGTTCGATGCCGCGTTCGAGGCCATCGCCCAGGCCCTGGTCGACCGGGGCCGCGGCAAGGTGACCACCAATTTCCGCCTGCGCGACTGGGGCGTCTCGCGGCAACGCTACTGGGGCGCGCCCATCCCCATGCTCTACGACGGCGATGAGCAGGTGATACCCGTGCCCGCCGAGCGGCTGCCGGTGCTGCTGCCGGAAGACGTGGTCATGGACGGCGTCCACTCGCCCATCAAGGCCGACCCGAGCTGGCGCCAGACCACACTCGACGGCACGCCCCTGATCCGGGAGACCGACACCTTCGACACCTTCATGGAGTCGTCCTGGTATTACGCCCGCTTCACCTGCCCGGATTACGATGGCGGCATGCTCGACCCCGCTGCCGCCAACTACTGGCTGCCGGTGGATCACTATGTGGGCGGTATCGAACACGCCATCCTGCACCTGCTGTATGCGCGCTTCTTCCACAAACTGATGCGGGACGAAGGCCTGCTGGCCAGCGACGAGCCGTTCACACGGCTGCTGTGTCAGGGCATGGTGCTGAAAGACGGCAGCAAGATGTCGAAATCCAAGGGCAACACGGTCGACCCCCAGGCGCTGATCGACCGCTACGGCGCCGACACCGTGCGTCTGTTCACCATGTTCGCGGCGCCACCCGAGCAGACCCTGGAGTGGTCGGACGAAGGCGTTGCGGGCGCGTATCGTTTTCTGCGCCGATTGTGGAAAGCCGTTCACACCCATCTGGGTCGCGGAGACTGCGCGGCGCTCGACGCCACCACCCTGACCGGAACGGCAGCCGCGCTGCACCGCAAGACGCACGCCACCATCGCCAAGGTCAGCGACGATTACGGCCGCCGCCAGACCTTCAATACCGCCATCGCCGCGGTGATGGAGCTCCTGAACGAAACAACCCGGCTCGATCCGCAGGCGCCGTCGGCGCTGGCCGCCGAACGGGAAGCGCTGGAAGCGGCGGTCTTGCTGCTCGCGCCCGTCGTGCCCCATATCACCCAGGCGCTGTGGGCGCATCTCGGCCATGGGGAACCCATCGTGGACGCGCATTGGCCCACCGCCGATCCCGCCGCGCTCCAGCTCGATGAGATAACCCTGGCCGTGCAGGTGAACGGCAAGGTCCGTGCGCAATTGCGGGTCGCCGCCCACGCGGATCGCGACAGCATTCAGGCCCGCGCGCTGTCCGACCCGAATGTACAGCGCTTTACCGTCGGGAAAACCCTTCGTAAAGTGATCCTGGTGCCGCAGCGGCTGGTGAACATCGTCACCGACTGACCGCTTCCCGCCGCCCATCAACCGGAACCACGCCATGATCCCAGGTCCTCTTTTCGTGCCCCGCCAACGCCCGGGCACGGCGTCTCGCATCTGGCTGCTGGCGTTGCTGGTGACGTTGACGGGCAGCGGCTGCGGCTGGCATCTGCGCGGCCAGGGCGACGCCCCTCAGAATATCGACAGCCTCCACATCGGTGGGCGCCCGATCGATAACGAACTGAGGAGCGAACTGGAGCGCAATTTGCTGGCGCTCGATATCGATCTGCAAGCCAGCGCCAAGGAAGCGCAGTACAGCCTGGTATTCCTGGACCAGCGCTCGAAACGGCGTACCGCAACCATCAGCGGCCAGGCCCGTATCTCCGAGCGTGAGCTCATCGAAGAACTGAAATTCACGGTGCTCGCCGCGGATGGTACCGAAGTGATCCCGCCCACCACGGTCAGCGACGAGCGCATATTCGAGTACGACGAGAACAACGTCCTTGCCACCGACGACGAAGCCCGGCTGCTGCGCCGGGAGATGCGTGCCAGCCTGGTGCGCCAGCTGATCAACCACCTGCAGCGGGTCGGGCCGCGCGTTGCCGGCGATGCAGCTGCTCCCTGAAGCCCTGGAAGCCCATCTCGACGCCAGTCTGGCGTCCGCCTATCTGCTGAGCGGTGACGAGCCGCTGCTGATGCAGGAAAGCGCGGACCGGATTCGTGCGGCCGCGCGCGCGCGTGGTTTTACCGAACGTCAGGTCCACCACGCCGATGGCCGTCAGTTCGATTGGAACGCCCTGCTGGCCGAGGCCGGCGCGCGTTCATTGTTCGCCGAGCGCAAGATCCTGGAGATCCGCCTCGCCACCGCCAAGCCGGGAGAGCAGGGCAGCAAGGCACTGGTCGAGCTGTGCCGCCTTGCCGGCGACGAACTGCTGCTGCTGGTGATCGCCCCCAAACTGGATCGCAGTGCGCAAGGTTCCGTCTGGGTCAAGGCCCTGGCCCAGACCGGAGCACAGCTCCAGATCTGGCCGGTCGACCGCGCCGGGCTCCCACAATGGATCACCACGCGGCTGCGTCACGCGGGTCTCGCCGTGAGTCGCCCCGCGGCGGAACTGCTGGCGGAGCGGGTCGAGGGCAATCTGCTCGCCGCCGCGCAGGAAATCGAGAAACTGCGGCTGCTCGCGCCCGCGGGGGAACTCGACGCGGATGCCATATCCACCGCGGTGGCGGATTCAGCGCGCTTCAACATCTTCAAGCTCGCCGACCAGGCGCTGGCGGGTAACACCCAGGCCGCCTGCCGCTCGCTGCGCGGCCTCCACGCGGAGGGGGTGGAACCGGCCGTGGTGCTCTGGGCGCTGGCGCGGGATGCGCTGATCATCGCGCGGCTGCACGGCGCCGGGCGCGCGCAACAGGAGCAGATTTTCCGGGACGCCAGGGTGTGGGACAGCCGCAAGGATCTGCTGCGCGATATCGCCCGGCGCATCCGCCCGGCGCAAATCAATCTGCTGCTGCGCCAGCTGGCGGGCGTTGATCGCGCCATCAAGGGGGTGCGCGACGCGTCGCCCTGGGACGAGCTCCTCGATATCCTGCTGTCCCTGTGCGGACGCAACGCCATCCATCCCGCCAATCTGCGCCTCGGCCTGGAACAGGGGCGCCGGGGCGCGCAAGCCTGACCGCAACGCTCGTCAGGCTTGCGCCGGGGCGCTGCGATTGCGCCAGGCGTTCGCGAACTGGCGCGCGGTGCGCCCGCTGCGCGATGCCCGTGTCATCGCGAACTGGCGCGCCGCCAGGTGCAGCCCGGCACGGTCCCCACCGTCGTCGCCACACAGATGATCCACGATGGCGAGATACTGTTCCTGGCTGTTGGGATAAAAGGAGAGCCAGAGTCCAAAGCGGTCGGCCAGGGACAGTTTTTCCTCGATCGCGTCACCGTAATGCAGCTCGCCCGCGACGATCGCTACACCCTGATTGTCCGACGTCGGCTCGGCCACCAGATGGCGCCGATTCGACGTGGCATAGACCAGCACGTTTTCCGGCGGCAGCTCGATGGAGCCTTCCAGCACACTCTTGAGGTGCTTGTAGAGGGTTTCGTCGGCCTCGAAGGAGAGATCGTCGCAGAACACGATAAAGCGCTGAGGCAGCTCGTGGATCCCGTCGACCACGTCCGGCAGATCGGCAAGATCGGCCTTGTCGATCTCGATTACGCGCAGACCCTCGGCGGCATAATCATTCAGCAGCGCCTTGACGAGCGACGATTTTCCGGTCCCACGACTGCCCCACAGCAGCGCATTGCGCGCCGGTCGACCGGCGAGAAAGTCTTCGGTGTTGCGCACCAGATCGCCCTTTTGTGCATCGATGCCGAGCAGGTCGTCGAGGCGGATCGGATCGAGCCGGCGCACTGCGCGGAGACCGGCGGCATGGGGACGCCAGACCGCCGCCAGAGTGTGATTCCAGTTTATCGACATCGCCTTTCACTCCGCTGTTCGACCAGCGACCACGCCGGCCACCGCTGCCGTGCCACCCGCAGCAGCGCGGCGCCCAGCACGAGCCCCAGCGCATTGGCCACCACGTCAGCCAAGGACATGGTTCGGTAGGGCGTCAGGGACTGCAACCATTCGATCGCGACACCATAGGCCAGCAGCGCTGCCGGCAGCCGCCATCTCGCGTCGGGAAACGACACGCCACCCCACAGGTAAAAGCTGACGTAAGCGGCCATATGCAGCAGTTTGTCCTGTCCCGAAAACCACTCCTCGGCGGTGATCGGGCGCAGCGCGATCCAGGTCGCAAGCGTCAGCGCAACCCCGAAACCGGCGCGCAACGGGTACTGCCAACTCGGTAGCATGGGTATCCCGCAGGTTCGAGGTGCGGGCATTATAGGGTGCATACCGACCCGAATTCGACGCGACGGCAACGACGACAGCCTGGCGAATTTGCCGAACGCGATAGTACTTGTTACCCTTTTCCGGCTCTGCACACTGTCCGCGTTTTGTCCACTCCATATTAATGAGAACGTTAGCGAGGTTGTTATGGATCAGGGGTTGGGGTACTGGGTTACCAAACGGGAGATGATTTCGGGTGACCGTCTGGCGATCGTGGACCGCCATTTACGCTTTACTTACCGGGAGCTGAACCGACGCTGCAACCGGCTTGCCAACGCCATGCGCGACAGCGGCGTGCGCCCCGGCGACCGCGTCTGTTCGCTGCTGCAGAACGGCCACACGCAACTGGAACTGATTTTTGCCGTTGCCAAGCTGGGCGCCATCTTTCTGCCGATCAATTTCCGCCTGACGGTGCCGGAAATCGAGTACATCATTGAGGATTCCGGCGCGCGCACCTTCTTCTATCACGACGAATTTCGCCATCTCGCCGAAGGCCTCCAGCACGGCGTTCACTTCGACAAGGTGGTGTACTGCGGACGCAGCAACAGCTGCGACGACGAAGGCGAATACGAGGCCTTCCTGGCCGCGGCATCGGACGCGGAAATCAACGCCAATGTGGATCCCGACGACGTCGCCCTGCTGATGTACACCTCGGGCACTACCGGGCGGCCCAAGGGCGCGATGCTGACCCACGCGAATCACACCTGGAACGTCATCCACACCACCCAGCGGCTGCCCATTCACGCCGGCACCGTCGCGCTCGGCGTGGCGCCGATGTTCCACATTGGCGGCACCAGCGTGACCGTGCTGCCGACCCTGTTCCAGGGCGGCACCGTGGTGACCCTGCCGGCTTTCGACGCCCGCGCGGTGCTCGAAGCCACCGAGCGCGAACGCCTCACCGGGCTGTTCTGTGTGCCCTCGATGTGGCAGATGATCGTCGAGGAAATGGGTAAGAAGGAGTACGACCTCAGCTCGGTCGAGTTCCTGATGACCGGCGCCGCGCCGACGCCGCTGAAGATCCTGAAGTTCTTCCAGGAGCGCGGTCTCGCCATCTACGAGGGCTTCGGCATGACGGAACTGGCGCCGCTGGTGGCCATCCTCGACAAATGGGATTGCGAACGCAAGAACGGCTCGGTCGGCTATCCGGCGTTTTTCGTCGATGTGCGCATCATCGATGACGAAGGCCGGAATGTCCCGGCACGCACGGTAGGCGAGGTGCTCTGTCGCGGACCCAATATGCTCAAAGGCTACTGGAACAAGCCGGAAGCCACTGCCGAAGCGCTGCGCGGCGGCTGGTATCACTCCGGCGACCTGGGCTATCTCGATGAAGAGGGCTTTCTCTACATCGTCGACCGCAAGAAGGACATGATCATCAGCGGCGGCGAGAACGTGTACCCGGCCGAGCTGGAACAGGCGATCTACCGTCACCCGGCGGTCGCGGAAGTCGCGGTGATAGGTATTCCCCACGAAAAATGGCAGGAAGTGCCCGCCGCCATCATCGTGCTGAAGCCCGGCGCGAGCATGACCGAGAACGATCTGATCGAGCACTGCAACCAGTGCCTGGCCCGCTTCAAGGTGCCGAAAACCGCGTACTTTGTCCCGGAACTGCCAAAATCCGGTGCCGGCAAGATCCTCAAGACCGAGCTGCGCAAGATGTACGGCGGCTACAAGGCAAGCGACAAATAGCCGCTGCAAAACGGGCAACAAAAAAGGGGGTGTTCATAACCCCCTTTTTTGTTGCCTGCGATTTCCGTTCCTGTGGTTGCTTTCTCGGCTGCGGCCGTCAGCTTGCCAACACCGTCGCCAGCGCTTCCACCACATAGTCCGCATTGGCCTGACTGAGGCCCGCGACATTGATGCGACTGGAATTGACCATGTAGATGCTGTATTCGTCGATCAGGCGCATCACCTGTTCGGCGCTGAGGCCCAGAAACGAAAACATTCCGCGTTCGCGCTCGACAAAAGAAAAATCCCGGTCGACGCCGCGCGCGCGCAGCTTGTTGTTCAACAACCTGCGCAGGCCGTTGATGCGGTCGCGCATCACATCCAGCTCATCGCGCCACTGCCCGACAAGCGCCGGATCGTTGAGGATCTCGGCGACGATGGCGCCGCCATGGGAGGGCGGCATCGAGTAAATGCCGCGCACGATATTGTTGACGTGACTGACCGTGATCTCGGCCCGTTGCGAGTTCTGTCCCAGCACCGACAGGCTGCCGACCCGCTCGCGGTAGAGGCCGAAATTCTTCGAGCAGGAGCTTGCCACCAGCATCTCGGGGAGACGCTCCGCGAGCAAGCGCAGACCCTGGGCATCCACCTCCAGCCCGTCGCCCAGGCCCTGATACGCTAGATCCACAAAGGGGAGGAAACCGCGTTTTTCCGCGACCTCGGCCACCGCGTGCCACTGCTCCAGGCTCAGATCCGCGCCACAGGGGTTGTGGCAGCAGCCGTGCAACAACACCACGTCTCCCGCGCCGGCTTCCGCCAGCGCCGACAGCATGGCATCGAAGCGCAGGACACTCTGCTCGCGGTCGTAGTAGGGGTATTCGCGAATCCGCAGCCCGGCATTGCCCAGCAGCGGGATATGGTTGGCCCAGGTGGGATCGCTGACCCAGATCGTGGTTTCGGGGGCCGCGCGCCTGAGCAGCTCGGCACCGACACGCAGCGCGCCGCAGCCGCCCGGGGTCAGCACGGTCGCCACCCGGGCGTCGGCGAGTACCGGATGCTGCGCACCGAAAATCAGGTCCTTGATCGCAACATTGAACTCAGGAACGCCGGCGGGTCCGATGTAGGACTTGGTCTCTTCGCTGGCGAACACGCGCGCTTCCGCCGCCTTGACGGCGCCCATGATGGGCGTATGGCCGGTCTCATCCTTGTAGACCCCGACGCCGAGATCGACCTTGTGCGGATTAGGGTCAGCGCGAAAGTCCGCCAGCAAACGCAAAATGGGATCTGGCGGATAGGGTTCCAGGGCAGTGAACATGATGGTCTCTGTGGTCGGACGTCTGGGAAATGACTGGACACCTGGGTCGACATCGCAGCGGCCGAGGCGAAACCGGCGCGCGCCTGCGAGGCAGTCCAAAGCATCCCGCCTCGGGCCGTCATTGTAGCGTCAAATCCGGCTTTCGCCCCGACATCCGGCCACCGCCGCTGATGCTTCTCCACCCGCCAGTTGCTGCTCCAATAGAGCCAGGCGCTGCGGCGTGCCCACATCGCTCCACAGCCCGGTATGCAGTTCGCCACTGACAGCGCCGGCAGCGATCGCCCGCCGCAGTGCGTCACGCAGGGGAAACACCGCGCCATCCGGAAAATCGGCCACCAGTTCCGGCGCGAGCACGCCCAGGCCGCTGAACGTGAAGCTCACCGCCGCGGAATCGCGCGGTCGCACCATCCCGCCGGCATCCAGACCGTAATCGCCGTCGGGGTTGTGGGTCGGGTTGGGCACCAGAACCAGGTGCGCGAGCATCGTTGATGACAGTGCACGCGGCAGATGGGCGTAACAGTAATCGCTCCAGATGTCGGCGCTTATCGCCACAAAGGGACCTGGACCCAGCAGCGGCAGGGCGCGGCGAATGCCACCGCCGGTCTCCAGCGGCTCGCTTTCCCGCGACCACTGGATGCGCGCACCGAGCGCCGCCCCATCGCCCAGTCGCCGCTCGATCAGCTCGCCCAGCCAGGATGTGTTGATCACCAGCTCGTCGATGCCGACCGCTCCGAGCTTGTCGATGTGGTATTCGATCAGGGACTTGCCGGCTACCGGCACCAGCGCCTTCGGCAAATGATCGGTCAAGGGTCGCAGGCGCTTGCCCAGGCCCGCCGCGAGAATCATGGCGCGCATGATTCTCCTGCTCGCTGCCAAGGCGAATACCAGGGCTGATCGGCCAGTGGTGGCAACAGGCGGCCCTCGAACCAGGCCGCGAAGGGGCGGGTTTCGGGGTAGCGCGCGGCTACCTCCAGTACATAACGGATCACCAGCGGGAGATCCTTCAGGTAGCCGGACTTGCCGTCGCGCAGCCATAGCCGGCAGAAAATGCCCAGCACCTTGATATGGCGTTGCAACCCCATGAAATCGAACCAGCGCGCGAACTGGTCTGTTTCGACTTGCAGCAGACCGGTCTGTTGCGCCGCCGCCAGGTATTGGTCGCGATAACGGACCAGATCGGCTTCCGGCAACCGGTGATAACAGTCGCGCAGCAGCGACACCGGATCGTAGCTGACGGGGCCGACCACCGCGTCCTGAAAATCCACGATGCCCACATCGCCATCATCGAGCAACAACAGGTTACGGCTGTGGTAATCGCGGTGCACGACCACCCGGGGCTGGCCGCCCGCGCTCTCGATCAACAGATCGAACAGGTCGGCGAGCAGGGCCTGCTCCTCGGGAGCCAGCGCGATTTTCAGCAAGGCCTGAACGAACCAGCGGGGAAACAGCGCCATCTCGTCCCGCAGCAGCGCAGCGCTGTACGCCGGGAACACCGCCGGATCGCACGCCGTTGTCTGGATCCTTGCCAGCGCGTCGAGTGCGGCGCCGTAGCGAAGATCGCGGTTGGCGGCGGCGAGTCCCACCAGCATCAAGGCGTCGCCCAGATCCTCCTGGGCCACGAAACCACGTCGATAATCGACCGCATGGACGCGGGGCACGTGGGCTCCGGAACGTGCCAGAGCCAGCCCCTTGGTGACAAACGCCAGGGTATTTTCCGTCGCGGGAGGGGCATACGTAGCGATCAACGACGGTCGTGACACGGCGCGGTAGTACTGACGAAATCCGGCGTCACCCCGTAGCGGCATCAATTCCAGCGGCAGATCTGCCGCTACTCCGCCGGGCAGGCAGTCGCCCAGCCAACCCGCCAACTGCTGGTGATGCGCCACAAGCCGGCCCCGAGAATCCCAAACCCATTCTACTCCAGACATTGGACGCGTCTAAAACCCGGGGCAGTTCGGGTACAATGCCGGCGGCAAACCAAGAGCAATCCGAGTGGCTGTTTCTCCGACTCCCGGCGCTTGGGTGCGCCTGCTTCGATTACGACCAATCCGCCATGCCCTCTACGGCTTGGCTACGGCGCTGGTACTGGCTCCGACTGACGCTGGCGCCGCAACACCCGCGACCACGACGAACACAAACAATGGCCAGTGGTCCTGCAGCGCCGGCCCGACCGGAGGCTGGGCGTGCGCGCCACGCGCCGCGTCCGGCCCCGTTCACGAACGTCCGATCCGGCGCTCGGCGGCCGCTGCGGCAACGGCAACGGCAAAGACCGCGCCCCCCGCAGCCGATGCCCTGACGGCGGCCGACAACCTTGACTGGGTTCCACGCGAACGCCTGAGTCCCGAACAGCTGAAAGCCGTGCGGCCGGGATGCTGCGGCGCTTACATCGAGCCCGGCAATTCAAGTCCGGATGCGGCGCTAACTCCGGCGGATGCACCGCTGCGCGCCACGGCCGATACCACCGATGCACAAGGCGAAATCGCCACCCTTACCGGCAATGTGCAAATTACCCAAGGTTCCCGCCAGGTGCGCAGCGACCGGGTGACGATCGATCGCGGCACCAACCAGGCGGTGCTCGAAAACCACGTCCAGTTTCGCGATGGCGGCCTGTTGTTGCTTGGAGATCGGGCGCAACTGGACACCAAAACTCAGGCTTTCGCGGTCGACAACGCAACCTTTGCCTTGCACGCAACCAATTCACGCGGCACGGCAACCCATTTCAATCGCGATGAAGAGGGCGTGATCTTCATCGACGATGCGACCTACACCACCTGCGAGCCCGCCAGTAACAGCTGGCTGTTGCGGACCGGTTCCATACGCATCGACGCCGACCGCCATTTCGCTACCGCCCGCAACGCGCGCGTGGAAATCAAGAATGTCCCGGTGTTGTATCTGCCCTGGGCACGGTTTCCCATTGATGACAATCGCGCGACCGGGCTACTGTTTCCGCAGCTGGCGGTCACCGACCGCAATGGCGTCGATTACGCACAGCCCATCTATCTGAATCTGGCGCCGAACTACGACGCCACCATCACGCCGCGTTATCTGCAACAGCGCGGCGAAATGCTCGAAGCCGAGTTCCGCCATCTTTCGCTGTTCGACAACACGACAATATCCGGCGCGTTTTTGCCCAATGACCGCAGCGACGACGCGGGCAGCGCACTGGATACGGATTCATCCACCGGCAAGAATTCGCTCAACGGCAATGATCGTTGGCTCGTCAACGCGACCAACTCCGGCGGCGCCGGCCACGCCTGGCATACGCTGGTCGACTACACCAAGGTCAGCGACATCGATTATTTCCGGGATTTGGGCAACTCGACGCTCGACGTGAACAGCCAGCCGCACCTGCTGCAGGAGGTCGCCGCCGGCTATCAGTTTCCCAACTGGGCGCTGAACGTCGCCAGCATCGAGTACCAGACCATCGCCAGCAACCTGGCAAGCCAGTACGAACAGCTGCCGCGCGTGAATCTGGATGGCGCCTACCGCTTCCACAACAATCTGTTGCTCAATCTCAACAACGAATACATTGTCTTCGACAATAACGACAGCCAAGTCGTTACCGGCGAGCGTCTGCGCACCAACTACGGCGTGGCTTGGGATGAGCGCTGGGCCTCGGGTTACTTCCGCCCGGGCGCCAAACTCAAGCACATCGGTTACACGCTCGATCGCCCGACGCTGCCCGGTTCCGATGACAACCCGAGCACCACCGTGCCAGTCGCCGACCTCGACACCGGGCTGTACTTCGAGCGCAGCACCAACTTCTTCAAAGCCTTCACCCAAACGCTGGAGCCGCGCTTCTACTACCTCTATTCGAAATTCGAGGATCAGACCGACAATCCTGACTTCGACACCAGCGACCTCACGTTCAGCTACCAGCAGCTATTTCGCGACGACCGTTTTTCGGGTGGCGATCGGATCGGCGACGCCAATCAGGCGACGCTTGGTCTAACCACCCGCCTCCTCGATGAGCGCGGCATCGAACTGCTCCGTGGCAGCATCGGGCGCATTCAGTACCTGGAGGATCGCTACGTTTCCCTGAACCCAATCTTCACCAAGTCGTTCCTGGACAATCTCGGCAACCTGCAAATGCTCACCGACGTTACTCAGCGCGATGTCGCCAGACAACTGCTGAGCAACAATTCGCCCTACGCGGCAGAGTTTTTTGCGCGCCTCAGCGACCACTGGCGGTTCCAGAGCGATATTGCTTACGACGACCAGGCTAGCCAGGTCGACAAGGGTAGTGCGAGCCTGCGCTACCGCGGCAACGGGACGCTGGTCAACCTCGCGTACCGCTTTACTCGAAATGACCCTCAACTGATAGACAACACCGTCGTCCAGACCGATATCAATCAGAGTGACATTTCCACCTATTACCCGGTTTCCCCGCAGTGGGCACTGATCGGACGATGGAGCCATGATTTCACCTATAGCCGGGAACTGGAATTTCTGGGCGGTCTCGAATACGGCAGCTGCTGCTGGAAACTGGCGCTGCTCGCGCGCCGCTGGCTCAATCGCGACGACACCGTACTGCTGCCGGATGACCTGAGTTATAACGAAGGCATTTTTCTGCAGATCCAACTGACAGGTTTGGCGGGCACCGGCAAGCAGGTCGACAATATTCTGAAAGACAGTATTTATGGCTATGAACCCGGTAACCGCTAGATCGCTGCTGCTTTCCGCCGCGAGGCGCGCACTGCTGTGCGTGTGCGGCGCACTGGCGCTCGCATTGACTCCCGCGAGCCACGCGGAACCCGCGCTTCTCGACGGCGTCGCCGCGATTGTCAACGACGATGTGGTTTTGCTCAGCGAACTGCGCAACGAAGTCGAGATGGTGCAACGGCAATTGATGCAGACGCAGAATCAGGCACCACCGCGCGACATACTGGTGAACCAGGTGATGGACCGCCTCATCCTCGACAAGCTCCAACTGGCCATGGGCGCGCGAGCAGGCGTCACGATAACGGATGGCGAACGCAACCAGGCCTTGGCGCGCATTGCCGAACGCTCGGGACTTACCCTGGAAGAACTCTACGCGCAGGCCCAGGCCGATGGCCTGTCGCCCAGTGCACTGCGCGAGAAGATTGCGCAGGAAATGATCATTTCCCGGGTCCAGCAGTCGGTCGTGAACCGGCGTATCAACGTCTCCAACGCTGAAATCGAGGCCTTTCTAGGCTCCGAAGCGGCCGCGCAGCTGGTGTCCGCCGAAGAAATCAATGTGGGCCATATCCTGCTCCCGCTCGCCCCGGCGGCGAACGACGCCGAAGTGACGGCAGTCCGGGAAAAGGCCGAAGCATTGCGCGAGAAAGCGCTGCAGGGAGAGGATTTTCGCCAACTGGCGGTCGCCCACTCGTCCGGGCAGAACGCCCTGGAAGGTGGCGATCTCGGCTGGCGCACGGCGAGCCAGCTGCCGGGCGCGTTCATGGTCGCCCTGCGCAACCTGGACCCTGGGCAGATCACCGCACCTCTGCGCAGCGACGCCGGCTTCCACCTGCTCAAGCTGTACGGGCGGCGCGGCGGCACCGATCGTGTGGTGCGCCAGAGCCGGGTCAGTCACATACTGATCAAGCCCAGTGAAATCCGGACTGAGGATCAGGCACTTGAGTTTGCGCAAACCTTGCGCAGACGCACCATCTCCGGCGAGGATTTCAGCACGTTGGCACAGGATTTTTCGGAAGACCCTGGTACCGCACTCAAGGGCGGCGACCTCGGCTGGGCTTTGCCGGGGCAGTTCGTCCCGGAATTCGAAGCGGTCATGAACGCCACCGAGCTCGACGCGGTTTCCGAGCCCTTCAAAACCCAGTTCGGCTGGCACATCCTGAAGATAACCGGGCGCCGGGATCAGGATTTCTCCACGGAAATTCGCCACAATCAGGCGGCAGCGTTCCTGCGGCAACGCAAATTCGAAGAAGAATTGCCGATCTGGCTGCGAGAACTACGCGACGAAGCCTTCGTCGAAATCAAGCTATGACGCTGCGCGTTGCCGTGACACCGGGCGAGCCGGCAGGCATCGGCCCGGACCTGTTGCTGCAGCTGATTCAGGACGGCCATCGCCACGAGTTGGTGGCCTATACCGATCCCGAGGTGCTCACCCAGCGCGCGGCCCTGCTGCGCCTGCCGGTGCGGCTGCGGACACCCGCGGCATCGCCCCAACCCCTGGCTCCCGGTGAGCTGGCGATAGCGCCGCTGCCGGCACCGGCGCCCGTGCTTCCCGGCCGGCCGAGCCGCGACACCGCCGCCTGGGTACTGGACACGGTGCGCACCGCCACGCGGGATTGTCTTGCCGGACGCTGCGCGGCGCTGGTGACGGGACCGCTTCACAAGGCGGTCATCAACGATGCTGGGATCCCGTTTTCGGGACATACCGAACTGCTCGCCGAGCTGACGGGCACGCCGCAGGTCGTCATGATGCTGGCCACGAAGGGGTTGCGGGTGGCACTGGTCACCACGCATCTGCCACTTGCCGCGGTCCCCGCAGCCATCACCCGCGAAGTGCTCACCCGCGTCATCGAAGTGCTGCACGCGGAGCTTGCACATCGGTTCGCCATTCCCAAGCCGCGTATTCTGGTGTGCGGGCTCAATCCCCATGCGGGCGAAGGCGGCCATCTGGGGCGCGAGGAAATCGACGTACTCGTGCCGGTATTGGAGCAGTTGCAAAAACGCGGCATGGATCTGGTCGGGCCGCTGCCCGCGGACACGCTGTTCACGCCCAACCATCTCGCCGGCGCCGATGCGGTGCTTGCGATGTATCACGATCAGGGCTTGCCCGTGCTGAAGCACATGGGGTTCGGACGCGCCGCCAACATAACCCTGGGACTGCCCATCATCCGGACCTCGGTCGATCACGGCACGGCCCTGGAGCTGGTCGGCACGGGCACCGCCGATAGCGGCAGCTTGCGGACGGCGATCGACTATGCGGTGGATCTTGCGCTGCGGACCCGTCGGTGAGCGCACATCCCCACCGCGCGCGCAAACGGTTCGGGCAGCATTTTCTCTGCGATCCCAATGTCATCGACCAGATCGTAGCCGCCGTGAGACCGCAACCCGGGGCGCGACTGATCGAAATCGGCCCTGGGCGCGGAGTGCTGACCGACGCCCTGCTGCACACCGGGTGCGAACTCTGGGCGATCGAGATTGACCGCGATCTCGCCGCATTGTTGCAGCGTCGCTACCGGGACGCCGCGAATTTTCATCTGGTGACGGGCGACGCGCTGCACACCGACTACCGCGCCTTGGTACGGACTGACCAACCACTGCGGCTGGTCGGTAACCTGCCCTACAACATCTCGACACCGCTGCTGTTTCACCTGCTCGCGCAGCGCGAATGCATCCAGGACATGCATTTCATGCTGCAAAAAGAGGTAGTGGACCGCCTCGCGGCCACACCCGGCACCAAAGCCTACGGCCGCCTCAGCGTCATGGTGCAGTATTACTGCAGGGTGGAGCCGCTGTTCGACGTGCCGCCCTCGGCATTTTCACCGCCGCCCAAGGTGGACTCCGCCGTGGTGCGCCTGACACCTCACGGGCACATCGAGCCGGTGGCAAAGGATCCCGCGCTGTTGGAAAATCTCGTCAATCTGTGTTTTCAGCAGCGGCGCAAGACTCTGCGCAACTGTCTCAAGACCCTGGTTGAACCGCCGCATCTGGACGAACTCGGCGCGCCACTCGCCGCCCGCCCGGAAACGCTTGCGGTAGCGGACTTCGTGGCACTGAGTAACCGCATAGGCGCACTACCATGAACCCCAGCGACATCCGTATTACCGCCAGGACCCAATACCTGCCCGAACAATCGAAGCCCGCGCAGCGCCAGTTTGCCTTCGCCTACGAAATCACCATTGCCAATCTCGGCACCACTTCCGTGCAACTGATCTCCCGGCACTGGGTGATCGTCGACGCTCACGACAAGACCCAGGAAGTACGAGGTGTCGGAGTGGTGGGCGAACAGCCGCGGATCGAACCCGGACAGTCCTACCGCTACACCAGCGGCGTCGTGCTCGGCACCGGACACGGCACCATGACCGGCAGCTATCGGATGCAGGACAGCACGGGCGCCGAATTCGACGCCGCCATCCCACTGTTTGCGCTGGCCATGCCGGGAACGATTCACTAACAGCTTGTTGAAAAACGTCGCGAGGGGGCCAGATGCGAGGCGCACGGCGCGCAGTGACCGAGACATATCAAATAGATAGGCGAGGGAGCGAGCACCGCGCAACAAAGCAGATGGCTGCCGCAGCAGCTTTTCAACAAGCTGCTAAGCCGTGACTGCCTACGCTGTAGGTGACATCCAGGGCTGTCTCGACCCACTGCGACGACTGCTCGACAGTGTGGCCTTCGATCCGGCGCGGGATCGCCTGTTTGCGGTGGGCGACCTCGTCAATCGGGGTCCGGATTCGCTCGGCACACTGCGTTGGGCTGCTGCGCTGGGCGCCAGCTTCGACACGGTGCTCGGGAATCACGACCTGCATTTGCTGGCGGTCGCAGCCGGCGTGCGGCCGGCACATCCCAAGGACACGCTGGAGGAAATTCTCAAGGCGCCGGATCGCGACGAGCTGCTGCACTGGTTGCGCCACCGGCCACTGTTGATCGAAGCACAGGACCATGTACTGGTCCACGCCGGGATCCTGCCGGGCTGGTCGCTGGCCCAGGCACGCGGTTACGCCAACGAAGTCGAGGCCGTGTTGCGCACCGAATCCCTGGCGCTGCTGCGCGAACTGTACGGCGACGCGCCGGACTGGAGCGCCGATCTGACGGGACCCGGTCGCTGGCGCGCCATCGTCAACGTATTCACGCGCATGCGCTTTTGCAGCGCGGCGGGGCACCTCGATTTGCGCACCAAAAGCGGCCCGGCGTCGCCGCCACCCGGGCTGCTGCCCTGGTACGCGCATGCCGGTCGCGCGACCCGTGACATCCCCATCGTGTTCGGCCACTGGGCCGCTCTGAACGGCGCGGATTGCGGCACCGGGCTGTTTCCCCTGGACACCGGCTGCGTCTGGGGCAGCCGTCTACGGCTGATGAATCTCGCCACCGGCCGCTACCATCACTGTTCCTGCGCACCCGGATAGGCGGTGCCGACGGTCTCAGCTCGGCAAAGCGGAAGCAGCATCCGGAGGAATCGCGTAGGCGCCAGTGACGTGGGCTACCGGTAGACGGCTGCCGTCGGAATAGAGGGTGACTTCACCCACCACCAGACGCTTACCAACCTTGAGTAGACGGCACTCCCCCAAAATGTCGGTGTCGCCTGCGGGTTTGCGCAAAAAATTGATGGTCAGGCTGGTGGTGACCGCAAGCGCGACCGGACCCATGATGGCAAGGATGGAAGCGTAAAGCGCAACGGCCATCGGCGCCGGCCCGGACACCGTGCCGCCCGGGCGCAGGTGCTCAAATCCAACCACCTGACGCACCGCCACACCACTGGCGGAAACCGCTTCGATGCTGACCCTGCTCTGCGGAAATTCGGCGCGGAGAAACCTGGTCAGCGCGGCCTGGTCCATCACGAGATCTTCCTGTGCGTCCCCGCTGCGCCCGCTCACCCCATGCCGTCCGGATTGGTCGACCGCCAGCGCCACACATCCGCCATCATCTCGTCCAGATCGCGCCGCGCGCGCCAGCCGAGCTCGGCCTGCGCGCGCCCCACATCCGCCCAGGATTCGGCGACATCCCCCGGACGCTTGGGCGCGATGACACAGGGCACCGAACGGCCGCTGCCGCGCTCGAAAGCCGCGACCACCTCCAGCACCGTGGAACCGCTGCCGGTTCCCAGATTCCAGGCGAAGTAACCGCCGCTGGCCGCGCGCAACACATAGCGCAACGCCGCCACATGGCCTTCGACGAGATCCATCACATGAATGTAATCGCGTATGCCGGTGCCGTCGCGGGTATCGTAGGTGTTGCCGTAGATATTGAGATGTGGCCGTTTACCCAGGGCGACGTCGGCGACATAGGGCACCAGATTGTTGGGAACTCCCACCGGATCCTCGCCCAGCGAACCGCTGCAATGGGCGCCCACGGGATTGAAATAGCGCAGGGCCGCCACGCGCCAAGGCGCTGATGTGGCGGCCTGAGCTGCGACCACATCGGCAAGCAGACGCTCGATCATCAGCTTCGTGCGCCCGTAGGGATTGGCGGCAGCGAGGGGCGCGTTCTCCTTTACGGGGCTGATGGCACACGCGCCATAGACAGTGGCCGAAGAGCTGAACAGCAGGTTGCGCACTCCGCCGCGCTCCATGGCGGCACAGAGACTCAGGGTGCCGCCGAGGTTATTCTGGTAGTACAGCAGAGGCCGCCGGCAGGATTCCTCTACGGATTTCGCACCGGCAAGGTGGATCACCGCCCCAAACTGGTGTTCGCGGAATATCCGGTCGAGAAACACCGCATCGCCGATGTCACCCGTGGCAACCGGCACTGGCGTCCCAATGATTGTGGTGAGCCGGTCGACCACCGCCGGCCGGCTGTTGCTGAAATTATCCACCACGACCGGCTGGAATCCCGCCTCCACCAGCGCGATGCAGAGATGACTGCCGATGTAACCGGCGCCGCCGGTCACCAGAATTTTCACGGCGATAGGCCGTTCAATGACCGGATAATGTCCAATTCCCCGGCCACAACAGATAGTGATCGACGTTCGGAAAATGCGCGGCCTGGGCTGGCAATGCCTCCAACAGCAAAAAGCCGGGCTAACCCCGGCTCCTGATCCGCTGATGTGGGCGCCGCCATCAGTCCTCTACAACCGCGTCGGCGTCGCCGTCCGCGCGGGGTCGATCGACCAGTTCGACATAGGCCATCGGTGCCTTGTCGCCGGCGCGAAAACCGCACTTGAGAATGCGGAGATAGCCGCCGGGGCGGCCTTCGTAGCGCGGGCCAAGCTCGGTAAACAATTTACCCACGGCCGCCTTGTCGCGTAGTCGGGCGAATGCCAGCCGGCGGTTGGCGACGCTGTCTCGCTTGGCCAGGGTGATCAGGGGCTCGGCGACGCGCCGCAGCTCTTTGGCCTTGGGCAGCGTGGTACGGATCAGTTCGTGCTCCACCAGCGATGCGGTCATGTTGCGAAACATCGCACGGCGATGCGGACTGGTACGATTCAGTTTGCGGCCACTGTGAAGATGACGCATGACTAGGTTCCTCGACGGGCCTTACGACCCCGTTGCACTCACAAAAATCGGCTACCGCCGGGATTCAATTATCGCCGGATCTGAGATTTGCCGGCGGCCAGTTCTCGAGCCGCATTCCCAGGGACAGACCGCGGGAAGCCAGCATATCCTTGATCTCCGTCAGCGATTTTTTGCCGAGATTCGGAGTTTTCAGCAATTCCACCTCGGTGCGCTGAATGAGGTCGCCGATGTAATAAATGGCTTCCGCCTTGAGGCAATTGGCTGACCGCACAGTCAATTCCAGATCATCGACCGGACGCAACAGGATAGGATCGATCTCGCTGTGCCGCTTTTCCGGCTCCGCTTTACGATCACTCTCCATATCGACGAAGACCGCCAGCTGCTGCTGCAAAATGGACGCCGCGCGACGGATGGCTTCCTCCGGTCCAATGCTGCCATTGGTTTCAAGGTCGAGCACCAGTTTGTCCAGATCTGTGCGCTGCTCGACGCGTGCCCGCTCCACCACATAGGAGACCCGGCGCACCGGGCTATAGGATGCGTCCAGCCGCAATTTTCCGATCGACCGAGTTTCTTCGTCGCCGCCGTCGCGCGCATCGGCCGGCTCGTATCCTCGCCCGCGCAAAATACGCAACGTCATGTTGAGCTCGGTATTACCCGATATCCGGCAAATGACATGGTCCGGATTGTGTATTTCGATGTTGGCGTCGGACTTGATGTCTCCGGCCGTGACTATGGCCGGGCCCTTCTTGCGAAGCGACACGCGGGCGTCTTCCTTACCGTGCATCGAGATAGCGATGTTTTTGAGGTTCAGCAGGATCTCGATCACATCTTCCTGTACGCCTTCAATTGCGCTGTACTCGTGCTGAACCCCATCGATTTCCACTTCAACAATGGCGCAGCCAGGCATCCATGACAACAGGATGCGGCGCAACGCATTACCCAGGGTATGCCCAAAGCCACGCTCAAGGGGCTCGAGCACAATCCGGGCATGACTTCTGTCATGCGCGGTGATGTCAATCGAACGCGGGGTAAGCAGTTCTGTAGATGATGTTTGCATGTACCCTCAACCATTTGAGTACCGGCCGCAAGATGCCGGCAATTATTTCGAATAGAGCTCGACGATAAGGCTTTCGTTGATCTCACTGGGCAATTCCGAGCGATCAGGAGCCCGCTTGAAAACGCCTTCCATCTTGTTGACGTCCACATCCACCCAATCAACCGCGCCGCGCTGAGTCGCAAGTTGCAGCGCGGACTGGATTCGCAATTGTGTCTTCGCGCGTTCGCGCACACCGATCACGTCGCCTTCCGCAACCTGGACCGACGGCACATTGACCTTGCGGCCGTTCACCACAATGCAGCTGTGGGCAATCAGCTGGCGGGCTTCGGCACGGGTCGATCCGAAACCCATTCTGTACACGACATTGTCCAGCCGCTGCTCGAGTAGCCGGAGCAGATTCTCGCCGGTCACTCCCTTGCGGCGCGCCGCAGCAGCGTAGTAATTGCGGAACTGCTTTTCCAGCACGCCGTAAAGCCGCCGCACTTTCTGTTTCTCCCGCAACTGCACCCCGTAATCGGACAAACGACTGCGCCGCTGCCCATGCTGGCCGGGAATACTGTCGGCACGGCATTTCGATTCCAGAGGCCGGATGCCACTTTTCAGGAACAAGTCGGTACCTTCGCGGCGCGACAACTTGCAGGTAGGGCCCAGATATCTTGCCATCGGACTATCGATCCTCTTCTATGCTGCGACTTCAGACGCGACGTTTTTTCGGTGGCCGGCAACCGTTGTGCGGAATCGGGGTTACATCAGTAATATTGGTAATCTTGAACCCAGCGTTGTTCAGCGCACGGACGGCGGACTCCCGTCCTGGACCTGGCCCTTTAACACGCACATCGACGTTCTGCATGCCGTATTCCAGCGCCGCAGTAGCTGCGCGTTCCGCAGCAACCTGGGCCGCGAACGGAGTGCTCTTGCGCGAGCCCCGGAAGCCAGAACCACCGGAAGTCGTCCACACCAGCGCATTGCCCTGGCGGTCGGTAATGGTGACGATGGTATTGTTGAACGACGCGTGCACATGCGCGACGCCATCCACCACCGTACGCTTGATCTTCTTTTTTACTACTTTACTGGGCGCTTTGGCCATGGGAAATCTCGCTCGACTACGCGCAGGTTAACGCTTGATAGGCTTGCGGGGACCCTTGCGGGTTCTCGCGTTGGTCTTGGTGCGCTGGCCACGAGCCGGAAGTCCCCGGCGATGGCGCAAACCGCGGTAACACCCGAGGTCGAGCAGGCGCTTGATGCTCATATTGACCTCGCGGCGCAAATCGCCCTCAACGGCAATTTTGGCCACCGCGCCACGCACCGCATCCAGTTGATCTTCCCTCAAATCACCGATCTTCAGGGTTTCGGGGACGTTGGCCTGTTCGCAGACGCGCCGCGCCGTCGTCCGCCCTATGCCATAAACATAGGTCAGCGCGATAACGGCATGCTTGCTGTCAGGGATGTTGACACCGGCAATACGGGCCATTCAATTCACTCCACTACTCATGTTTGACGCCGCCGTGCGGTTCGCAGGGGGCAGAAGTCCGATCGTCGTCAGGGTTCTAGCAATCAACATCCGCTGTCAGCCTTGCCGTTGCTTGTGGCGCGGTTCCGCGCTGCAGATTATCCGCAGAACCCTTTTGCGCCGAATCTGCTTGCAGTTGCGGCAAAGCTTTTTCACCGATGCCCGTACCTTCATCTCACACCTCGTAACTCAACGAATCCCGCCGCCGTAACCCTTCAGGTTGGCTTTTTTCAACACCGACTCATACTGATGGGACATCAGATGAGATTGCACCTGAGCCATAAAGTCCATGGTCACTACCACTGCGATCAGCAGCGACGTCCCACCCAGATAGAACGGTACATTGAAGTAGACATTCAGCGCCTGAGGCAACAGACATACGCCTGCTATGTAAATTGCGCCTATCACCGTCAGCCGCGTGACGACGCCATCAATGTAATTGGCCGTCTGCTCACCCGGCCGAATACCCGGCAGATAGGCATTACCACGCTTGAGGTTGTCGGCAACCTCTTTGGGGTTGAACACCAGCGCGGTGTAGAAAAAGCAAAAGAAAATGATCAGCCCCGCAAACAGTGCGCTATGCAGCAACTGCCCAGGCCCAAGAAAATAGGCGACGTCCTGAAGCCAGTCGGGCGCGCCTGCCCCCTGCCCGAACATCTGCGTCACCGTCGCTGGAAACAGCAGCAGGCTGCTCGCAAAAATCGCCGGTATCACCCCTGCCATGTTGACCTTGAGCGGCAAATGGCTGCTTTGCTGGCCGTAAGCGCCGCGCCCCTGCTGCTGACGCTGGGCGTAGTTTACCGTGATACGGCGCTGACCGCGCTCGATAAACACGACAAAATAGATTACCGCCACCGCGATGAGCGCGACGACCAGCAGCACGACGATATTCAGTTCGCCTTGACGGGCCGATTCGAACGCCTGCCCAAGCGCACGCGGCAATCCAGCGACAATTCCCGCAAAGATCAGCATTGAAATGCCGTTGCCAATGCCGCGCTCCGTGATCTGTTCGCCGAGCCACATCAGAAACACCGCTCCGGCAATCAACGAGGTGATGGCGATCAGGTAAAACGTCAACCCCGCGTAGTACGCCAGGCCCTGACCCGCCAGCCCGAACGCCATCCCCGCGCCCTGAATGAGCGCCAGCAGTACCGTCAGATACCGGGTCATCTGGGTCAGCTTGCGTCGGCCCGCATCACCTTCCTTCTTGAGTTGCTCCAGCGACGGAGTCACCGCACTCATCAACTGTACGATGATGGATGCCGAAATATAGGGCATCACACCCAGCGCCATGATACTCATGCGTTCCAGCGCACCGCCGGAAAACATATTGAACATACCGAGCAAGGTACCCTGGTTCTGCTTGAACAGACTTGCCACTCGGTCAGGATCGATTCCCGGCAGCGGGATGTGGGTACCAAGGCGATACACGACGATCGCCAGCAGCAGGAAGCGCAGCCGCGCCCAGAGCTCGGCGAGGCCCTTCTTGTTTACCGCTGGCAAAGGTTTGCGCGCCATGAGAATCGTTAAACCAACGCCTCCACACTGCCGCCGGCGGCTTCTATCGCCGCTCGAGCGCCACCGGTAATACTCAGCCCGCGAACCACCAGGGCCTTGCCCGCATCAAGCTCGCCCGCCAAAAAAATCTTGGCGCGCTCGATGGAACTGTTGATCAATCCCGCCTGCCGCAGGGCCGCTAAGTCGACCACGCCGCCTTCGATCCGGTTGAGCTCAACCAAGCGAATCTGCGCACTGACACGGCTGATGCGGCTCGTGAAACCGTATTTGGGCAGGCGCTTCTGCAAGGGCATCTGGCCGCCCTCGAATCCCGGGCGAACACTTCCGCCAGCTCGCGCCTTCTGACCCTTGTGGCCCCGCCCGCAGGTTTTGCCGAGTCCCGAACCAATGCCCCTGCCTACACGTCTCGCGGCCTTGTGTCGCCCAGGCGCCGGACTCAATGTGTTCAGTCGCATATTCAGGCCTCTTCCACGCGAATCATGTATTCCACCTTGTTGACCATGCCTCGCACCGACGGCGTGTTCTCCAACACCACTTGGTGACCAACCTTGCGCAGCCCCAGCCCTACCAGACACGCACGGTGACGTGCCAACCGACCGTAGCCGCTTTTCACCTGGGTCACCTTCAATTTGCTCGCAGTCATCGCTATGCTTCCGCTGAGGGCTTTGTTTAGCCCAGAATGTCGTCCAAACGCTTGCCGCGCCGCGCCGCTACCTGCTCCGGCGCACGCATGTGCTTCAGGCCCTTGAAAGTTGCCCGCACCACGTTGACCGGGTTGGTAGAACCGTAGCATTTCGCCAGCACGTTCTGAACGCCGGCCAGTTCCAATACGGCACGCATGGCACCGCCGGCAATAACGCCGGTACCCTCTGACGCCGGCTGCATGTACACCCGCGACGCGCCGTGCTTGGCGGTGATCGGATACTGGAGCGTGCTACGACTGAGATCAACGGCAATCATGTTACGGCGAGCAGCCTCAATGGCTTTTTGGATGGCGAGAGGCACCTCGCGCGCCTTGCCGCGACCAAAGCCAACCCGACCCTTCCCATCACCCACCACCGTCAACGCGGTAAAACCGAAAATCCGGCCCCCCTTGACGGTTTTGGCGACGCGATTAACCTGAACCAGCTTTTCGATCAAGCCGTCGTTAACGTCCGATTCACGAGCGTTTTGCTTAGCCATTATGCAACCTTCAGAAGTCCAAGCCGCCGGCGCGGGCGGCATCGGCGAGCGCCTTGATCCGCCCGTGATATTTAAATCCACTACGATCAAACGCGACGCGAGTGATCCCTGCGAGCGACGCGCGCTCCGCGATCAATTCGCCGACCGCGCTCGCCGCCTGGACATTGCCGGTCGCTGACTGTCGCAGCCCCGCATCCAGGGTAGACGCCTGCGCAATCACGGTATCCTGGCCGGCGGTGGTGCGAATCACCTGCGCGTATATGTGTCGCGGGGTGCGATGGACGCACAACCTGTCGGCCCCGAGCTCCCGGATTTTCGCCCTGGCGCGACGCGCACGCCGCGCTCGCGTAACTTTTTTCTGACTCATCTCATCACCCGCTATTTTTTCTTGGCTTCTTTACGGCGCACGTTTTCGTCCGCGTAACGCACCCCCTTGCCCTTGTAGGGCTCGGGAGGCCGGAAGGCGCGAATATCGGCCGCGACCTGTCCCAGCTGCTGCTTGCTCGCCGCCTTCAGCAATATCTCCGTCTGGCTCGGCGTCTCCGCAGTAACGCCCTCGGGCAGCGTGTACTCAACGGGATGCGAATATCCGAGAGTGAGATTTACCTTATTGCCCTGAACCTGGGCCCGGTAACCGACGCCGACGAGTGTCAGCCGCCGCTGAAACCCCTCACTCACACCGACAACCATGTTGTTCATGAGTGCGCGGGTGGTTCCGGCCATGGCGCGGGCTGTCGTGGCCGCACCGCGCGCCGCCACGCTGAGCACGCCGTCGGCATGTTCGACCCGAACATCGCTGTGAATCGCCATCGTGAGAGAACCATTACGCCCCTTCACGGACAGCACACCGCGATCAATGTGAACCTCGACCCCTTTGGGCAGAGGGACTGGATACTTGGCTACTCGGGACATCGCAATTATCCGTCAGAATACCGTGCAAAGGACTTCGCCGCCCACACCGGCCGCTCGGGCCGCGCGGTCGGACATGAGCCCGCTACTGGTCGACACAACCGCCACACCCAGCCCTCCCCGCACGACAGGCAGCTCGTCGGCCCCCGCGTAGCGCCGCAGTCCGGGCCGGCTGATGCGAATAATTTCTTCAATGGCGGGCTTGCCTTCGAAGTATTTCAAATCGACGCGCAGCTCTTTCTTGACATCGCCCGTCACCTCGAACCCGTGAATGTAGCCTTCGTCCTGCAACAGACGGGCGACCGCCACGCGCAATTTTGACGAGGGCATCGTGACCTGCGGGCGGGCACGGGACTGTGCGTTGCGTACGCGCGTCAGCATATCGGCAAGCGGATCTTGCATACTCATCGCTGAAAATCTCCTCTACCTGACAATCACCAACTCGCCTTGACCAAACCCGGAACGTCGCCGCGCATCGCGGCCTCGCGCAATTTGTTCCGACACAAGCCGAACTTCCGGTAAACACCCCGGGATCTGCCGGTGATGGCACAGCGCTGTCGCTGCCGAACCGGGCTCGCATCGCGGGGTAGCTTCTGAAACTGCTGCTGCGCCGCCCATCGCTCCTCATCAGAAGCGCGCGGATTGCCGATGATCGCCTTAAGTTGTTTGCGCTTGGCGGCGTATTTGGCCGCGGTCTCCGTGCGGCGTCGTTCCCGTTCTTTCATGCTCAACTTGGCCATGGCTCTAACTCTTCAGCGGAAAATTAAAAGCGCGCATCAGCGCCCGGCCCTCATCGTCCGTGCGGGCCGTGGTGGTAATCACGATGTCCATGCCGCGCAGCTTGTCAATTTTGTCGTAGTCGATTTCCGGAAATATGATCTGCTCGGAGATGCCCATCGCAAAATTGCCCTGGCCGTCGAAGGACCGGCTGCTGATCCCGCGGAAATCCCTAATACGCGGGATCGCAATAGTGATCAACCGCTCGAGAAAATCGTACATTCGCTCGCGGCGCAAAGTGACCTTGCAGCCTACCGGCCAGCCGTCGCGGATCTTGAATCCGGCAATCGAGGTACGAGCGCGCGTCACCACTGGCTTCTGTCCGGCGATTCTCGTCAAATCCGCTACGGCATTGTCGAGAATCTTCTTGTCCGCCACAGCCTCTCCGACCCCCATGTTCAGGGTCACTTTGGTGATCTTCGGGATCTCCATGACGTTTGCCAGACCCAGCTCCTCACGCAAGCGCGGCGCGAGTTCCTTGGTGTACAGCTCTTGTAGCCTCGACATCGCCATCAACCTCTTGCATCCAGCGGCAGGCCGCTGGACTTGAACACACGTATCTTCTTGCCGTCTTCCAGAATGCGAAAACCTACGCGGTCCGCCTTCCGGGTCGCCGGGTTATAAATGGCGACGTTCGACGCTTGTATCGGCGCCTCTCGCTCGACTATGCCGCCCGGATTCCCCAATTGAGGATTCGGCTTCTGGTGCTTTTTCACCACCTGAACACCGGACACCAACAAGCGGTCGCCGACCAGGACGCTGAGCACCTTGCCACGCCGTCCCTTGTCACGACCGGCGATGACGATCACGTCGTCGTCGCGCCTGATCTTTTTCATTGCCATAACTCAGTCCTCCCCGCCTACAGCACTTCCGGCGCCAACGAAATGATGCGCATGAATTTTTCGCCACGCAGCTCACGCGTCACGGGGCCGAAAATCCTTGTGCCAATGGGCGCAAGCTGGTTGTTGAGCAGCACAGCGGCATTGCCGTCGAAGCGAATCAGACTCCCGTCCGGTCGGCGCACGCCCTTTCGCGTACGCACCACGACCGCGTTCATCACCTGGCCCTTCTTGACCTTGCCTCGCGGAATTGCTTCCTTGACGCTCACCTTGATGACGTCGCCAATCTGGGCATAGCGGCGCCTGGACCCGCCAAGTACCTTGATACACATCACCTGCCGTGCGCCGCTGTTATCAGCGACATCGAGATACGTCTGCACCTGAATCATGGACTCTCTCCAGTCATTACCGCGACGGTGCTAGACCTCTACCGCGCGCTCGACGATTTCCACCAGGCGCCATGCCTTGGTCCGCGACAGCGGACGCGTTTCCGCGATCGTCACCAAGTCCCCGATGTGACACTGATTGTGCTCATCGTGCGCCTTGATTTTGGTGGAACGGGAAATAATCTTGCCATACATGGGATGTCTAACCCGCCGCTCTATCAGCACGGTAACCGTCTTGTCCATCTTGTCGCTGACAACCCGTCCGGCCAGTGTGCGCGCCGTGCTTTCCACTGTTTCTGTCATGTCAGCGCCCTGCCATTTCGTTCAACACAGTCTTGATGCGCGCAATATCGCGCCGCGTGACTCGCATCACGTGGTTGGCATCGAGCTGTCCGGTAGCGCCTTTCATCCTTTGCAAAAACTGCTCATGCCGCTGTTCCAGCAACATTTTTCGCAGCGATTCCACTGACTGTCCCCGCAAATCACTCGCTTTCATTACATCACCGATCGTTTGACGAAGGCGGTGGCCATAGGCAGCTTGGCGGCGGCGAGCGTAAAAGCTTCCCGCGCAATCTCCTCCGGAACACCTTCCATCTCATAGAGCATCCGGCCGGGCTGGACCAGTGCTACCCAGTATTCGACATTGCCCTTGCCTTTGCCCATCCGCACTTCCAGCGGCTTCTGGGTGATGGGCTTGTCCGGGAATACCCGGATCCATATTTTGCCGCCGCGCTTGATTCGCCGCGTGATCACGCGGCGCGCCGCCTCGATCTGCCGCGCCGTGAGCCGCCCGCGGCCGATGGCCTTGAGTCCGAACTCCCCGAAACTGACCTTGCTGCCGCGTTCAGCCAGGCCGCGATTTCGCCCCTTGTGCTGTTTGCGGAATTTCGTTCGTTTTGGTTGCAGCATGACGCTCGCCCTAATGCCTCAATTACTTTCTGGCAGCCGGCGCTTCCGCTGTCTCGCCGCCCAGAACCTCGCCTTTGAATATCCAGACCTTGACGCCAATGATCCCGTAGGTCGTGGCCGCCTCTGCCGTGGCGTAATCGATATCGGCCCGCAGCGTATGGAGCGGAACGCGCCCCTCCCGATACCACTCGGTCCGCGCGATTTCGGCGCCCCCGAGCCTGCCGCCGACCTGTACCTTCACGCCCTGCGCGCCCTGGCGCATCGCGTTCTGGACGGCCCGCTTCATCGCGCGCCGGAACATCACCCGCCGCTGAAGCTGTTGCGCCACACTCTGCGCCACCAGCGCGGCATCGAGATCCGGCTTGCGAATCTCTTCAATATTGATGTGCACTGGCACACCCAGAGCCGCCGCCACCTCGACGCGTAGCCGGTCGACATCTTCGCCTTTCTTCCCGATCACGATCCCCGGACGCGCCGTATGAATGGTGATGCGCGCCGACGCGGAAGGCCGCTCGATCTCAACGCGACTGACCGACGCGTGGCTGAGCTTGTCCTGGATCAGTTTGCGCACCTGCAAATCGGCAATCAGCCGCTTCGCATATTCGCGCTTGTCGGCGTACCAGATCGAGGTATGCCGCTTGACAATGCCGAGCCGGTAGCCCGTTGGATGTACTTTCTGACCCATGACAGTCCCCGTAGTCCCGCTTAGGCACCAGCCACTTTTACCGTGATGTGGCAGGTGCGCTTGGAAATTCTGTCCGAACGACCTTTTGCGCGCGGCATCATCCGCTTCAGCGTCGTCCCCTCGTCGACAAAGATGGTCGACACCTTGAGCTCGTCGACATCGGCACCTTCGTTGTGCTCCGCATTCGCGATAGCGGACTCGAGCACTTTCTTGATGATCGCCGCGCTCTTCTTGTTACTGAAGCCAAGAATGCCCAGAGCTTCCTCGACACCTTTTCCGCGTACCTGATCGGCTACCAGCCGGGCCTTTTGGGCGGAGACCCGCGCGCCCCTCAGTCTAGCTGCCACTTCCATCTCGGATACCCCCACTCAACGTTTCGCCTTTTTATCCGCGACGTGGCCGCGAAAGGTACGGGTGAGCGCAAATTCGCCCAATTTGTGCCCCACCATCTCTTCACTGACAAGCACCGGCACATGTTGCCGACCGTTGTGAATGGCGAGGGTAAGACCAACCATCTGGGGCAGAATCATCGACCGTCTGGACCAGGTCTTGATGGGCCGTCGGTCGTTTTTTTCCGCGGCAACCCGGACCTTCTCCAGAAGGTGCAGATCGACAAAAGGCCCCTTTTTCAGCGAACGTGGCACGATGCTGTCCTCAAGTTGCTAATGGTGCCGGCCTAGCGGCGACGGCGTCTGACAATCAGATCGCCAGTACGTTTGTTTTTGCGCGTCTTGTAACCCTTGGTCGGCACACCCCAGGGCGTTACCGGATGCCGGCCCCCCGAGGTCTTGCCTTCACCGCCACCATGGGGGTGATCCACCGGGTTCATGGCCACACCGCGCACCGTCGGTCGCACGCCAAGCCAACGTTTGGCGCCGGCCTTGCCGAGGGAGCGCAGATTGTGATCGCTGTTGGACGCTTCGCCCAATGTCGCCCGGCAATCCGACAGCACCTTGCGCATCTCGCCACTGCGCAGCCGCAAGGTGGCGTAACGACCCTCACGGGCAACGAGCTGCGCGGATGCGCCTGCGCTGCGGGCCAACTGCGCGCCCTTGCCGGGCTTCATCTCGATACAGTAAACCACGCTACCTACCGGGATATTGCGGAGCGGCAAACTGTTGCCAATTTTGACTGGCGCATCTTGGCCAGAGCGTATTTCGTCACCCGCCTGGAGCCCTTTGGGCGCGATGATGTAGCGGCGCTCCCCGTCGCGATAGCAGATCAGGGCAATGTGAGCCGTGCGGTTGGGATCGTATTCGATCCGCTCCACCACGCCGACAACGCCATCCTTGTCGCGCTTGAAATCGATGATCCGGTAGTGTTGCTTGTGCCCACCGCCCTGATGACGGACCGTGATGCGCCCACTGTTGTTGCGGCCACCGCGGTTGACCTGTCGCTCGATCAGCGGCCCATGGGGCGCACCCTTGTGCAGGCCCGGCGTGACAACACTGATGACGAATCGGCGCCCAGGGGATGTCGGCTTTCTTTTTACCACTGCCATGTCTGACCCCCCTTACTGGATCGCGGTGAAATCGATGTCATGGCCTGGCGCGAGGCGGACATAGGCTTTTTTCCAGTCCGACCGCTGCCCAATGCCGTGCCGGGTACGCCGCGTCTTTCCCTTCACGACAAGCACCCTTACATGCTCCACCTGCACTTTGAACAGGGTTTCGACCGCAGTCCGAACTTCCGCCTTGCTGGCACCACGCGCGACACGGAACACGATCTGATTTGCCGCCTCGGCCGCATTGGTCGCCTTCTCGGAAACATGCGGGGCCAACAAGACCTGGTATATCCGCTCTGGATTCATGCCAGCACCTCTTCGAATTTCTTCACCGCCGGCACGGTCATCAACACATGATCGAAGCCAATGAGGCGAACCGGGTCAACCGCGCCAACATCGCTTACGTCCACCGTGTGCAGATTACGCGCTGACAGCGACAGGTTTTCGTTGGCGCTCTCCGTGACAATCAACACGTTGGCCAACCCGAGCGCCGCAAGCTTCTTGAGCAATTCCTTGGTTTTGGGCTGCTCGATGACAAAATCCTCGACCACCACCAGCCGCTGCTGGCGCGCCAGCTCCGAAAGGATGGACTGCAGAGCGGCACGGTACATCTTGCGATTGATCTTCTGGCTGTGATCCTGGGGCCGGGCAGCAAAGGTTACGCCACCCGAACGCCACAACGGGCTACGAATGGTCCCAGCGCGCGCGCGGCCGGTGCCCTTCTGACGCCAAGGCTTCTTGCCACCGCCAGACACATCGGATCGGCTTTTTTGCGCCCGCGCACCCTGACGAGCGCCCGCCAGGAATGCGGTAACCGCTTGATGCACGAGATCTTCGTTGAACACCCGGCCGAACGTCGCATCCGACACCGTAACGGTGCCGGCATTGCCGGCGGGACTCGCGATAGTCAGCTCCATCCTACTGGACTCCTCTGGACTTGATCGCTGGGCGCACGACAAGGTCGCCCCCGTTTGCCCCCGGAATGGCGCCCTTGACCATCAACAGGCCCTGGGCGACATCGACGCGCACAATTTCAATATTCTGGACAGTGACGCGCTCGGCACCCAGGTGCCCGGCCATTTTCTTGCCCTTGAACACACGCCCGGGGCTTTGGTTTTGCCCGATGGAGCCAGGCGCGCGGTGGGACAGCGAGTTGCCATGGGTGGCATCCTGCATGCTGAAATGCCAGCGCTTGATGACGCCCGCGAAGCCCTTCCCCTTGGAAGTGCCGCTCACATCAACCCGCTGGCCTGCCTGAAACCGGTCGAGCTCGATCACCCGGCCCGGCTCCAGGCCGTCGAGTTCAGACTCTGACTCCAAGCGAAACTCCCACATCCCTCGCCCGGCTTCGGTGCCAGCCTTTGCGAAATGGCCTGCCTGGGGCTTAGCAACTCGCGCCGGCTTGCGCGCGCCACAGGTCACCTGTACGGCGCAGTATCCGTCGGATGCGCCAGTCTTGATCTGGGTGATGCGGTTCGGCGCCACCTCTATCACCGTGACCGGAATAGAAGCACCGCTTTCCGAAAAGATGCGTGTCATGCCGCACTTACGGCCGACGACTCCAATAGTCATTGTTATAACTCCAGTGCATGGGGCTATCACCCGCTACGGCCGCCCATCGCAGAGCGTCACACGGTCGGCCGTAGCCGACCAGGCTTCAACGTGTTTAGTCCAAACTGATCTGTACTTCCACTCCTGCCGCCAGATCCAGCTTCATGAGCGCATCGACGGTCTTCTCGCTGGGCTCGACAATGTCAAGCAGGCGCTTGTGAGTGCGAATTTCATACTGGTCCCGCGCATCCTTGTTGGCATGCGGGGAGGTCAATATCGTGAACCGTTCGTTGCGCGTCGGCAGCGGAATCGGACCGCGAATCTGCGCGCCTGTGCGTTTCACGGTTTCGACGATCTCCCGCGTCGAGGCATCGATCAGGCGATGATCGAACGCCTTGAGGCGAATTCGGATACGTTGGCCCTGCATCGACTAAAATCTCCGGCTGGGCGCGGGCCGGACATCCCGGAACCCTGCGAAAAAGAGGCGGCATTCTATGTTTGGCGCCTGACCCTGTCAACTAAAACCCGTTCATTTACGGGTTTTAGTTGCAGGTGGCAGCAATTCCGGCCTGCGCCGGGGACCTTTCCCGGACTTACTTGAGGATTTTGGCGACCACGCCCGCACCCACCGTGCGGCCACCTTCGCGGATGGCAAAGCGCAAGCCCTCTTCCATCGCGATCGGCGCGATCAGCGTCACGCTCATCTGGATGTTGTCCCCCGGCATCACCATCTCGACGCCTTCCGGCAGCTCACAGGCCCCCGTCACGTCCGTGGTCCGGAAGTAAAACTGCGGTCGGTAGCCCTTGAAGAACGGCGTGTGGCGGCCTCCTTCGTCTTTCGATAGCACATACACTTCGGCCTCAAACGCGGTGTGCGGCTGGATGCTGCCGGGCTTGGCCAGCACCTGGCCCCGCTCCACGTCGTCGCGCTTGGTGCCCCGCAGCAGCACGCCGATGTTCTCCCCGGCACGCCCCTCGTCCAGCAGCTTGCGGAACATCTCGACGCCCGTGCACACCGTCTTGGTGGTGTCCCGGATGCCGATGATTTCCAACTCCTCTCCCACCTTCACAATCCCGCGCTCCACCCGGCCGGTCACCACCGTGCCGCGACCGGAGATCGAGAATACGTCTTCGATCGGCATCAGGAAGGCGCCGTCGATCGCCCGCTCCGGCTCCGGAATGTAACTGTCCAGGGTCTCCACCAGCTTCTTCACCGCCGTGGTGCCCATCCCGTTGTCGTCCCGGCCTTCCAGCGCCATCAGCGCCGAGCCGGTGATGATCGGGGTGTCGTCGCCCGGAAAGTCGTATTTGTCCAGCAGCTCGCGCACTTCCATTTCGACCAGCTCGAGCAGCTCGGCGTCGTCCACCATGTCGGCTTTGTTCAGAAACACCACGATGTAGGGTACGCCCACCTGACGCGACAGCAGAATGTGTTCCCGCGTCTGCGGCATCGGGCCATCGGCCGCCGAACACACCAGGATCGCGCCGTCCATCTGCGCCGCCCCGGTGATCATGTTCTTCACATAGTCCGCGTGACCCGGGCAGTCCACGTGCGCGTAGTGCCGCTCCGCCGACTCGTATTCCACGTGCGCCGTCGCGATCGTGATCCCCCGCTCCCGCTCTTCCGGCGCGTTGTCAATCCCGTCAAACGGCACCGCCGTCCCACCCCAGATCTCCGCACATACCCGCGTCAACGCCGCCGTCAGCGTCGTCTTGCCATGGTCTACGTGGCCTATCGTCCCAACGTTTACGTGCGGCTTGCTCCGCTGAAATTTTTCCTTTCCCACGAGTGGCTCCTCTGTGTCTGATGCTTAAATTTACGATCGGTCAGTTATGTCCGCTTGGCAATAACTTCGGCAGCTACGTTGCTGGGTGCTTCGGCGTACTTCAGAAACTCCATGGTAAAAGTCGCACGGCCCTGGGTCGCGGACCGCAGAGAAGTGGCGTAGCCAAACATTTCGGCGAGCGGCACCTCGCACCGGACCACCTTGCCCGAAACACTCTCTTCCATTCCCTGGATCAATCCGCGTCGACGATTGAGATCACCGACCACATCGCCCATGTTTTCCTCGGGCGTGACCACCTCGACGCTCATTATCGGCTCAAGCAGCACGGCGCCTCCCTTCTTGGACAATTCCTTGGTGGCCATCGACGCTGCGATCTTGAACGCCATCTCGCTGGAATCGACATCGTGATAAGAGCCGTCGAACAGGGTGGCCTTGAGGCCCAGTAGCGGGTAACCGGCCAGCACTCCGTTCTGCATCTGCTCGCCGATACCTTTTTCTACCGCCGGAACATACTCCTTGGGAACCACACCGCCGACGATGCCATTGATGAACTCGAGCCCTTCGGCACCTTCTTCGCGGGGCTCGAAGCGAACCCAGATATGCCCGTATTGACCACGCCCACCACTTTGGCGAATGAACTTGCCTTCGATTTCGCAGGTATTGCGGATCGCTTCCCGATAGGCGACCTGGGGCTTGCCGATATTGGCCTCAACGCTGAATTCGCGCCGCATGCGGTCGACGATGATATCGAGGTGCAACTCGCCCATGCCGGAAATGATGGTCTGCCCGGTTTCTTCGTCGGTCTTGACCCGGAAGGAAGGGTCCTCCTGCGCGAGTTTGCCGAGCGCCACGCCCATTTTTTCCTGGTCGGCCTTGGATTTTGGCTCTACCGCCACCGAAATCACGGGTTCCGGAAAATCCATCCGCTCCAGGGTAATTTTGTGATTGAGATCGCACAGGGTCTCGCCGGTGGAAACATCCTTGAGCCCAATCGCGGCCGCGATGTCACCGGCGCGCACTTCCTTGATCTCCTCGCGCTGGTTGGCGTGCATTTGCACCATTCGGCCAATGCGCTCCTTCTTGCCGGTGATGGGATTGAAGACCGCATCACCCGAGTTGAGCACGCCGGAGTAAACCCGGATGAACGTCAGCGCGCCCACAAAGGGGTCGGTCGCAATCTTGAACGCAAGGGCCGCAAACGGCGCCTCGTCGGAGGCAATCCGCTCTTCGACGGTTTCGTCGTCGTCCAGCGTGCCTTCGATGGCCTTGACCTCGGTGGGCGAGGGGAGGTATTCGACGACGCCATCGAGAACCGCCTGCACCCCTTTGTTCTTGAAGGCAGACCCGCAGAAGATCGGCACAATTTCATTGGCCAGCGTGCGCGCGCGAATGCCCTGCTTGATCTCTTGCTCGGTCAACTCCTCGCCTTCCAGGTACTTGTCCATGAACGCGTCACTGGCTTCAGCGGCCGCCTCGATAAGCCCGTCGCGCAGCCTCAGGCATTCGTCCATCAGATCGGCAGGGACTTCGGTATACTCAAAGGTCATTCCCTGATCGGCTTCGTTCCAGGTGATTGCTTTCATTTTCACCAGATCTACGACGCCGCGAAACAGCTCTTCCGAACCTATGGCCAATTGCAGCGGCACCGGGGTAGCTCCCAGTCGTTCCTTGAGCTGCCCTACCACGCGCAAGAAATCCGCGCCGGCGCGATCCATCTTGTTGACGAATACCAGTCGCGGCACCTGATACTTGTTGGCCTGGCGCCACACCGTTTCGGTTTGCGGCTGCACGCCCGACGAACCGCAAAGAACAACGACGGCGCCATCGAGAACCCGCAGCGACCGCTCCACCTCAATCGTGAAGTCCACGTGACCGGGAGTGTCGATAATGTTGATGCGGTGCTCATCGAACTGCTTTTGCATTCCGCGCCAGAAACAGGTGGTAGCCGCGGACGTGATCGTGATGCCCCGCTCCTGTTCCTGCTCCATCCAGTCCATGGTGGCGGCACCGTCATGCACTTCACCCATCTTGTGTGACAATCCGGTGTAGAAAAGCACCCGCTCGGTGGTGGTTGTCTTGCCGGCGTCCACGTGAGCAACGATCCCGATGTTGCGGTACCGTGCAATTGGTGTCTTACGTGCCACTATCGCTATCCCCAATGCTGCTATGCATAAACCGAGAAAGGCAGCCCGTTAGCCGCCTTTCGATAAGTGCCTTGCCTCCAACGCGGACTCGCGCCCGCCCGGAAGTCAGAAGCGGTAGTGCGAAAACGCCTTGTTGGCTTCGGCCATCCGATGCACGTCTTCACGCTTCTTGACCGCGCTGCCGCGCCCCTGCGCCGCATCCGCGATTTCGCCGGCAAGACGCTGCGCCATTGATTTTTCGCTGCGGCCACGGGAGAAATCCACCAGCCAGCGCATGGCCAAGGCGGTGCGCCGCGATGCGCGGACCTCCACCGGAACCTGGTAAGTAGCACCACCAACGCGGCGCGACTTCACCTCGACCATGGGCGCGATATTGTTGAGGGCCTCCTCGAAGGTCTCCACGGGGTTGCGCTTCAGGCGTTGCTCGACCAACTCGAGAGCGCCGTATACGATCCGCTCGGCGACCGCCTTCTTGCCGCTGATCATGACGTGATTGACGAATTTGGCGAGAGTTCCGTTCCCGTACTTGGGATCCGGGAGGACTTCGCGCTTGGCAATAACTCTTCTTCTGGGCATAAAACTCTCTCTTCAGGTTATCCGGCACTCAGGAGACCGGCCTTACTGGGCATGAAAACTGGCGCGATCACTTTTTGGGGCGCTTGGCTCCATACTTTGATCGACGCTGACGCCGCGCGCTGACGCCGGACGTATCCAGGCTGCCGCGCACGGTATGGTAACGAACGCCGGGAAGATCCTTGACTCGACCGCCACGGATGAGCACAACACTGTGCTCCTGCAGATTGTGGCCTTCGCCGCCGATGTAGGATGTCACCTCGTAACCGCTGGTGAGGCGCACACGGCAAACTTTGCGCATCGCGGAGTTGGGCTTTTTGGGCGTGGTGGTATACACGCGCGTACAAACGCCGCGCCGCTGGGGGCAGCCCTGCAGGGCAGGCACGGTGCTCTTGGTGAGCTTGCGTTTTCTCGGCTTGCGAACCAGTTGGTTGACGGTTGCCATGAATCTCGTACTCCTGGAATGAAATCCCGCCGCGGGACGCCCCTTGCGTTGGTTCTGCGGGGCGGCCATGGCAGGCGGTGCTGATAGCCCTCAGCGGGGACGCGGGATTCTAAAGAGACACCCCGGGACCGTCAAGGTTGAAAACATGTCAAACGCAACCCGGCGGGAGTTGGGCGACTCAATACTCATCGTCGCCCGCGCTCAGCGCCTCGGTCAGAGCCGCCTCGACGTCGGTCGCGGATACGCCGGTCATCGTTTGCTCGACAGATTCTCGCGACTTGCGCCGCAGCGCGTGATAGGCCTGACCGGTGCCCGCTGGTATCAGGCGGCCCACCACGACATTTTCCTTCAGGCCGCGCAGGTTATCGACCTTGCCGGTAACCGCCGCCTCCGTAAGCACCCGCGTTGTTTCCTGGAACGAAGCCGCGGAAATGAAACTCTCGGTTGCCAACGATGCCTTGGTAATACCCAGCAGCGAGCGCTCGTACTGCGCGGGCATTCTGTCGTTCTCGCGCAAGGCTTCGTTTGCTTCCTGTACCTGGGCGTATTCCAGTTGCTCGCCCGGAATGAAGTCGGAATCACCCGATTCGACGACCTCGACCTTGCGCAGCATCTGCCGCACGATCACTTCGATGTGCTTGTCATTGATTCGCACACCCTGCAACCGGTAGACCTCCTGAATCTCGTTGACGATGTATTTCGCCAAGGCTTCGACACCCTTGAGCCGCAGGATGTCGTGGGGGCTCGATGGCCCCTCGGATATGACTTCGCCCCTGGCCACCTGCTCGCCTTCGTAGACATTGAGTTGACGCCATTTCTGGATCAGCTCCTCATGAGGCTCGCTACCGTCCGCAGGTGTAATGATGAGACGCCGCTTGCCTTTCGTTTCCTTGCCAAAGGTGATGGTGCCGGAAATCTCCGCAAGGATTTCGGGATCCTTGGGTTTGCGCGCCTCGAACAGATCGGCGACGCGCGGCAAACCACCGGTGATGTCCCTGGTCTTCAGGCCTTCCTGCGGTATTCTCGCGATTACATCGCCAACACCGACCTGATCATTGTCATTGACCATGATGATGGCGTCGGACGGCAGCATGTAGTGCGCCGGCACGGTGGAGTTGGAAAAGCACAGCTCTTTGCCGTCGGCACCGAGCAGGGTAATCATGGGCTTCATGTCCTTACCCGCGGCCCGGCGCTCGTTGGGGTCGATTACCACGGTGCTGGTCTGGCCGGTGACCTCATCGGTCTGTCGGCGAATACTGAGGCCCTCTTCCATCCCGGAAAATGCCACCCGGCCCTCTACCTCGGTAATGATGGGGTGGGTATGGGGATCCCAGCTGGCGACCACCGTGCCCGGCTGTACCTTGGCGCCGTCGACGACGCGAATCACCGCGCCATAGGGCAACTTGTAGCGCTCGCGTTCACGCCCGCTATCGTCCGCGATGGCCAGTTCGCCGGAACGCGACACCGCTACCAGATCGCCACTGCGGCGCTGCGCCACCTTGGCACCCACAAGACGGACGGTGCCGCCCGTCTTTACCTGGATACTGTCCGCCGCCGAAGCCCGGGATGCCGCACCGCCGATGTGGAAGGTGCGCATGGTGAGCTGAGTGCCCGGCTCGCCGATGGACTGGGCGGCAATCACACCGACGGCCTCACCGGGATTTATGCGGTGTCCACGCGCCAGATCGCGGCCATAACACTGGGCACAGATGCCGTAGCGGGTTTCACAGGTAATCGGCGAGCGCACCAGTATCTCATCGACGCCCGCCCGTTCGATCACGCCAACCAGCTTCTCGTCGATCAACGTATTCGCGGCAACCACCAGTTCCTTGCCGCCGGCGGCATGAATATCATGGACAACCACGCGCCCGAGGATACGATCACCCAGGGTTTCAATGATGTCACCGCCCTCGATCACGGGCGCCATCAACAGACCCTGATCGGTACCGCAGTCGATTTCGGTCACCACCAGATCCTGGGCCACATCCACCAGACGGCGCGTCAGATAGCCCGAGTTGGCGGTTTTCAGCGCCGTATCCGCAAGGCCCTTGCGCGCGCCGTGCGTGGATATAAAGTACTGAAGGACGCTCAAGCCTTCCCGGAAGTTTGCCGTGATGGGGGTTTCAATGATGGAACCGTCCGGGCGCGCCATCAATCCGCGCATGCCGGCGAGCTGCCGAATCTGGGCCGGTGAACCCCGCGCTCCGGAGTCCGCCATGACATAGACGGAGTTAAAGGAATTCTGCTGAACTTCCTTGCCTTCCTTGCTGACCACCGTCTCCTTCGAAATCACCTCCATCATCGCTTTTGCCACCAGGTCGTTAGCGCGCGACCAGATGTCGATAACCTTGTTGTACTTCTCCCCCTGCGTTACCAGACCGGAGGCGAACTGGGTCTCGATCTCCAGTACTTCGCGCTCTGCCTGCGAAACAATCTCGGCTTTCTCGTCGGGGATGACGAAGTCGTCGACGCCAATAGAAACGCCGGATCGCGTCGAAAAATCGAATCCCGTGTACATCAACTGGTCGGCAAAGATGACGGTATCCTTGAGACCGAGCGTCCGGTAGCACTGGTTGATGATCCGGGAGATGGCCTTTTTGTTCATCTCCTGATTGACCAGGTCGTAGCTCAGGCCTCGCGGCACAATGCTCCATAGCAGGGCTCGGCCGACCGTGGTTTCCCGGAGCGAAATGCTCTCCGTGAAGCTGCCGTCTTCCTCGCGACGCGCCTCACTGATGCGCACCCTGACCCGCGCCTGCAGATGGACTCGGTCGGAATAAAACGCCCGCGAGACTTCCTGCAGGTCGGAAAACGCCATGCCCTCGCCCCGCGCGTTCACGCGCTCGCGCGTCATGTAATACAGACCCAGCACTACGTCCTGCGAGGGCACGATGATGGGCTCGCCGCTCGCGGGCGACAGGATATTGTTGGTCGACATCATGAGCGCGCGCGCTTCGAGCTGCGCTTCCAGCGTCAGCGGCACGTGGACCGCCATCTGATCACCGTCGAAGTCCGCGTTGTAGGCAGCGCACACCAGGGGATGCAACTGGATCGCCTTGCCCTCGATGAGGGTAGGCTCGAAGGCCTGAATGCCCAGACGGTGAAGGGTCGGCGCCCGGTTCAACAGCACCGGGTGCTCCCGGATCACGTCGTCGAGGATGTCCCACACCACGGGCTCCTCGCGCTCGACCATTTTTTTCGCGGCCTTGATGGTGGTAGCGAGACCCTGGGTTTCCAGTTTGGAAAAAATGAACGGCTTGAACAATTCCAGCGCCATGCGCTTGGGCAGACCGCACTGGTGGAGCCGGAGCGTCGGACCCACCACGATCACCGAGCGACCGGAATAATCGACGCGCTTGCCGAGCAAATTCTGCCGGAACCGGCCCTGCTTGCCCTTGATCATGTCGGCGAGCGACTTCAACGGCCGCTTGTTGGAGCCGGTGATCGCCCGCCCGCGCCGACCGTTATCGAGCAACGCGTCCACGGATTCTTGCAGCATCCGCTTTTCGTTGCGCACGATGATGTCGGGCGCACTGAGCTCCAGCAGTCGCTTGAGGCGATTGTTGCGGTTGATGACTCGACGATACAGATCGTTGAGATCGGAGGTTGCAAAACGGCCGCCGTCCAGGGGTACCAGCGGACGCAAGTCCGGCGGCAATACGGGTAGCACATCCAGAATCATCCACTCGGGACGGTTGCCGGAGCCACTGAAGGCCTCCAGCAACTTCAGCCGCTTGGAAAGCTTTTTGACTTTGGTCTCCGAACGCGTCTCGGGAATTTCCTCGCGCAGACGCGCGACTTCGCTTTCCAGCTCCAGGTCGCGCAGCAGTGCCTGGATGGCTTCGGCGCCCATCATGGCGACAAACTCGCCGCCGAACTCCTCCATGGCCTGATAGTACTCTTCGTCGCTCAGCAGCTGACCCGCTTCAAGCGTGGTCATGCCCGGGTCGACAACGACAAAGGATTCGAAATACAGCACGCGCTCGATTTCGCGCAGCGTCATGTCGAGCACGAGACCAATCCGCGATGGCAAGGACTTGAGAAACCAGATGTGCGCGACGGGACTCGCCAGTTCGATGTGCCCCATGCGGTCGCGGCGCACTTTGGCGTGGGTGACTTCGACACCGCACTTTTCACAGACGATGCCGCGATGCTTCATGCGCTTGTACTTGCCGCACAGACACTCGAAGTCCTTGACCGGGCCAAAAATCTTGGCGCAGAACAATCCGTCCCGCTCCGGCTTGAAGGTGCGGTAGTTGATGGTTTCGGGTTTGCGAACTTCGCCAAAGGACCAGGAGCGAATCATGTCCGGAGACGCCAGCCCGATACGGATGCCGTCGAAATCGCCGATGTTGTCCTGCGTCTTGAGCAGATTGAGCAAGTCTTTCAATGCCTTTCCTCCAGTGTGCGAACCGGCGCGCTGTCAGCGGGCCCGCGGGACAGGGTAAGCGGTTACTCGTACTCCAGATCGATATTGATCCCCAGTGAGCGAATTTCCTTCACCAGCACGTTGAACGATTCGGGCATTCCGGGTTCCATGCGATGGTCCCCGTCCACGATGTTCTTGTACATCTTGGTGCGACCGTTGACGTCGTCCGATTTGACGGTAAGCATTTCCTGGAGGGTATAGGAAGCGCCATAGGCCTCGAGCGCCCACACCTCCATCTCCCCGAAACGCTGGCCACCGAATTGCGCCTTGCCGCCGAGCGGCTGCTGGGTTACCAGACTGTAGGAGCCGGTGGAGCGGGCATGCATCTTGTCGTCGACCAAGTGGTTGAGCTTGAGCATGTACATGTAGCCCACGGTGACCGGGCGACTGAAGGCATCGCCGGTACGGCCGTCGTGCAGCGTCATCTGGCCGCTTTCCGGAAGATCGGCAAGCCGCAGCAAAGCCTTGATCTCCTCCTCGCGCGCGCCGTCAAACACCGGCGTCGCCATGGGAACGCCGTCACTGAGATTGCCGGAGAGCGCCAGAATCTCGGTATCGCTCAGGGTATCCAGGTCGACAACGGTAACACCCTGCCCGGTGGAGTAGATTTCATGGAGAAACCCTCTCAGCTCGGCAATCTTGCGCTGCGCCTTGAGCATCGCACCGAGTTTCTCGCCGAGGCCCTTGGCCGCCAGCCCGAGGTGAGTTTCCAGAATCTGCCCGACGTTCATGCGCGACGGCACGCCCAGGGGATTCAACACGATATCGACCGGCACGCCGTTCTGGTCGTAGGGCATGTCCTCGACCGGCATGATCGCGGAAATTACACCCTTGTTGCCGTGTCGCCCGGCCATCTTGTCGCCAGGCTGCACGCGGCGCTTGACGGCCAGATAGACCTTGATGATCTTGAGCACGCCCGGCGCCAGATCGTCGCCGGCGCCGACCTTGCGTTTCTTGTCCGCGAATCGCTCGTCGAGCAATTTCCGGCGCTCGGCAAGCTGATTCTCGGCGGCCAGCAACTGGTCGTTGAGCACCTGATTGTCCATCCGCACCTTGAACCACTGCTCGTGATCCAGCGTGGCGGCAATCTCCGCCGTCAGCAGATCGCCCTTCTTGAGCCCCGGCGCGCGGACCACCGGCGATCCCGCCAGGGCGGTGCACAGGCGCGCGAAAGTCGCGTTTTCGACGATGCGGTATTCATCGTTCAAATCCTGACGGAACTGATCCAGTTCGGCTTTCTCGATCTGCCGCGCGCGCGCATCTTTCTCGAGACCTTCGCGGGTGAACACCTGAACATCGATCACTGTGCCCTTGGTGCCGCTGGGTACCCGCAGCGAGGTGTCCTTGACGTCGCTTGCCTTCTCGCCAAAGATGGCCCGCAGCAGCTTTTCTTCCGGTGTCAGTTGGGTTTCGCCCTTGGGCGTGACCTTGCCGACCAGAATGTCGCCTGCGCTGACTTCGGCACCGATGTAGACGATGCCGGATTCATCCAGGCGGCGCAGGGCGGCATCGCCGATGTTGGGAATGTCCGCGGTGATTTCCTCGGAACCCAATTTGGTATCGCGCGCTACGCAGGTGAGCTCCTGGATGTGGATGGTGGTGAAGCGATCATCCGCCACGACCCGCTCGGAGATGAGGATGGAGTCCTCAAAGTTGTAACCGTTCCAGGGCATGAACGCGATGCGCATGTTCTGGCCGAGCGCGAGTTCGCCCAGATCTACCGAGGGTCCGTCAGCCAGAATGTCGCCGCGCGCGACCACATCTCCCTGCTGAACAATGGCGCGCTGATTGATACAGGTATTCTGGTTAGAGCGCGTGTATTTGATCAGGTTGTAGATGTCGACGCCGGCATCGCCCGCCGCCACTTCGCTGCCGTCCACCCGCACCACGATGCGTCCCGCATCGGCACTTTCGACCACACCGCCGCGTCGGGCTACTACACAAACCCCGGAATCGCGGGCCACGAACCGCTCCATCCCGGTACCCACCAGGGGCTTCTCTGAACGCAGGGTCGGCACTGCCTGGCGCTGCATGTTGGAGCCCATCAGTGCGCGGTTGGCATCGTCGTGCTCCAGAAACGGGATCAGCGATGCCGCGACCGATACCACCTGGCGCGGTGACACGTCCATGTATTCCACTTCGCCGGGCGATTTCATCGTGGATTCGCCCCCGTGGCGCACGGAAACCAGCTCCTCCACCAGTTCGCGGCGATCATTGACCAGCGCGGACGCCTGAGCGATCACATGGTCGGCCTCGTTGATGGCCGACAGAAATTCGATCTGGTCGGTCAGCTTGTTGTTGATCACCTTGCGGTAAGGAGTCTCCAGAAACCCGTATTCGTTGGTGCGCGCATAGTTGGCCAGCGAATTGATGAGGCCGATGTTGGGTCCTTCGGGCGTTTCAATCGGACATACCCGACCGTAATGCGTGGGATGCACATCGCGCACCTCGAAACCGGCCCGTTCGCGGGTCAAACCGCCCGGCCCCAATGCCGACACCCGGCGCTTGTGCGTCACTTCCGACAGGGGATTGTTCTGATCCATGAACTGCGACAGCTGGCTGGAGCCAAAGAACTCCTTCATTGCCGCAGCCACCGGTTTCGCGTTCACCATGTCCTGGGGCATCAGCCCTTCCGACTCGGCAACCGACAACCGTTCCTTGACCGCTCGTTCGACACGTACCAGCCCGATACGGAACTGGTTTTCGGCCATTTCACCAACGGAACGCACGCGGCGGTTTCCGAGGTGGTCGATATCGTCGACCGTACCGCGGCCATTGCGAATATCGATGAGCATACGCAATACATCGACGATGTCTTCGCGCGCCAGCGTGCCCTGCCCTTCGACTTCTTCGCGTCCGAGCCGGCGATTGAACTTCATGCGGCCGACCGCGGACAGATCGTAGCGGTCGAGCGAGAAAAACAGATTGTTGAACAGTGTCTCGGCCGACTCCTTGGTCGGCGGTTCGCCCGGACGCATCATCCGGTAGATCTCCACCAGCGCATCCATCTGACTGCGCGTCGCATCGATCCGGAGCGTCTCGGAAACGAAGGGACCGCGATCGATATCATTGGTGTAGATCGTCTCGATGAGCTCCAGTTTCTTGGCTTCAATCAGCGCAAGATCGGCCAGACTCAACGCCGTGTTGCAGGGCAACAGGATTTCGCCCGTCTCGGTATCCACGAGGTCGCGCGCCAGGCTGCGCCCGACCAGATACTCCCGAGGCACTTCCAGTTGCGTGATGCCAGCCGCTTCGAGTTCGCGGATATGGCGCGCCGTGATGCGGCGCCCCTGTTCGATGATGACCTTGCCGCCACGGCCCTTGATGTCAAAGCTGGCGATATCGCCCCGCAGACGCGCCGGCACCAGTTCGTAGCGGCAAACGCCGTCCTGGCCGCAGTGGAATCGGCTCACTTCGTAAAACATGCCGAGCATTTCTTCGGTTGTGTAACCCATGGCGCGCAGCAGCACGGTCGCTGGCAGCTTGCGCCGTCGATCGATTCGCACATACACCAGATCCTTGGGATCGAATTCGAAATCGAGCCAGGAACCGCGGTAAGGAATCACACGGGCAGAAAACAACAGTTTTCCGGAAGAGTGGGTTTTACCTTTATCGTGATCGAAGAACACCCCGGGCGACCGGTGCAACTGGGAGACAATGACCCGCTCGGTGCCGTTGATGATAAAGGTGCCGTTATCCGTCATCAGCGGAACTTCGCCGAGATAGACTTCCTGCTCCTTGATGTCCTTGATGGTCTTGTTGGGGGAATCCTTGTCGACCAGCACCAGCCGGACGCGAACCCGCAGCGGTGCCGCAAAGGTCGCACCACGGAGCTTGCATTCCTCGACGTCAAACGCCGATTTGCCCAGCGCGTAATCGACGTACTCGAGCCGTGCGTTCCCGGAGTAACTCTCTATGGGAAATACCGAGTTGAGCGCGGCGTGCAGCCCGGTGTTGGTACGCTGAGCCACGGGGACGCCGGTTTGGGTGAACTTTCGATAGGAGTCCAGTTGGATTGCCAGCAGATAAGGCTGTTCCATAACTTCGGACAGTTTTCCGAAATCCTTCCGGATTCGTTTCTTTTCGGTAAATGAATAGGCCATCGGCGCTCCCCACCAAGTTCACTCAAACATCAATACAACGACGGCTGCTCCCCCACCCCAACCCAGGCAGTGGTAGGAAAGCAGCAAAAGGCCGACGGGCCAGCCCGTCAGCCTTCGCACGTCCTTCAAACGCCTTGTCGGCGTCAAGTTCGCCGGACTTACTTGACCTCGACGGTGGCGCCCGCTTCTTCGAGCTGCTTCTTGGCATCCTCTGCCTCAGCTTTCGAAACGCCTTCTTTAACGGTCGCCGGCGCGCCATCAACCAGATCCTTGGCTTCTTTCAACCCAAGACCGGTCAAGGTCCGTACCGCCTTGATCACATTAACCTTCTTTTCGCCCGAGTTGGCCAGGATGACATTGAATTCGGTCTGCTCTTCCGGGGCTTCGGCGGCATCGCCACCTGCCACGGGGGCCGCCACGGCTACCGCCGCCGCTGCGGAAACACCGAATTTGGTTTCCATTGCCGCAACCAGCTCAACTACTTCCATTACGCTCATTTCCGCAATGGCATTCAAGATATCGTCTTTTGACAGAGCCATGAACCTACTCTCCTGTTAAATGGAATTAATCGGATAGCGACTACGCGGCCGCCTTCTTCTGGTCCGCTACCGCCGCAATCACTCGCACAACTTTGGTCGGCACCTCGTTGACGGTACGGACCAGCTTGGTCACCGGGGCGATCATCACACTGACCAATTGCGTCAGCGCCTGCTCCCGTGTCGGGAGGCGCGCCAAAACATCGATCTGCGCGCCATCGAGAACTCGCCCGCCAATCGACAACACCTTGATGTCGAATTTCGGGTTTTGCTTCGCGAAGTCCTTGAACAACCGCGCGGCGGCGCCCGGGTCCGTCATGGAAAAACCGAACAGGGATGGTCCAGCGAGTTCGCTATCCAGACACGCGAATGAAGTGCTCGCAAAAGCGCGCTTGGCCAGCGAATTCTTGATCACCCGCAAAGCGACGCCCTGCCCCCTTGCGAGACTGCGCAGCGCGGTGATTCCCGCCACGTTCACGCCGCGGGCGTCTGCGACGACAAGGGATATCGCTTTGCTGGCGGTCTCGTTAACGCTGGCGACGATCGCCATTTTGTCTTCAAGATTCAATGCCATCAGATTTCCTCCTGGATTTGACTGGCAACCTACCCAGTCCCAGTGTGCCGGCCACTGCCGGCGGTAATGGGTGAACAAATCCAGTTGAGTAAACTGAATCGGGTCACACCGTTTACGCGGGCGGCGCACCTGCCCGACCTGGCAATCGATGCGTCTTTAAGCCCCTTGCGGGACACCAGCGGTCTTCAACGATCAGGGAGAATTACGCATCTCCCAGACCCCAAAGGCTGTCAGAACTCCAGTGTCGACTGATCGATCACGAGCCCGGGGCCCATGGTCGAGGAGAGCGTCACCTTTTTCACATAAACACCCTTGGCCGACGCGGGCTTGGCCTTGATCAAGTCCGTCAGCAGGGCTTCGATATTCTCTTTGACGGCACGCGGGTCAAACTTGAGACTGCCCACACCGCCATGAATGATGCCGTTGCGGTCGGCGCGAAACCGGACTTGACCGGCCTTGGCGTTTTTCACCGCCGTAACCACATCCGGCGTCACCGTACCCGTCTTGGGATTGGGCATCAAACCGCGCGGGCCCAGTACCTGTCCCAACTGTCCGACCACGCGCATGGCGTCGGGGCTCGCAATCACGACGTCGAAATTCATCTCACCTGCCTTGATGCGCTCGGCCAGATCCTCCATCCCGACCAGATCCGCTCCGGCGGCAGTGGCGGATTCGGCGGCCGCGCCCTGGGCGAATACCGCGACGCGCACGGTCTTGCCGGTGCCATGGGGAAGCGTGGTGGCACCACGCACCGCCTGATCCGATTTGCGCGGGTCGATCCCGAGATTCACCGCGACCTCGAAGGTCTCCACGAATTTGACCGGGGGCAGGCCCTGCAGCAGGCTGACCGCTTCATCGAAGGCGTATAGTTTTCCGGGCTGAACCCGCTCGCCAATGACTTTCCGACGCTTTGACAACCTGGCCATCACAGGCCCTCCACTTCAAGACCGGCGCTGCGCGCGCTGCCCGCGATGGTACGCACCGCAGCCTCCAGGTCGGTTGCGGTCAAGTCAGGCATTTTTTGCCGGGCCACGTCTTCGAGCTGGGCGCGCGTCACCTTGCCGACTTTTTCGGTATTGGGACGCGGGCTGCCCTTGCTGATGCCCACTGCCTTGCGCAGCAGCACCGACGCCGGCGGGGTTTTCATCACAAACGTAAAGCTGCGATCACTGTAAACCGAGATCACCACTGGAATCGGCAGCCCCGGCTCGATACCCTGGGTCTGCGCGTTGAAGGCTTTACAGAACTCCATGATATTGACGCCACGCTGGCCCAGCGCGGGACCCACCGGCGGGCTGGGGTTGGCCTGCCCGGCCTTTACTTGCAGTTTGATATAGGCTTCAACTTTCTTTGCCATGGCATTACTCCTATGGGTTCCAGCGCCTCCGGATCACGATGCCTTACGGCATCGGCCTTCAGCTCCCCGCAGCGAAATCAGGCCTTTTCGACCTGGTTAAATTCCAGCTCAACCGGCGTCGAGCGGCCAAAAATCATGACCGCCACACGGAGTCGGCTCTTGTCGTAGTTGACCTCTTCCACGGTGGCATTGAAGTCATTAAACGGACCCTCCACTACCCGCACCAGCTCACCCGGCTCGAACATGGTCTTCGGCCGCGGTTTTTCCTCGGAGTCCTGTACCTGCTGCAAAATGGCGGCCGCTTCGCGGTCGGTGATGGGCGCCGGTTTGTCCGCCTTGCCGCCGATAAAGCCCATCACGCGCGGGGTTTCCTTAACGAGGTGCCAGGTCTCGTCGGTCAACTCCATCTGCACCAAGACATAGCCGGGGAAAAACTTGCGCTCGCTCTTGCGCTTTTGCCCGCCGCGCATCTCGATGACTTCCTCGGTGGGCACCAGGATATCCCCGAAGAGCTCCTGCATTCCCGCTCGCGCAACTCGCTCGCGCAGGGAATTCGCCACTTTCTTTTCGTGGCCCGAATACGCATGCACTACATACCAACGCTTTGATGACATCTGTTCACCTAGCCCATGATCAGGGACGCCAGCCAGCCGAACAGGGAGTCGAGCCCCCACAGCAGCAGCGCCATCACGAGAATGAAACCGAGCACCACCAGCGTGGTTTGATTCCGCTCCTGGCGGCCGGGCCATACAACGCGCCGGCGCTCCACGTTCGCGCCCTTCAGCAACTCCAGCAAGGCACCGCCCCGCGCCGTTCGCAGGGCAAGCGCAACTGCCCCGGCTGCGACCAGGAACAGGGCCAGCACCCGGTAAAGGAGCGGTTGGTCGGCGAAATGATGATTGCCATAAACGGCGGCAACGCCCAAAACCACCACCACCAGCCAGATCAACCGGTCTCGCAGACTCGTCTCCGTTTCTTGCTTCAATACACTCACAAACACACCCGGATGCGAGGCCGCCCTGCACAGGCAGTCATTGGCGGAAGTTGGCAGGCCAGGAGGGACTCGAACCCCCAACCCCCGGTT
>JBFWOQ010000015.1:0-61058 GCA_050250395.1 Porticoccaceae bacterium
GATAGTAATTCTTGATGTCCTGAAGGTCGCTCAGGGCAGACCGGGCAATATTTATCTTCACTTATCTGCGCCAAGCATTTTCTTTGCTTCAGCCAGCGTGACGGTGTTGCCTTCCCGGATGTCCGCCAATCCTCGGGCCACTGCCTTGATGAAGCGCAGCTCTTCGGCGGTTTTCTCGTAATCGTCGAGGCATTGAACAATAGCAACCCCTCTGCCTCTGCTCGTCAGCAGGACTGGCCTGTGTGTGTCGCGTACACGATTTACCACCTTGCCCGGGTTGACCTTGAGATCGGACAGGGGAATGACATCCTCTGAGAATTTGGTTTGCATGCTACCGCCCTCGTGACAGATAGGGCCATTAGTAGCTCCTGTATACAGGTGCTGTCAAGGAGCCAGGCGGGCAATACAAGGCGCATGTCCAAGAGACAGGATGAAAAATTGGACAGACCACGGTTTTCCACAAGCTCCACAGGCCCGAGCAATCGGATGTGAAATATGTATTTCAAAGCCGGTCGTTCAGACTCATACCTCTATTATTGGAATTGACTGTCCGCAGCAGGGCGCAATAACCGTTGGGCCTTGCGCCGACTGAAGGCTCCATCCGGTGCAATGCGGCGTCGCCTGATCGCATTCTTCGCGGGCTGGTCTTGTCGACAGACCGCTCGGCGCATCCTCAGCCGGTTCTGATTTCGTTCAACAGATCGGGGTGACGATCCGGCACTTTGAGCAGTTTCACCAGCGCCAGGGGCGGCTTGGTCTTGCCGTTCTCGTAGCGCGAGAAGGTATTGATGCCGCCGCGGACATGCTGGTCGATTGGAAGCTTCCGGCGCTGCTGCAAAATGGCACATCAGCAAGGTGTGCCATCATCGGCTCTGTCAGATGCCCATCATTTTTTTCAGGAGTACCCCATGCCGGTCATATTCACGACCGATGATTACGGCGACATCATCCTGTTCGGCGATGTCGCTCCGGCCATGCGCGTGCCGGGGCACAGTCCAACCGCACCGGGGGCGATCCCGGCGCAAAGGAACGCAATGGAATATGCCGGCGTAGCTGGCCGGCGAAAAAACTGGTGACGAATACCGCACCCACCCGACCGGCCCGGCGGGCCGCAGGAGCAGCATGAACACCGGCAGCCTTTCCCCCGACCTGCTGTGCAGGATCGACGCCTACTGGCGCGCCGCCAACTACCTGGCGGTCGGCCAGATTTACCTGTGCGACAACCCGCTGCTGCGGCGCCCGCTGGCGCTCACCGACGTGAAGCGCATGCTGCTCGGGCACTGGGGCACGACGCCGGGGCAGAACTTCATCTACGCGCACCTGAACCGGGTGATCAGGCACTACGACCTGGACATGATCTACGTGTCCGGCCCCGGACACGGCGGCCCGGCGGTGGTGGGCAACACCTATCTCGAAGGGACCTACAGCGAGATCTATCCCGATGTCAGCCAGGACGAGGCCGGGCTGAAGAAGCTGTTTGTGCAGTTCTCCTTTCCCGGCGGCATCCCCAGCCACGCCTCGCCCGAGTGCCCGGGCTCGATCCACGAGGGCGGCGAGCTGGGCTATTCGCTCAGCCATGCCTTCGGCGCGGTGTTCGACAATCCCGAGCTGATCGTCGCCTGCGTGATCGGCGACGGCGAGGCGGAAACCGGCCCGCTGGCCACGGCCTGGCATTCGAACAAGTTTCTCGATCCGGTCGGCGACGGGGCGGTGCTGCCGATCCTGCACCTGAACGGCTACAAGATCGCCAACCCGACCGTCCTGGCCCGCATCACGCGCGAGGAGCTGGAGCAGTTCCTGCGCGGCTGCGGCTGGACGCCGTACTTCGTCGAGGGCCACGAGCCCGAAGCGATGCACCAGGCGATGGCGGCGGCGCTGGACACGGCCGTGGCGCAGATCCGGACCATGCGGGAGGACGCGCGCCGGCACGGCAATCGCACGCGTCCACGCTGGCCGATGATCGTGCTGGCCTCGCCCAAGGGCTGGACCGGCCCCGAGACGGTCGACGGCGCCCCGAACGCGGGCTCGTTCCGTTCCCACCAGGTGCCGCTGCACCCGAACGCCCATCCGCAGGACCTGGCGCTGCTCGAGCACTGGCTGCGCAGCTACCGCCCCGAGGAGCTGTTCGACGCGCAGGGGCGCCTGCGGCCGGAACTGGCCGAGCTGGCGCCCGCCGGTACGCGGCGCATGGGTGCCAATCCGCACGCCAACGGCGGCATGCTGCTGCGCGAGCTGCGCCTGCCGGATTTTCGCGATTACGCGGCGGATGTGCCGGCGCCCGGCGTGCGCGGCAGCGGCGACACGCGCGTGCTGGGACCCTTCCTGCGCGATGTGGTGCGGCTGAACGACGCCCAGCGCAATTTCCGCATCTTCGGCCCCGACGAGACGATCTCGAACGGCCTGGGCGCCCTGTTCGAGGCGACCGAGCGCCAGTGGGGTGGCGCGACCGCGCCCGGCGACGAGTTCCTCGCGCCCAGCGGTCGCGTGATGGAAATGCTGAGCGAACACCAGTGCCAGGGCTGGCTGGAGGGCTATCTGCTCACCGGCCGGCACGGCCTGTTCAACTGCTACGAGGCCTTCATCCACATCGTGGATTCGATGTTCAACCAGCACGCCAAGTGGCTGACGGTGACCGCGCACCTGCCCTGGCGGCGCCCGATCGCCTCGCTGAACTACCTGCTGGCCTCGCACGTCTGGCGCCAGGATCACAACGGCTTCACGCACCAGGACCCGGGCTTCATCGACCTGGTGGTCAACAAGAAGGCCGAGGTGGTGCGGGTCTACTTTCCGCCGGATGCCAACTGCCTGCTGTCGGTGATGGACCACTGCCTGCGCAGCCGGCACTACGTCAACGTGGTGGTGGCCGGCAAGCACCCGGCGCCGCAGTGGCTGTCGATGGACGCCGCCGTCAGGCACTGCACGCAGGGCATCGGCATCTGGCAGTGGGCCAGCAACGACCAGGCGGTGGCGCCGGACCTGGTCATGGCCTGTTGCGGCGACGTGCCCACGCTGGAGACGCTGGCGGCCGTCAGCATCCTGCGCGAGCACCTGCCGGAACTGAAAATCCGCGTGGTCAACGTCGTCGACCTGATGAAGCTGCAGCCGTCCAGCGAACACCCGCACGGTCTCGGCGACCGGGAATTCGACGAGCTGTTCACCCGCGACCGGCCGGTGATCTTCGCCTATCACGCCTACCCCTGGCTGATCCACCGGCTGACCTACCGCCGCACCAACCACGGCAACATCCACGTGCGCGGCTACAAGGAAGAGGGCACCATCACCACGCCTTTCGACATGACCGTCCTGAACGATCTGGACCGCTTCCACCTGGCGATGGACGCCATCGACCGCCTGCCGCAGACCGGCGAGCGGGGCCTTTACCTGAAGCGGCAGCTCAAGGACAAGCTGATCGAGCACCGGCTGTACATCAACCAGCACGGCCAGGACATGCCGGAAGTTCGGGACTGGCAGTGGCCGGGATGACGAGGTGTGCAGGACATCGGACTGTTTTCAGAGCGTCCATGCAGGCGCTGATCCAGCACCGTCAGCACAGCCCGCGATGGCGCGCCTGAACCGGTCACTCCCCTTTGCGCGGGCTCTGCGCGACCAGTGCGCGCCGTACTTCTGCAATCACCGGCCGGGTCTCGGGGCGTACGCCGCGCCAGATGAAAAAGGCTTCGGCGGCCTGTTCCACCAGCATGCCGAGACCATCCGCCACGGCGCCGGCACCCTGGCGCCGTGCCCAGCCCACAAAGAGCGTAGGTTCGGCGCCGTACATCATGTCGTAGGCGCCGGCGCCGGGCGCGAGCAGGCCCTCGGGCAGCGGCGGCAGCGCACCGGCAAGGCTCGCGCTGGTGGCATTGATGACCAGGTCGAACGGTTCGACAGCGGCGAGATCCGCGAAGCCTCCGCCCGCCACACGCCCCAGATCGGCGAATTCCCGCGCCAGCCGTTCGGCTTTGTCGACCGTGCGGTTGGCGATCAGCAGTTGGGCCGGCTGTTCGGCGAGCAGGGGCGCCAGCGCTCCGCGCGCCGCGCCGCCGGCCCCCAGCACCAGCACGCGGCGACCCGCAATCACCCAGCCGAGGTTGGCGGTCAGATCGCGTACCAGGCCGATGCCGTCGGTGTTGTCGCCCAGCACCAGTCCGTCACTCTCCACGGCCAGGGTGTTCACGGCGCCGGCGCGCTGCGCCCTTGCGCTCAGGCGGTCGGCGAAGCGGAAGGCGTCTTCCTTGAAGGGCACCGTGACATTGCCGCCGCGGCCGCCGCCCGCGAAAAACTCCGCCGCGGCGCGGGCGAATTCGCCCAGCGGCACCCAGTGCCGGTCGTAGCGCAGATCCTGTCCGGTCTGCGCCGCGAAGGCCGCATGGACCCCGGGCGAGGGACTGTGGGCGACGGGATTGCCAAACAGGACGTAGCGATCGGTCACGGGCGGGGTTCCGGGGCACGGAGCTGCATTCTAGCGGGCGCGCCCCGCCCGCACGACCACGGGCCGGCCTAGCCGGGGTGCCCGGCCCAGTCCCGGGGTTGCAGATAGACGTCGTAGAGTTCCGCCTCGGGGGTGCCGGGCTCGGGTCGCCAGTCGTAATCCCAGCGCACCAGCGGCGGCAGCGACATCAGGATGGATTCGGTGCGGCCGCCGGTCTGGAGGCCGAACAGGGTGCCGCGATCGTAGATCAGGTTGAATTCCACATAACGCCCGCGGCGGTAGAGCTGGAACTGCCGCTCGCGCTCGCCGTAAGGCAGATCCTTGCGCCGCGCCAGAATCGGTCGGTAGGCCGGAACATAGGCTTCACCGATGCGCCGGGCGAGGGCGAAGCTCCCCTCGAAGCCCGGTTCGTTGAGATCGTCGAAAAAGAGACCGCCGACGCCGCGCGGTTCGTTGCGGTGTTTGATGAAAAAGTACCGGTCGCACCAATCCTTGAAGTGGGGATACACCTCCGGCCCCGACGGCGCGCAGGCGGCGCGGGCGGTGCGATGCCAGTGCACGCAATCCTCCGCGTAGCCATAAATGGGGGTGAGGTCGAAGCCGCCGCCAAACCACCATACCGGTTCCTGGCCGGGGCGCTCGGCGACGAAAAAGCGCACATTGGCGTGGGAGGTGGGGGCGTGGGGATTGCGCGGGTGGATCACCAGCGAAACTCCCATGGCCTCGAAGGCGCAGCCGGCGAGCTCCGGACGCGCGGCGGACGCCGCCGCCGGCAGTTCGGTGCCGTGGACATGGGAAAAATTGACGCCGCCCTTTTCGATCGCGGCGCCTTCGGTCAGTACCCGCGACACGCCGCCACCCCCGCCCGCGCGCAGCCAGGCGTCCTCGCGGAATGTTGCCGTACCGTCTTCGGCTTCCAGTTCGGCGCAGATGCGGTCCTGCAGGCCCCGCAGCCAGGCGATTACCGCTTTTTTGTCCATCGGATCCTCTCGTCGCAGCATTCAACCCGGGCGCACGACCGCGCCGCCGATGAGGTCGCGAATCTCGCTCGGCCGGCGCCGGGCGCCGACCCGGCCCGATGTGTAATAGTCAACCCGGGCGCCGAAATACGCCTTGACCTCGGGCAAGCGGGTGGCCGGCGGCAGGCCCTGGGGATTGGCCGACGTGGAAACGATCGGGCCACCGAAGGCGCGGCTCAGGGCCGCGGCCACCGGGTGCGCGCTCACCCGCACCGCCAGCGTGCCGCGACCGCCGGTCACGACGGGCAGGGCCATGCCGTTGTCCGGAATCAGCCAGGTCACCGGACCCGGCCAGGTCGCCTCCATGCGCGCGATGAGCCGCTGGTCCAGACCGCGCAAAAACGGTCGCAGCATGGCCAGCTCGGCGGCGATCAGAATCAGACCCTTGCCGGGATCGCGGCCCTTGAGCGCCAGGATCCGCGCCAGCGCTTCGGGATGGTTCGGGTCGCAGCCCAGCCCCCACACCGCTTCCGTGGGATAGGCGACCACGCCGCCGGCCCGCAGCAGGGTCGCGGCCCTGCGCAGGGAGGGATGTCCGAAACCGGCCACAGGATCGATTCACTCGCCGAAGCTGTGCGGGCGTTGGACGAATTCCGGCCCGCGCAAGGAGCGGCGAGGCTACCGGAAGCGCTCGCTCTCGACAACCGGCGATGGACAGCAACAGTGATGGGCAGCAACAGCGATGGACAGCAGGAGCGGTCGGTCAGGCGAGTCGTGAATAATGGCCATCGCGATGCTCGACCCGCCCCGCCAGCTCAAGCTCGACCAGGGCCGCGGTGAGTCCGGCGACCGGGAGCCCGGTCCGCGCCACCAGCAGGTCCACGTCGGCCGGATCGTGCCCCATTGCGGCCAGCACCTGAAGGGCCTCCGGACTCGCCGGAAAAGCGGCCGCCACCGGTTCCGCCCGTGCCTCCACCGCCTTGAAGGCCAGCATGCCGCCCAGTTGAGCGACGATGTCGTCGGCGGTTTCCACCAGCGCGGCGCCCTCCCGGATCAGCTGGTGACAGCCACGCGCGAGTGGGTTGTTGATCGAGCCCGGGATGGCAAACACCTCGCGGCCCTGCTCCAGGGCCTGTCGCGCAGTGATCAGGGAGCCGCTGCGCAGCGCCGCTTCGACCACCAGCACGCCCAGACTGAGGCCGCTGATGATGCGGTTGCGACGCGGGAAGTTACCCGCCAGCGGCGGGGTGCCGGGCGGAAATTCGCTCACCACGGCGCCGCCAGCGGCGACGATGTCGCGCCACAAACCCAGATGCTGGCGGGGATAGACCCGGTCGATGCCGGTCCCCACTACCGCCAGGGTGATGCCGGTTTTGAGTGCGCCGAGATGGGCCGCACTGTCGATGCCGAGGGCGAGGCCACTGGCGATGGCGAAGCCGCTGCCGGCGAGCGCGGCGGCAAAGCGCGCGGCGTGTTCGACGCCCGCCCGGCTGGCATTGCGGCTGCCGACCACGGCGATCGCCGGCAACGCCAGGGCGGCGGGATTACCGCAACCGTAGAGCAGGGGCGGCGGGGAGGGGGTTTCACGGAGCAGCGCCGGATAGCCGGGGTCGGCGAGACAGAGCAAGAAGAACACGCCCCGCTCCAGGAGTGGCGTCAGCGCGGCGCGCGAGGCGGCCAGCGCGGCTTCGTCCTGGGCGCGGCAATCCCGAACCGGGGCGCGCCAGCGTTCCGGAACCTCGGTGAGCGGGGCGGTGAATGCGCGCGCGAAACTGCCCAGTGTTCGGTAGAGGCCAAGCGCGGTGGCGCTGCCCAGCCCCGGCCAGATCAGCAACCGGTGGGCAGCGAGCGCCTCGGGGGTCGGTGGGGGGAAAGGCTCCATCCCTGAGCCTTGGCCGTGGTCAGGCGAGTCTCAGGGCTCGCGCACCAGGTCCTTGACCTTGAGTGGCCGGGATGCGTTCATCACCAGACCGAAGCTCATTTTCTCGAAGGTGCGGAACACCATCAGCAACCCCGCACGCTCTGCCGGCAAGGTCACCACATTCCCGGCGATGCGGTCCTGCACGGCCTCGCCCACCTTGTAGATCGCGAGCGTATTGCCGATCTTGATGCCGTCGCGCTCGCCGCGGTTGATGGCGACCACATCCAGGTGACCGACGTTGTCGAGACCACCTTCCACCGCAATGATGACGCCGTCGATTCCCGCCGGCGGGGCGCTTGGATAGAACACGGTCTGGATCTCGCGATCTTCCGGCGGCAGGACACGATCACCGATACGGATTTCCTCGGCGGTGCGGGTCGCGGACAGGGTGTGAATGTCGCCTTCGGTGGCCCTGAGCTTGCCGGAACCTATGTCCTGCGCGCGAACGCCAAGCAATTCGCCGGTTTCGGGGTCCACATAGTTGTCGCCTTTGCGATAGACGCCCAGGAACGACTGCTCCGCCGGAACCTGGCCGCGCACGTAAAAATCCGCGCCGGCGCCGGTGATGATGCTTTTCTCATGACCCGCCACCACATAGGGGGCGGCTTCCAGCACGCCGGGGGCGACCACCCGGGTTTTGGTCAGAAACGTATCGACAACATCCAGCGGAATCGCCGGAATGGCTGCGCCATGGGGAACCTCGCGCACCCTGGGGTCCAGCTTCACTTCACGGCTGCGATTGAGCGTCAGGCGGGGTTTGCCGTCGACATAAATCAGGCGGATTTCGTCGCCGGGATAAATCAGGTGCGGATTGGCGATCTGCGGATTGACGTGCCAGATCTCCGGCCAGACCCAGGGTTTTTGCAGAAAAAACGCCGCGATGCCCCACAGGGTGTCGCCCTTCTTGACGACGTACTTGTCGGGTACGTTATCGTTGAAGGGGGCCTGCGCAAACGCGGACAGCGCCACCAGGAAGCCGAGTCCCGCCAGTGCTCGCAGTATCTTTCTCATCAGGCTCTTCCTTTGTGCTCTCTTCCGGTGATATATACTGCCAGCCCGCTGCTGCCCGGCATTCCCGCGCAGGGGATCTTAGCAGTCGATTAACGCACTTTACTAGAAAGCTGTCACAAGTTTATGGCGATTCTGACAATTCTGGAATTCCCCGATCCCAGACTGCGGAAAGTGGCATTGCCGGTCGCCCGGGTCGACGACAGTGTCCGGCGGCTGGTCGACGATATGCTGGAGACCATGTACGCGGCCCCCGGCGTCGGGCTTGCCGCCAATCAGGTCAATGTGCAACGGCGCGTCGTCGTCATGGACGTGTCCGAAGCGCGCGACCAGCCCTGGGTGTTCATCAACCCCGAAATCGAAATTCTCGACGACAGCCGGCGCGAGTACGACGAGGGCTGTCTGTCGGTGCCCGGATTCTACGAGAAGGTAAATCGCCCCGAACACATCCGGGTCCGCGCCCTCAATCGCGACGGGCAGCCGTTTGGCATCGAGCCGCAGGGTCTGATGGCCGTATGCATCCAGCACGAGGTCGACCATCTCAACGGCAAGTTGTTCGTGGACTATCTGTCGCCACTCAAACGCGAGCGCATCCGGTTGAAGCTCGTCAAACTTCAGCGCGCCACCGCCTGACCCTTGCCCTTGACCACCCCCCCCGCAGCGCCGCTGCGCCTCGGCTTTGCCGGCACTCCGGAATTCGCCGCCGCCCATCTGCGCGCGCTGCTCGATTCCCGCCACCCTGTGGTGGCGGTCTACACCCAGCCCGACCGCCCGGCGGGACGCGGCCGGCGGCTCGGTGCGAGTCCGGTCAAGGAGCTCGCGCTGGCGCGCGGCATCGCGATCCGACAGCCTCAGTCCCTCAAGGATCCCGGGGTGCAGGATGAACTGGCGGCGCTGGCGCTCGATCTCCTGGTGGTGGTTGCCTACGGACTGATCCTGCCGCCCGCCGTGCTGGTCCTGCCGCGTCTGGGCTGCGTCAATGTGCACGCCTCGCTGCTGCCGCGCTGGCGTGGCGCGGCGCCGGTGCAGCGCGCGCTGGCGGCCGGCGATGGGGCGAGCGGCGTCACCATCATGCAAATGGATGCCGGCCTGGATACCGGCGCGATCCTCGCCATGAGGGAGTGCCCCATCGCCCCGGGCGACACCGGCGGCAGCCTGCTCGACCGGCTGGCCACGCTGGGACCGCCGCTGCTGCTGGAGACCCTCGACGCGCTCGCCAGCGGCAACGTCAGGCCGCAACCCCAGGACAACAGCCAGGCGACCTACGCCGCCAAGATCGGCAAACAGGAAGCCGCCATCGACTGGCACGACAGCGCGGTGGCGATCGACCGCAAGGTGCGCGCCTTCAACCCGGTGCCGGTCGCCCACGCGCGACGCAACCAAGTGACCCTGCGCGTCTGGGCCGGCGCGGTAAGCGCCTACTCCGGCGCAGCGGCAGCGGGTACCGTCCTCACCGCCGACCCGGATGGCATTGTGGTGGCCTGCGGCGCGGGCGCCTACCGTATTCTGGAACTGCAACTGGAAGGCCGCACGCGGCAGCCCGTGGCGGCGATACTCAACGGCCACGCCGACCTGTTCGCGCCCGGGACCCTGTTTGACTGAGCGCCCGGATCCTCGCGCCCCCGATTTGCGCGCCGCCGCCGCCCGCGCCATCGCCGCGGTGGCGCAGCACGGCCAATCCCTGGGCGCAGCCCTGCCGGCACAGGCCGATGCCGTGGCAGCGCGCGATCGGCCGTTGCTGCACGAACTCTGCTACGGCACCCTGCGCTGGCATCCCCGCCTCGCGGCGATCATCGCGCGGCTCATGGCGAAGCCGCTCAAGGAGCGCGACGCCGATCTGCACGCGCTGATCGCCTGCGCCCTGTATCAGCTCGAACATACCCGGGTGCCGCCCCATGCCGCCATCCACGCCGCCGTCGCGGCCTGTGTCGCCCTCGGAAAACCCTGGGCAAAGGGGCTGGTGAACGCCCTGCTGCGTCGCTTTCAGCGCGAGCGCGCGCAACTCGACATGGCCCTGGCCGGGGACACCGGCTACCGCACCGCGCACCCAGCCTGGTTGGCGGAGGCGTTCCGGCGCGATTGGCCGGCGCAGGCCGAGGCGCTGATGGCGGCCAACAACGACCGCGCGCCCATGACGCTGCGGGTCAACCGCACCCGGGGGACGCGCGGGGCTTATCTCGAACGGCTCGCCGCCGCGGGCATTTCCGCAACGCCCACCGCGCGCAGCCCGGACGGCATCCGGCTCGCCGTGCCACGGGCGGTGACCGATCTACCCGGCTTCGACGCGGGTCTGGTCAGCGTGCAGGACGAAGCGGCGCAACTGTGCGCGGCCTTGCTCGCGCCGCAGCCGGGTCAGCGGGTGCTGGATGCCTGCTGCGCGCCCGGCGGAAAAACCGGGCATCTGCTCGAACTCGAGCCAGGGATCGGCGAGCTGGTAGCCATCGACAACGATGGCGAGCGGCTGCAAAAAGTCGCGGCAAACCTGTCACGCCTGGGGCTGAATGCACACCTGCTGACGGCGGATGCCGGCGCGACGGCGGACTGGTGGGATGGAGTGCCCTTCGACCGCATCCTGCTCGACGCGCCCTGCTCGGCCACCGGCGTGTTGCGCCGGCATCCGGACATCAAGCTGCTGCGTCGACCGGGCGACATCGCCGCGCTGGCGGCCACCCAGGCGCGCCTGCTCGCCGGTCTGTGGGAAATCCTCGCGCCGGGTGGACGCCTGCTCTATGCCACCTGCTCGGTACTGCGCGCGGAGAATGACGCCGTCGTCACCGCCTTTGCCGCAACCCGGCCCGACGCCTATATCTGCCAGATCCCCGACCATCCCGGCGTGGCGACAACCGCGGGCCGGCAGTGGCTGCCGGCAGTGGCCGGCAACGACGGGTTTTACTATGCCCTGCTGGAAAGGCGCTGAGTTGCGGCGTCAACGCGCTGGTCCATCGTCGGTACGCGCTATACCTTGAACTGAGCCACCAACTGCTGCAAATCGCCGGTTATGCGGGTGACCTCCTGGACGGTGTCCGAGGTTTGTACGGCACCGGCGGCGGTCTCCGCCGCCATCTCGCTGATCCGGACCACATTGCGGTTGATTTCCTCGGAGGTGCAGCACTGCTGCTCCGCCGCCGTGCTGATCAGAGCGCTCATGTCGTTGATCCGGGCGACCGCCTCGGCGATGGCGTTCAGCGCGGACCCGGACTCGGTCGCGTGGGCAACCGCCGCGTGCGATTCTTCCTGACTTTTCGCCATTACCAGCGCGGCCTGACGGGTTCCGGCCTGGAGTTTGGCGATGGTCGCCTGGATCTCTTCGGTGGACTGGCGGGTGCGATGCGCCAGCGATCGCACCTCGTCGGCGACCACCGAGAAGCCGCGCCCGTGTTCGCCGGCCCGCGCGGCCTCGATGGCGGCGTTCAACGCCAGCAGATTGGTCTGCTCCGCCACACCCTTGATGATGGCCAGTACCGCGCTGATCGCGACGCTGTCCTGTTCGAGCATCCGGATGGTGTCGGCGACCTGTGCGATTTCCGTTGCGAGGTTATTGATCTGCACGACGGTTTGCTCCACGACCTGCTGACCACTCCGGGCCTGCTCATCCGCGACCTGGGCGGCGTTGGCCGTCTGCGCCACGTTCGCGCTCACCTCCTGCGAGGTCGCGACCATCTCGTTGATGGCCGTTGCCACCTGCTCCGTTTCACCACTTTGCCGTTCGATGGTTGCCGCGGACTGTTCCGACACCGCGGCCAGTTGTCCGCTGGCGGCGGAGAGCTGCCCGATGACGGTCGCTACCTGGGTGATCGCGCCGCGCATTTTCTCGGCAAATCCGTTGAATGCCCGTCCCAACTCGGAAAGTTCGTCACGGCCCTCCGCGGGCAACCGGCGCGTCAGATCGCCTTCACCTTCCGCGACGTCGCGCATCGCATCGATGGCCCGCCGCAGGGGTCCAACGACGGATCCGATCAAACCAATTGCCACCAGTACCGACAGCAACGTCGTCACGCCCGCGCTACCGAGCAGCAGCCAGTTGGCGAATCGGGATTCGATCTTGAGTTGCGCCTGTTCGAGCGCTTGGGCGGCGGACGCACGCGCTTCCAGTTGTCGAGCGTACTCGACAAGACGGTTGTGAATCGCCTCTTTCTCCGCGTGACCCGCAACGTAGTCCCGCATCGCGGCGCCGTAATCGGTCGTTTTGGCGATCACCAGTTGCGCAACCGTGCGCGTCGCTTCGCGCTCGGTCGTTTCGGCGAGCCGGCCGGATTCGAGGAGGATATTTTCAACGCCGACTCGCATGGGATCGACTTTCCCGGGATCGGACTTCAACCGGTAATCCATTTCGTCGCGACGTGCTTGCAGCAGCCATTCGATCATGAAACTGGTGGTCTCCTGCTCCTGCAGGGCTTTGAGAACGACCGGCGATGCCGCGCTACCGTCGATCAATTGCCGGATCTCGCTGCTGTGCTTGCTACGGGCGTCCTCGAGCGCCAAGGCGGCATCCCCGCCAGCGGTTTCCATTCTTTCGAGGAGCTCGGCTTCCTGCTCGTTGAGCTCGACGTAATGGTCAAATTCAAGTTTGTAGTTGTGGGCAAACTCGGCGAGCGTCTTGGTCAGGGCGTCGGTCTCGGCATCCGGATAGTTTGTTCTGACGGTCTCGATATGGTCCCGCAGTTCATCCGCCAGGCTGGCGGTCTCATCGGCGGCATCGCTGTCGCCACCCAGAATGTAGTTCCTTTCCTCGGCACGCATGTCCGCCACAAAGCCAACCATCAGACCAATATCGTTGGCCTTGTCGACCCGCGTATCGACCCGGGACAGCGTCGCATAGCCGATACCGGCGCTGACCAGCGCACCCACCAGCAGTAAGGCCAGACCCAACACCAGCCTGAATTTGATCGTTACCTTCCCCAGCAGCCTGATTGCGACAGATTTCATTCCCGTCCCCATTATTTGCGTGTTATCAAACGCCTGGCCGTGGCGAGCAGCTCCAGCCCTGGTCGCCTATATGTATCGCCTGCGCGCGCGAATTCTTTAGCCCGTCTTGCGCCTTCAGAGGAACCGCCACGGAATTTCGGCAGCCCGAGGTCGGCGTTGGGCGTTGCCGAGGAGCAAGGATTGGACGAAGGCGGCAATCGGTCGTCGGCGAGCGGAACGCATCGCGGTGAGCGCCGGGGTTTCGACGCGGCAGCCGTGACGGCACCGCGAGGGACAGGGTGAATTCCGCGGAACGAGCGGACCCGCCCGGGCTTAGCGCCGGCAGGCTCCCGTGGATTCGGGTCCGCAAGTCACCCCGTCCAGCCAGAGGGCGCCATCGAACTTGGCGCCCGCCAGCCTGGCGCCATCGATGCGCGCGCCGCGCAGATCCGCGAAGGAAAGGTTGGCTTGCGCCAGATGTGCGCCGGTCAGATTCGCCGCGCGCAGGTCCGCACCGACGAGCACGGTGCCGGCGAGATTCGCACCGGCCAGATCCACCGCTTGCAGGTTCGCATAGGAAAGGTCGGCGCCACCCAACCGGGCATTGCGCAGCAAAGCGCCTTCGAGGTCGGCATCCGCCATCCGTGCACGCGACAACTCGACATCCGGCAGATGCGCACCCTTGCGGTTGCAACGTGTCCAGTCCACCGCGGCGGCCGGAGCTGCCGTGCAATCCTGTTGCGCCGGGATGTCCGCGGTCAGGGTCAACGCTTGATAAATGCCGGCGGCGCACAGCGGGACGAGCAATGCCGCCAACCACAAGCAAGGGGCCAACCGGGATGGCTGCTTTTTGACGCTGCCCGCGCTGCGCTGGCGCAACTTGCGGAGCGCGACCATTGCCGCCAGTTCCGGGCGGCGGCGGTCGCCCTTCCGGCGGCCGGCATGCGCCATTGCCTCGGCGTCCTTCCGGCGCTCGCCGTTGCGCTCGTCGTCCCAACCGCGCACCACTTCCCCGAAAGCCCGCGCAAGATCCTTCTGCCGCGACCGCCGCTCCTTCGGCGTCAGGCGCGAAATCTCCCCCAAAGAATGCCATGAGCGGCCATCGGGGCTCACCTCGCTACCCGCGGTCAATCGCCCGAGCAGCACGAATCGGCGAATCATTCCGCTGGGAAAGGGGCCTTTGACGATACCTTGTTCGCGCGTGAACCAGGTTCGTGCCAGATCGATCGATTGTTTGTTCACGGCGCTGAATTTATCAGGAAATCCGCCGCTAAGGCATTACTGGGTGCCCACTGGACCCCCGCCGTCGATGCGCTGACATAATGCCGCCATGGAAATCGACTCCCGCATAACCGCGAGCGCCCTGCGACTCACCACCACATCCCCGGACACCAGGGGCTGGTTTGCGGGACAGGTGGTCAGCGCGCGTGCCGTGGAAGCGCCGCGCGGCGATCTTGTGGCCTTGCAGATCGGGAACCGGATTTACGACGCGCGGACTTCCTTTGCGGTTCGCCAGGGCGATCAGCTTTTGCTGCAAGTCATCCGCACCGAGCCCACGCCGCTGTTGCAGCTGACCGCTACGGGAGCGCCACCGGATCCCATCAAGGCCCTGCTGTTGACGGAGCTGCCGCGTCAGGGCGGGCTTACGCCGCTGCTGGCGCGACTTGCCGCGAGCGTCGCCGCGGATTCGCGCCTGCCCGCACTGTCTCCCGCCATCGTGCAGGCGGCCGGAAAGCTTTTTGGCGCGTTCCTTGAGAGCACCCAAGTGCGGGAACTCGGCCAGCTTCGCAGCGCCGTGGCCAACGCTGGCACCTTGCTGGAAGCCCGCCTGGCGGAAGGTGCTCGCAGCGGTCAAACGCCGCCGCTGGAGCGCGACCTAAAGGCCGGCCTGCTGCGGCTCCTGCAGGCTCTGCCGCGGGAAACCGCCGCGTCCGCGAGCGGACCTCCGGCGTCGCCCGGCGCGGGCGCAGTTCCGCCCATGCCGCGGCCGCCATTCCACACGCTGCCGCAAGCCCCGCCTCAAGCCGCGGCCCAGAGCCCGGCCCCCAGCGCGCCATTCCAGACCCTGCCATTGTTGCCGCCCCTGGCTGCCAGCCAACCCCAGGCCCAGCCGCGCCTGGCAACTACCGTGCTGCAAGCGGAGACCCAGACGAATTTTCTGGCCCAGTTCCGGGGCGAGGTGGAGTCGTCGCTGGCGCGCATCCAGCTCCAGCAGCTCGGTTCCCTGCCGGGCGACCATCCGGAGCACCGGGTGTGGTTGCTGGAACTCCCCATCCGCCATGGCGCAGGCGCGGATCTGTGGCAACTGCGGGTTGAGCGGGATCCGGAGGAAAGCGAACGCGCCACGGGCGATGAAGGCAATCGTCGCCCTATCTGGAGTATCCGGCTGGCGTTCGACCTCACAGGGCTGGGGCCGGTGCATGGGCTCCTGCGGCAACAGGCCGACCGGATCTCGATCCGGTTATGGGCCGAAGCCCAGAGTACCGTGGCAATGCTCAAGCCGCGTCTGGCCGAACTGCGCGGCAACCTGGTGGCAGCAGGGGTAACCGTCGGCGATATCCATTGTCACCATGGCCATCCTCCGGAGCATGCGCGCGTTGCCCGCCAGTCATTGGTGGACGATCTGGCATGAACCCCCGCGAGCCGCCGGAGATCGCCGTGGCCCTGCGCTATGACGGCCAGGGCGCGCCACGCGTCACCGCGACGGGGCGCGCGGAGCTGGCCCGCGCCATCCGCCAGGTAGCCGACGAGCACGAGGTTCCGCTGTACGAAAATGCCGAGCTCGCGCTTGCGCTATCGCACGTCGAGCTGGGTGAGGAGATTCCCGAAATGCTGTACCGGGCCGTAGCCGAGGTCATCGCCTTCGCCTACATGCTGTCAGGGCGGACGTCCGCCCCCGAGTCCCAATCAGGGGACAGCGACGATGCCGGCGCGGATTCCGACGCCGCGCGCTGAGCCTTGAGCAGATTCGCCCGGCCCGCGTCGATGCCGGTGGTGCTTGCCGAGGCTGGTTCCGCGCGTACGCGGTACCGCCATCGCTGCGACCGATTCAGCCGTAATCATCGATCAAATGCCCGTCGTCGTCTGCCGCAGGCAAGACGGTGGCACCGCCCTGCGGCCGGGAGTGCCGCTCGCGACTGGCGGGCGGCTGCGCCTTGGGCAGCTCCGATGCGGAATTTCGGCGCTCCCGATCGCGCCGGTCCGCGCTCGCCGGCGTGACCGGGAGCGCCGCCGTGATCGGCCCCGGAAATCCCGTTCCCGTCACGTCGCCACCAACGCCCAGGCTTCGTCGTTGAGCATTTTCCGGACGTCAACCAGGATCAGAATGCCGCCCGGGTGGTTCACCACGCCATCGATGTACTTCGAGTTTTCTTCATCGCCGACATTGGGTGCCGATTCAACCATGGATTGCGTGAGTTCCAGCACTTCGGCCACTGCATCGACAAACAGGCCGACAACATGCTCGTCGATTTCCACCACGACGATGCGTGCGGCGTCGTCCACGGGTTTGGGGGCCATCCGGAAACTTCGCCGCGCATCCACCACTGTGACCACGTTCCCGCGCAGGTTGATGACCCCCAGGACATTGTCGGGGGCACCGGGCACCGGAGCGATCTCGCTCACGCGCAATACTTCGCGGACCTGCAACACATGGATACCGTAGGTTTCATCGTTCAGGCGAAAAGTGACGCACTTGAACGATCGATCCCTGGCCGGAACTTGCGCCTGCGCTTGATTGCTCATCCGAACTCCTCGGTCGGTGTCGGTTCATCAACGGCGGTTGCCAATATATCGACCGATTACGGCCAATTCTTGAGTGCCGGACGACAACATTCGGCCGCACCGCCTTTAAATACCGCGATCGCGTTCCCGTTACGCCATCCGAAGCCAGGTTGGTGACTTGCCGCACTCAATGCGACTTCTTGCCGAGCGTCGATATCACGCCGCCGGCGAATGGCGAAACAATCGGCAAATCGATCACCTGCAATGGTGGCGCGGGCCTTTTCTCCCCGCGCTGGCTGTCGGTCCCTGCCAGATTGACCGGGCCTACCTCAGGTTTCGCGGACGCCACTTCGGGCTCAGTGGGCAGGGTTGCCGAGCCCGCCTCCGCCTGCCCACGATAGTCGGACAAGGCGCCCGAAAGTGCCTCGGCACCCGAGGCGGCTTGAATCACCAACAGCACGCGCCGGTTCTTCGTGCGGCCTTCAGGCGTTGCGTTGTCCGCCACCGGCCTGTACTGACCATAAGCGATGGCCACCAGTCGCGCGGGTTGAATGCCGGCGTCGGTAAACAAATGAACCACGCTGGCGGCGCGGCCGGCGGACAGCTCCCAGTTCGATGGAAATACCGCGCTGCTGATCGGCACGTCGTCCGTAAACCCTTCCACGTGAATGGAGTGCGGGAATTTTTGCAACACGTCCGCAAGCTCGACGACTACCTTGCGGGCAGCGGTCGACAGCGTCGCGCTACCCGGCGGGAACAACACGTTGGTGTTGATCTCGACTTCCACTGCGCGCGGATTGCGACGCACCGTTACCAGACCGTCGGCAATCAGCTCGCTCATTGCCTGCTCGATCTCTCTCGCGATCACCTTCAGCACACGCTCGGTGGTTGCCCCGTCCTCTCCCGATGCGATGTTTCCGCGCTTCCCCTGGCCCTTGGCACGATCCTGCGTTTGGTCCGACGTCGCCAACGGGCGTTTGGGCTTGGGAACCGGGATGTTGGGTACCATGATGGCGGTCGGTGTTTGTCGTGCCGAAAAATTGTCGCGTGGCGGAGACTTGGCGGGGGTCCCGATCTGCACTGGCAGCACCGATTTCGCGGGAGAGCGGAACGACGCCACCAGGGCTTCGGACAGCACACGGTACTTGCCCTCGTTGACCGACGACACCGAATACATCACCACGAAAAACGCAAACAACAGCGTTATGAAGTCGGCGTAGGAAATCAGCCACCGCTCGTGATTTTCATGCTCTTCATGCTTGGGTTTGCGGGCCATGGCGTCGGATCGCATGCGCGTTCAATGGACGTATCCCAACAACTTGATCTCTATATTGCGGGGGTTCTCGCCCTCGGCGATGGCCGCGATGCCTTCGATCATCATTTCGCGGAACTGCGTCTGATCGTGAATCACGGCCTTCAGTTTGTTGGCCATCGGCAGAAAGAACATATTGGCGAGGCCGACCCCATAGATGGTCGCAACGAAGGCCACGGCGATTCCGGAACCCAGCTTGCTGGGATCCGCCAAATTATTCATCACATGAATGAGCCCCATGACGGCTCCGAGAATACCGACAGTCGGCGCGTACCCGCCCATGCCTTCAAACACCTTGGCGGCCTGCAAGTCGGTATGTTCCTTGGTGGATAACTCGACCTCCAGGATGTTGCGAATCGTATCCGGCTCACTGCCGTCGACGAGCAGTTGCAGCCCCTTGCGCGCGAACAGGTCAGGTTCGGATTCCGTGGCGGCCTCAAGCCCGAGCAGGCCCTCCTTGCGCGCGGTGTTACTCCATCCGACGATTTTGTCGATGGCCACCTTGGGAGCCAGCTTGGGAGGGAATACCAGCCAGACAGTCAATTTCATGGCGCGCAGAAATATCGGCATCTGCGACTGCACCATGATTGCACCCACCGTACCGCCCATCACGATGATGAAAGCGGTCAACTGCATCAGCGACTCGGTATGTCCGCCTTCCAGCAGATTGCCACCGATGATCGCGACCAGCGAGGCGACGATTCCAATCAGGGTAAGAATGTCCATGGTTCAGCGCAGCTCCGCCAGACGCACACCGATTTCGTTCAGCGGCAGGATCTCGTCGGCGAGGCCCGCATGGGCAATCGCCATCGGCATGCCGTAGATCACACTGGAAGCCTCGTCTTGCGCCCAGACGTGCGCACCGCCCTGTTTCAACAGCCGCGCGCCCTCGCGACCGTCGGCGCCCATGCCCGTCAGCACCACGGCGAGCACTCGCCCCGGGCAGGCCCTGGCCAGGGAGCCAAAGGTTATGTCCACCGAAGGGCGATAATTCTGCTCCGGAGCGCTTTCACGCACGACTACCTTCAGGCCTGTGCCGTGCGCGTCGATCAGCATCTGTTTGCCCCCCGGCGCAAGCAGTGCCACGCCCGGCTCCAGCCGATCGCCGTTGGTGGCCTCGCGAATGTTCAGGGCAAACCGCTGGTCGAGGCGCTGCGCGAAAGTGGTGGTGAAGGATGCCGGCATGTGCTGGATCAACAGGATCGGAATCGGAAAGTTGGCGGGCAGGGTCGACAACACCTGCTGCAACGCCACGGGTCCCCCGGTCGAAGTGCCGATGGCCACCACGCGCACGCCATCAAGACTGCGGCGTTCGCGAGGCTTGGGTGGAGTCGCGGCAATCGCAGCATTGGCAGGCGCCGGCACCCGCGGCTTCGGCAAGCCCCGGACACCCAGCGACCACACCCGCGAGCGCAAGACGCGGGAAACTTCCTCGCGATTGCGCGAAATGTCGTCGAAGCTCTTCGGCAAAAAATCGAGCGCGCCCGCCTCGAGCGCCTCCAGCGTGGCCTTGGCGCCCTCACGGGTGAGCGAGGAAAACATCAATACCGGCTTCGGCGTCGCCGCCATGATGGCGCGCACGGCGCTGATGCCATCCATTACCGGCATCTCGATATCCATGGTGACGACATCGGGATTCAGCTCAGCCACCTTGTTGACGGCATCGCGGCCGTTGACAGCGAATCCTATGACGTTCAGCCGGGCATCGCCCTCCAGCATCTCGGTGACACGGTGGCGGAAGAAAGTCGAATCGTCGACGACGAGCACGCGCACGGCCATGTCAATCGATGCCTGCCTGGAATGACGCTGCCATCGACCGACCGCGGGCGCGGGCCAGTGCAGGGGCCACACCCATCAGCGCCTGCCAATCCCGACAATAGGCCGAGGTGTCGCGAAACGAGACCGTCCACCTTGTATTCACGACATTGCGGCCATTGCATCGCGCCGTGCCGAGGCGGTACATGGACTAGCCGAAGCAGAAAGATTGCCCAGACAGTGTCGCCCTGCCGGGGATTTCACCAGGCTTGGAATATCAAGAATGAGCGCGACACTCCCGTCGCCGGTAATGGTGGCGCCGGCGAACCCCGGCAATCCGCGCAGCAAGGTGCCGAGCGGCTTGATGACCACTTCTTCCTGCCCGAGTACGCGATTGGCGATCAAGCCAATCCGCTGCGCCCCCCAATGCGCAATGACCACCTGCTCGCCACCCTCGATTGGATCGTTCCCGAATTCGCGCGCCAGCCAATGACGTAGATCGAACAGGGGTATGACTTTCTCGCGCACCACTACGCAGCGTCGGTTGTCCACTACGGTCGTCGAGCAGTCCGCGAACTGAAAAATCTCGCTTACCGCGGACAGCGGCAGGGCAAAAATGTGCTTGCCGACGCCGACCATCAGCGTAGGCAGAATAGCCAACGTCAAAGGCAGCTTGATGCTCAGGCGAGTGCCGATGCCTTTGACCGATTCGATCTCGATGGAGCCGTTCAATTGATCTATGCGAGTCTTGACCACATCCATGCCAACGCCGCGACCGGAGATATCGGAAATGGCTGCCTTGGTGGAAAAGCCCGGCCTGAAGATCAGGCCAAATGCGTCGGATTCGCTCAACCTGGCCGCGGCGTCCGCATCCAGAAGACCCTTTTCCACCGCTTTTTCGCGCAGCACATCCGCATCCATGCCCGCACCGTCATCGCTGATCGTCAACAGAATATGATCGCCTTCCTGCTTAGCGGACAGCACTACCTTGCCCGTTGGCGGCTTGCCCGCGCGCACGCGTTCCGCCGGTATTTCGATGCCGTGATCAACCGAATTGCGCACCAGGTGTACCAGGGGATCGGCCAGCGCCTCGACGAGATTCTTGTCGAGATCGGTGTCCTCGCCATGCAGCTCCAGGTCGACTTCCTTGCTCAGGCTGCGCGCGAGATCCCGCACCACGCGCGGAAAGCGCCCGAACACCTTCTTGATCGGCTGCATGCGGGTTTTCATTACCGCCGTCTGAATGTCGGACGTCACAAGTTCCAGGGTGGCGATCGCGGTGGTGACCGCTTCGTCGACGATGCCGGGCTTCAGGGCGGTGAGGCGATTGCGCACCAACACCAGCTCGCCAACGAGATTCATGATCTGATCGAGCCGGCCGGTGTCCACCCGCACGGTCGGCTCTGAATTGCCGCGCGCTGCCGGTAGCGCGGCATCCGCCGGCTGCGAATCCACCACGGGCTTTCCACGAGCGGCCGATGGCTCGGATTCCGGATGCTCCGGCGCTTTCGCGGGCGCGGTTGCTGGCGCCATGACGGGCGTGGGCGCATTGCCTTGACCGTGCAACTGATCCAGTAGGCGTTCGAAGTCCTCTGCCGACATCTCATCTCGCTCGTCCTCGATAGTGTCGGCGAAAGCACCGCCGGCGGCGAGGTTGGCCATTGGCGCCGGCTCCGCCACGCTTGCAACATCCAATAGATCGGCGAACTCGGTATCGGTTACGTCCGGAAATTCTCCGGTGCCGTACCCCCGCTTTTCATCCGGCGCGGTCGATTCATTCTGCGCGGCAATATCGTTCGGTGCGGCGCACCGGTCGAGCAAGTCCAATAAGGCATCGTCCGCCGCGGTCAGGTCTATGCCATCCTCTAGCTGCCGAAATTGCGCCTTGACGACATCCAGCGCGCGAAACACAGCGTCCATCAACTCCGCGTCGATAGACCGCTCGCCCTGGCGCAGCACATTGAATACATCCTCCGCGCGATGACATATGGCGACCATGACATTGAGGTTGAGAAATCCCGCGCCGCCCTTGACGGTATGAAAGCCGCGAAACACGGTGTTCAGCAGGTCGGTATCGCCAGGCCGTCGCTCCAGCTCAACCAGCATTTCCCCAAGGCCATCAAGGATTTCGCCGGCTTCCATCAGGAAGTCCTGAAGAATTTCATCGTCCGCTTCGATGCTCACATTGTTCTCCACGCCCGCGCCACGAATCGGTCGGCAGCCGGCAATCGACTGCCCGAACGCCAGTGTTCAAACGCCATCAACCTTGGTTTCACCCTGTCAAAATCCCAAACTGGACAACAGCGCATCGACCTCGTCCTGACCTTGAACGCTATCGCCATGATCTATCCCCGGAACGATGGGGCCGGCCAGTGGTACGACATTGCGAGCGGCTGCGGTGGGTTCGGGTTTCGCCGTCACCATCGGGCCGGACAGCCGAATGAGATCGACAAGCGATGATTCCAGATCCTGCACCAGGGCTATTACGCGACGGATGATCTGTCCGGTCAGATCCTGGAAGTCTTGTGCCATCAACACGTCCGACAGCAAGCCGTTGAGAGTTCTGGCGCCATCCGATACCTCGACAAAAAAAGTATCGAGCTCGCGGCAGAACTGGCGAAAGTCCTGCACCGACATGTCGCGGCGTCGAAAGCGGCGCCAGTCCTCGATCAACGCAACACTTCGATCGCGCAGTTGCTCGGACACCGGCAGTGCCGATTCCACGGCGCCGAGCGTTTTGTTGGCTGACTGTTCCGTCATGGTAATGACGTAGTTGAGACGCTCCTTGGCGTCCGGAATTTCCTGGACCGCGAAATCGGCGAGGCGTGTGTCCATCCGGAAGTGGTTCAATGCCTCGTGAAGGTCGCGGGTCAATTTTCCGACTTCCCTGAACAACTCGGTTTGTTTGACGCGACTCAACGCATCAAGATGGATCTCCGCCTGCTCGTGATTTCCCTGCTCGACTTCACGGAGTACATTCCGGACCAGAGCGAGCGTTTCTTCTGCGATCATTGTTTTTACCCCAAGTCGTGGCAGACGCTATCAGCTCGCGCTGGCGATACGCTCAAAAATGCGCTCAATTTTTTCGTGCAGGGTTTGCGCGGTGAAGGGCTTGACGACATACCCGTTGACCCCCGCCTGTGCCGCCTCGACGATCTGCTCCTTTTTCGCTTCCGCCGTTACCAGAAGGACCGGCAGCGAAGCGAGCCTGGCATCCGCGCGCACGGCCTTGAGCAAGTCAAGTCCCGTCATGCCCGGCATGTTCCAGTCCGTGATCAGGAAGTCGAAGTTGCCCACCTGAAGCATTGGCAATCCGGTCTGTCCGTCGTCCGCCTCGGCGGTGTTGTTGAATCCCAGTTCACGCAGTAGATTCTTGATGATGCGCCGCATCGTGGAAAAGTCGTCCACGATGAGGATCTTCATGTTCTTGTCCAAACTGACCTCCCGACCGTAAAAGTTCCGTGCGCGGCGTGCCAGCAGCCATCGGTCAAGACGAAGCTCAATCCGTGGCCGGCGACCATTCCGCCATGCGGGCGCGCAGCCGCACCAGTGCCTGACCATGAAGTTGGCAGACGCGGGATTCCGAGACTCCCAGCACTTCGCCGATTTCACGCAAGTTCAGTTCGTCGTCGTAATAGAGCGCCATGATCATCTGCTCCCGTTCCGGAAGATCCCCTATCGCTTGCGCCAATGATTTCCTGAACGCTTCGCCGCGCAGTACATCGAGAGGCCCAGCGGTATTCCCGGCGGCAATGTTGGTGATTTCCGCGCCGCCCAGTGCATCCGGATCGTCGTAACTGAATACCCGACAGCTCGCTGCGTCATTGAGAATGCCGTGGTACTCATCCAGTTCTATCCCCATTGAGTCCGCGACCTCCTTGTCGCGGGCGGCTCGGCCGGTGGTCATTTCGATTTCGCGCACCGCGGCCGCGGCCGCCCGCACCTTGCGGTGGACCGAGCGCGGCGTCCAGTCGGAGCGGCGAATCTCGTCGAGCATGGCGCCGCGAATGCGTATTCCCGCATAGGTTTCAAAGCTCGCGCCCTGCGCCCCGTTGTAGTTCTTTGCCGCTTCCAGCAACCCGATCATGCCCGCCTGGATCAAGTCATCCACCTGCACGCTCGGGGGGAGTCGACTCGCCAGGTGATAGGCGATGCGCTTCACCAGAGTCGCGTGCTCCATGACCAGGCCGGTCTCGCCCGCGGCGGCCGGACGCTCGCCCGGAAGTTTGTGCATGGCATATCCGCTCATGGCGAAACCCCCGTGGCGTCGTAATGCGCGCCGATCATTCGCTCGACAAGAAACTCCAGATACCCCGAGGGTCCGATGGGCTTAGGCCATTTATCGGCCGCGCGCGCCAGATTCTTGAATGCTTGTGTGGAACGGCTGCCGGGGTACGCCTCAACGACGGAACGCTGGCTGCGCACCGCTTTCACAAGGCATTCGTCGTAGGGAACGGTGCCGAGATAGGTCAGGGTGACATCGAGAAACCGGTCCGCCACGTTGGCGAGCTTGGCGAAGGTGGCTTGGCCTTCCTGAGCGCTGTTGCTCATATTGGAGAGAATATGAAAGCGCCCGATGCCGTGGTCGCGGTTAAGCACCTTGATCAACGCGTAGCCATCCGCGAGTGAAGTCGGTTCATCGCGAACGACCACGATGACGTCCTGCGCCGCCCGGCTGAACGTGATGACGCTGTCGGAGATTCCCGCGGCGGTGTCCACCAGCAGGGTATCGAAATTCAGGCTGAGGTCGCTGAAGCCGCGCACCAAGGCCGCGTGTTCCGTCACGCAAAGCTGCGCCATGGGTTTGACGCCGGAGGCGGCGGGAACGATTTTGATGCCGCCCGGTCCGTCGATCAGGATTTCCTCCAGGGTCCGCTCGCCCCGAATCACATGCGACAGGTTGTAAAGCGGCCGCAGGCCCAGCAGCACGTCGACATTGGCAAGACCGAGATCGGCATCCATCAGGAGCACCCGCCGACCCTGCGCGGCCATGGCGAGCGCCAGGTTGACGCTGACATTGGTCTTGCCGACGCCGCCCTTGCCGCTGGTGACCGCGACCACCCGGACCGGGATGGAATCGGACAGGCGGCGCAACCCCGCGGCCTGGTCGAGCAGGTTGTCAGTTCGCATTGGCTACTTTCCTGTGTGTATCTAAGCTGGCGGCGACCGGCGTGATCCTTGGTGGTCGCGCCAGTGCCGCGGCTCTGGCGATCAGGTTATTGGCGCGCGCGGGCTGCAAGTCTTCCGGAACGCGCTGGCCGTCGCCCACATAGGCGACCGGCAAATCACGCTGGACCACCGCGGAAAGCACTTCGCCAAGGCTTGCTGCCTCATCGACCTTGGTGATGACGCAGCCTGCCAGGGGTACCCGGAGGTAGTTCCGCACCACTTCTTGCAGGGTGGCCAACTGGACGTTGGCCGCGAGTGCGAGATAGGTTTGTATTTCGCGCGCATCGGGCGCCAGGGCGGCGAGCCGTTCGGTCAGTCCCAGGTCGCGCTGACTCATGCCGGCGGTGTCGATCAGGACCAGACGCCGGTCGGCGAGGTCGGTCAGCACCGTGGCCAATTCCGCGCCGTCGGCAGCCCAGTACACCGGCACACCGAGCAGACGCCCGTAAGTCTGCAACTGCTCACAGGCGCCAACCCGGAAATTGTCGGTGGATACCAGCGCCACATGCCGCTTGCCGTGGCGCAAGGCGTAGCGGGCGGCGAGTTTTGCCACCATGGTGGTTTTGCCCACGCCGGTGGGTCCGACCATGCTGACCACGCCGCCACGACTGAGAATGTCGTCGTCGGTGGTGCGAATGAGATGCGCCAACACGCCCAGGGCGGAGCGCCAGGCGCGCTCGGGATCGGCGGTCTCGGCAACCCTGCCGACAATGGTTTGCGCGAGTTGCGTGCTCAGACCCAGCGCGCGCAATCGACCCGCCAGCGCCACCTGGACCGAACATTGCGGGGCCGCGTTGGACCACGCCAGATGCGACAGCTGGTTTTCCAGCAAACCCCGCAAGGTGCGCATCTCCCGTTGCATGGCCGCCAGGGTCCGGCGGTCGGCACCGGCACCTTCGGCCGGCGGCTCCGATGCCTTCGGCGTCGCTGTCGTTATCGCTGTCGGCGGTGGCGCCGGCGGTACAACGTTCTCGCCGATGTTCGGGGCGACGGTGTCGAACAGGGATTCCGATGCAGCCAGGGAATTCTCGTCGTAATCCTCGGCCACGATGATCTCGACACCGCCGTTGACGCTGCGGTTGGCAAGGATCACGGCGTTGGGGCCCTGGTCCTCGCGTACCAGCCGCATCGCCTCGCGCGCGTCTGGCCCGAAATATCGCTTGATCTTCATGTGCGCATCACCTCACCACTCATCGTTTCACCCGGCCCGGCCGCCCGTTGGCACCGCCGGCAACAAGGCGGCACCTAGGCCGAACCCAGCGCCGGCATGGATTGCCCCACCGTGGAGACCACTTTTATCTGCTTGTTGCGCGGGATCTCGCCGTAGGACAGGACGTGCAACCCCGGAATGCTTTGGCGCGTCAGGCGCGCGAGCCAGTTGCGAATCAGCGGCGCCACCAGCAACACTGCCGGCTCGCCGACACCTTCCTGGCGGCGCACTTGCTCCACCAGGGCGGTTTGCAGTTGATCCGCCAGTCCCGGCTCGATCCCGCCTTCTCCGCGCTGTGCCGACTGCACCGACTGCTGCAACAAGTGTTCCAGTCCGGGGTCCAGGGTGATGACGGGTAGTTCCTGGTCCATCCCGTTGATTTTCTGGACAATAGACCGGCCGAGTGCAGCTCGAACCACCGCCGTCAGCGCGTCGGGATCCTGACTCTGCGGCGCGGTCTCCGCCAAAGCCTCGGCGATGGTGCGGATGTCGCGGATCGGAATGCGTTCGGCCAGCAGGTTTTGCAGTACTTTCAGCACCTGACCCAGCGACAGCAGTTTGGGGACCAGGCCGTCCACCAGTTTGGGCGCGGTCTTGGCCAGCAGATCCAGCAGCTTTTGTACGTCTTCGTGCCCGATCAGTTCGTGGGCGTGGGTCTGGACCACCTGACTCAGGTGCGTGGCGATCACCGTGCCCGCATCGACCACCGTGTAACCCAGGGACTGGGCGCGCTCGCGCTCGGCCGGCTCGATCCAGACCGCCTCCAGTCCAAACGCGGGATCGCGGACGGCGATCCCGGTTACCGTGCCAAACACCTTGCCGGGATTGATCGCCAGCTCCCGATCCGTAAACACCTCGGCTTCCGCCACGGGGACTCCCAGGAGCGAGACGCGATAGGTGCCGGGCGCGAGATCGAGATTGTCGCGGATGTGCACCGGCTGGATCAGCAAGCCAAGTTCCTGCGAGAGCTTTTTGCGGACGCCCTTGATCTTGCCCATCAGCTCGCCGCCTTGGTTGCGATCCACCAGCGGGATCAGGCGGTAGCCCACTTCCAGCCCGATCAGATCCACCGTGGCGACGTCGTCCCAGGACAGTTCCTGGTCGCGCGGTTGCACTTCAACCGGAGCCGGCTCGGGTGCGACGGTCTGCGCCGATTTCGTCTGGCGCTGGATATACCAGGCGCCGCCCCCGCACAGGCCAGCCAGCGCGAGAAACGCCAGGTTGGGCATGCCGGGAATCAAGCCCATGAAGCCGACGATGCCGGCGGCAATCGCCAGCGCCCGCGGGCTGGTGAACATCTGCGCCATGACCTGCTGGCCCATGGTCGTTTCCGCGGAGGAAACTCGCGTCACCACGATCGCGGCAGCCGTGGAAATCAGCAGGGCGGGAATCTGTGCGACCAGGCCATCGCCGATCGTCAGCAGGGTGTAATTGTGAGCGGCTTGCTCGAACGGCATGTCGTGTTGCAGGGTGCCGATGATCAGACCACCGACGATGTTGATCAACAGGATGAGGATGCCCGCGACGGCATCGCCCCGCACGAATTTGCTGGCGCCATCCATGGCGCCATAAAAGTCGGACTCCCGGCGCACCTCGTCGCGGCGGGCGCGGGCATCGTCCTGACTGATCAAACCCGCGTTGAGATCCGCGTCGATCGCCATCTGTTTGCCGGGCATGGCATCCAGGGTGAAACGCGCGGAAACTTCCGCCACCCGGGTCGCGCCCTTGGTGACCACGGCGAAATTGATGATCACCAGGATGGCGAAGACCACCAGGCCAACGGCAAAGTCGCCCCCGATCACGAACTCGCCAAAGGATTCGATCACGCTGCCCGCGGCATTGGTGCCGGTGTGACCGTGCATGAGCACGACGCGGGTGGTCGCCACATTGAGCGCCAGACGTATCAGGGTGGTCAGCAGCAGTACCGAGGGAAAGCTCGAAAAATCCAGCGGCCGCAGCACATACACCGCGACCATGACAACCACCAGTGCCAATCCGATATTGAACGAGAACAGCAGGTCGAGAACGAAGGGCGGCAGTGGGACCACCAGCATCGCCAGCATCACCATCAACAGCAGCGGGGCGCCGAGGCCGCGGCGCAGCAGTTGTTGCAGGGTCTGCATGTCCAGGTTGAATTTCATGATCGGCCGGCGCGGTTGAAATCGGGTGGATGACGTTTTTTTGACTTCTCACCCAGTAACGCAAACCCCATGCCACACACTGCCGAAGGATCAGAGATGGTCCGCGTCGAATTCTTCCGGTACCTCGATATCGGCGGGCGGCGGTGGTGCCGGTGCGCCCGCCCCGATGGCCAGCCTGAGCTGATAGACGTAGGCGAGCACCCGCGCCATCGCGAGATAGAGCCCGGCGGGAATCTCCTGACCCAACTCGGTAGTGCGATACAGCGCGCGCGCCAGGGGTGGCGCCGCGAACAGGGGAATAGCGTGCTCCGCCGCGACCAGCCGAATCTGGGCAGCGATCAGGTCGGTGCCCTTGGCGAGCACTCGGGGTGCTTTCATTTTGTTTTCGTCGTACTTGAGCGCCACCGCAAAATGCGTCGGGTTGGTCACCACGACATCCGCCCGCGGCACCTCCGCCATCATGCGTCGCGCCGCCATTTCCCGCTGCAGGCGGCGAATGCGCCCCTTGATCTCCGGGTTGCCCTCGCTGCCCTTGGCCTCTTCGCGGACTTCCTCGCGGGTCATCCGCAGTTTTTTGCGGTGTTGCCAGATCTGGAAGGGCACATCGACCGCGGCCACCAGCATCAACGCGGCACTGGTTGCCAGCAGCGCGCGCCACGTCCACTTGAACGATTGCGCGATGGCGCCTTCCACGCTCAGCTCGCCGATATTCAGCAGTTCCGGAAGCACGCCGCGAAAGTAGCCCCAGCCCACGGCCACCACCAACACCATCTTCGCGATCGACTTGGCGAGTTCCACAAGTCCGGTCAAGCCCAGCAGACGCTTGAAGCCCGCCAGGGGATTGATGCGCTGCGGGTCGGGCACCAGAGACTGGGCACTGACCGCGAGCCCGCCCATCAACAAGGGCGCAATGAAGGCAGCCACCAGCAGGATCGCCAACAGCGGCAGCAGCAGGACGAGTCCCTGAAGCAACAGGTGGCCGAGTGTCGCTGCCAGGGCGTCGCTGCCGTAAATCTGCGCGCGGTTCAACCGAAGTCCCCCGCTCAGAAGCCGCGTCAGCGCCTCTCCCATTCCCTGACCTACCGCAAGCAGACCGCCGACGGACACCAACAGCATGACCGCGGTATTCAGCTCCCGGGAACGGGGAACATCGCCACGCTCGCGCGCATCCTGCAGCCGTTTACCGCTGGGGGCTTCGGTCTTTTCCTGGCCGTTCTCGTTTTCCGCCATCGTCAGTTGCCGATCAACAGGCTGTGTTCGACGAAATCAAAGCCATCCATCACCAATGTCGCGAAGCGCGGCAACAGACTGGGCAGCGTAACCAGCATCACGACAAAGCCGGCCGCCATGGTCGCGGGAAACAGCACACCGAAAATGTTCACCTGCGGCGCGGCGCGCGCCACCACCCCGAACCCGACGTTGATCAGGGTGATGGCCAGCACCGCCGGCAGCGCGATCAGAAGGCCACCGGCAAACATGCGGCTCCCCCACAGAACCAACTGGATAATGCTGTCCCGACTCAATCCCAGGACGCCTACGGGGATGGCGTGAAAGCTCTCCGCCAGCACCTGAATCAATACCAGGTGCCCGTTCAGCGCCACAAACAGCAATGTGCCCAGCAAGGTGTAGAAGGTGCCCAACACTACCGTCGGCTCGCCGTCGGGGTCGATGAACTGCGCGAACCCGAGCCCCATGGTCATGGCGATCGTCTGCGCACCCAGCACCAGGGCGCCGAACACGAGCTGAAAAACAAAGCCAGTGGCAACGCCCAGCAGCAATTGATGGAACGCGATGACGATCCCTGCTGCGCTCAGTGGCTCGACGGCGGGCACCGCGGGCAACAGCGGATAGAGCACCCAGGTGATGACGAGCCCGATCCCGAGGCGCACCCGAATCGGCGTGGTTCCCGCACCAAACATCGGCGCCAGCATCAACATCCCGGAGATGCGCAGCAGCGGCCAGAAGTAGCCGCCCAGGAATCCGCCGATCTGTGCCGTGGTGAATTCCACGCCGTCGCACCTCAGCCTATCAGGGACGGGATGCGCTCAAACAGCCCAATCGTGTAATTCGCGATGAGATCGATCATCCAGGTTCCCGCCACCGCGAGCACCAGGGCGAGGACAATGAGTTTCGGGATAAAACTCAGCGTCATCTCGTTGATCTGCGTGACCGCCTGGAACAGGCTGATCAGCACGCCCGTTACCAGCACGGAGAGCAGGACCGGTGCCGACAGCAGCGCGGTCATCTTCAGCGCTTCCTGACCAATGGCGATCACCGAATCAGGCGTCATGTCGGTATGCTCCACGCATTGGCGGCTGGTTGAATAGCGGCTGCGGCAGCCTTCTGCTTGGTTGCACGGTGCTCGCTCCCTCGCCTATCTAGTTGATATGTCTCGGTCGCTGCGCGCCGTGCGCCTCGCATCTGGCCCCCTCGCGACGCTTTTCAATAAGCTGCTAGAGATCGAAGCTCGCCGCGAGCGTGCTGACGACCAGGCTCCAGCCGTCCACCAACACGAACAGCATCAATTTGAACGGCAGCGAGATGAGCATCGGCGAAAGCATCATCATGCCCATCGACATCAGCACGCTGGCCACTACCAGATCGATGATCACGAACGGAATGAAAATCAGGAATCCGATCTGAAACGCGGTCTTGAGCTCGCTGACGATGAACGCCGGCACCAGTACCGAAAACGGAATCTCGTCCGAGCCGGCCAGGTCGGTCTTGCCCGCCAGACCCAGGAACAATGCGAGATCGGATTCCCGCGTCTGCGCGAGCATGAACTCGCGAAACGGTAACTGGGCGCGTTGCATCGCCGCGTTTCCATCGATCCGTTCCGCGAGATAAGGTTGCAGCGCATCGTTGTTGGCGCGCTCGAACACCGGCGCCATGATGAACAGGCTGAGAAACAGCGCGATACCGATCAGGATCTGGTTCGATGGCGTTTGCGGCGTGCCGAGCGCCTGACGCAGGATCGACAGCACGATCACCACGCGCGTGAAGGACGTCATCATGATCAGCGCCGATGGCAGCAGCGTCAGTGCCGTCATCACCAGCAGGATCTTGAGCGGCACCGAGTAGCTCTGTCCGCCCGCCGGGTTGGGAACGCTGTCCACCAACGTGATGCCGGGTGCCGCCAGCGCGGCCGCCGAGGGCGCGAGCAGCAGCACCAAGCCCAACAACGGCAGCGTCCGCCTCATGATTGGCCCCGGTGCAGCGCGCTCTGGAGCCGTTCGGCAAATTCGCGCGCGCTTGCTTTCGTATCCGGTGGCCCCGCAACCTCGATCGGCTCGGCGAGCACATGCAGGGTCTGCACCCGTCCCGGGGCGACACCCAGCAAAAGCTGTGCGTCGCCGACCTTCACGAGCACCAGCCGCTCACGGGTGCCGAGGGACAAGCCGCCGAGAACGCGCAGTGCGCCGGTCGGCAGTGACTTCACGGGCCCAAGGCGGCGCGCCGCCCAGGCGAGTACAAAAATGAATATCAGGACAGTCGCGAGTCCGAGGATCATTTGTCCCAAGCCCGGTCCCGCGAACAGATCGCTGCTTACCCGGGGTGTTGGCGCCGCCGGCGTTGTCGCGGCCCAGCCATGGGATACGAAGATCGACGCTACCGCGCTTGCCCACCGCGCAATTGTTTTCACCATGTCGGCCTCTGATGATTTGCGCTTCAACCGGATTGATGCGCGATCGGGTTTGGAGCGCGTGAGTTTCTACTTGAGCTTCTTGACGCGCTCCGCCGGACTGATCACGTCGGTCATGCGAATCCCGAATTTTTCGTTGACGACCACCACTTCACCGTGGGCGATGAGGGTGCCGTTCACCAGCACATCCATGGGTGCCCCAGCCAGACGGTCCAACTCCACCACCGAGCCTTGATTGAGTTGCAGCAGGTTGCGAATCGCGATTCTGGTACGGCCCAGTTCGATGGAAAGTGTTACCGGAATGTCCAGGATGACATCCAGGTTGACGTCATCGCCGGTGCGGGTGCCACTGTCCTGGAGATTCGGAAGCGCAGGCGCTGGAGCGTCCTCGCTGGCCTCGGCCTGCTGGGCCAGGGCCGAAGCCCAGTCGTCCGCGATGGCATCCTGATTCGACGGCAGAGCTTGGGTGTTGTGGTTCATGGTGGCACCTCACACGGCCAGTTTGCCCAGCGACGGCTGCAGGGCAGGATTGCGGGGGATCTTGTGCAGAATCTTCACGGCTATCCGGCCTTCGTGAGCGCCCAGTTGCGCGCGAAAGGTGGGGATATCCTCGGCCAGCACGCTGACCTGCTCCGGCATTTCGAATGGAATTACGTCACCGGGTTCCAGGGCGAGAATCTGCCGCAGCGATAACTGGAATTCGGCCAAGGTGCTTTTGAGCTCGACCTGGGCCTCTTTCATCTCGTCTCGCAGGGATAGCATCCAGCGCTCATCCACATCCGAGCGATCGCTGGCAAGTCCGGTATCCAGCAAATCGCGGATCGGCTCTATCATCGAATACGGCATGGTTACATGCAGTTCGCCGCCACCGCCGTCGAGCTCGATACGAAATGACGAGACCACCACCACTTCGGTCGGACTGACGATGTTGGCGAATTGGGGATTGACTTCGGAGTTCAGGTATTCGAACTCCACCGGCATTGCCGGCTTCCAGGCCTGCTGCAAGTCGCGAAACGCCAGATCGAGCAGTATCCGGATCACGCGCATCTCCATGGGAGTGAATTCGCGTCCCTCGATCTTGGTGTAAAAGCGCCCGGCGCCGCCAAAAAAGCTGTCCACCACCAAAAACACCAGCTTTGGATCAACCACCACGAGCGCGGTGCCGCGCAGCGGTCTTATCCGGGTGAGATTCAGGCTGGTCGGCACATACAGGGAATGAATGTATTCGGAAAACTTGAGCACCCGCACGCCGTCGATCGAAACGTCGGAGGTGCGGCGCAGCATGTTGAACAGCGAAATTCTGAAATGTCGGGCGAAGCGTTCGTTGATCATCTCCAGCGTGGGCATGCGTCCGCGCACGATCCGGTCCTGGCTGGTGAGATCGTAACTTCGCGCCTCTCCCGGTGCGGCGGGTGCGGGTTCCGCCTTGACGCCGCCGCTGTCGATGCCGTGCAGCAGTACGTCGATTTCGTCCTGGGAAAGTATCTCGGTCGCTGCCATGGGTAGGATTCCTGTTACTGCGCCACGATGGCGGTGAGGTACAGGGCCTCGACCAGGGGTTCACCGGCGGCGGTGGCGAGCGCCTCGCGCAGTACGTCACGGGCCTGCGTCTGGAGTTTCAGCTTGCCGTCGCGCGAGCGGATGTCGGCGAAGGTCTGGTTGCTGAACAGCAGCACCAGGTGGTGACGGATGATGGGCATCTGCGCCTTTATCATGTCGAGCTTGGCCGCGTCGTAGGCCATCACGGAGGCGGTCACCTGCAGGAAATGAATCTCGTCCTCTTCGTTGAGATTCACCACGAAGGGGGGGTCGAGGTCCAGATACAGGGGCACTTGTCGGGGTGCGGGGCTGGCGGTTTTCTCCGCCGCCGCGGCGGCGTCCGGTGTGTCGGCGCCGCGCTGTAGCAGCAGTGCGGCGGTGACTGCCGCGCCAATCACCACCAGGGCGACGGCGCCGATGATCAGCAGTTTGCCGGTCTTGCCGCGCGCTGGGGGCGCGCTGGTGGTGGTTTCGCTATCGTCTTCATCTAACCTTGGCATGGAGTCTCCCGATCAGGTTTTGCACCTTGTGGTGTGCTTTTGCAATCGGTGTGCCATGCTGAATCGGAACGCGATGATGCTTTTTAATCAATGAGTTGCAAAAGAACGGACCGCCGGCGCGCGATGCCGCGCCGGCGGTTTGGCGCCTCGATCCGGGCCCGCGCCGACAATTCGGCGGTCGCCTAACAGCTTGTTGAAAAACTACTGCGGCAACCATCTGCTTCGTTGCGTGGTGCTCGCTCCCTCGCCTATCTATCTGATATGTCTCGGTCGCTGCGCGCCGCGCGCCTCGCATCTGGCCGCCTCGCGACGTTTTTCAACAAGCTGCTAAATTCAAGCCCGGAAAATTTGCAGGCGCGCCGCCAGCGCCTGTGTGGCTTCGGCAACGCTCGCCGTGCGCTGACCGGCACCACTGGTGTCGGTAGACATGGCGCTGATGTTGTTGATGTTGCGGTTGATTTCCTCCGCCACCGCGCTTTGTTCCTCGGCGGCGCTGGCGATCTGCGCATTGATATCGGTAATCTCCCGTATGGCTCCGGTGATGGTGCCAAACGCCGCCACCGCCTGCTGCACCTGGTCCATGGCCTCGCGTGCCTGCGTGCGCCCTCCCTCCATGACCTTGACGGCATCCTGGGAGCCGCTCTGCAGGCGCTCGACCATCTCCTGGATGTCGGCGGCGGACTTGCGGGTGCGGCCGGCGAGGGTACGGACTTCGTCCGCCACGACCGCGAACCCGCGCCCGTGTTCCCCCGCGCGAGCGGCCTCGATGGCCGCATTCAGCGCCAGCAGGTTGGTTTGGTCGGTGATTTCGCGAATCATGCTGACGATGCTGCCGATTTGTACGCTGTCCGCTTCCAGCGTGCCGACCACGGCCGCGGCGCGCTCCACTTCCTGCGCCAGCGCATGCATCCGGGTGCCCGCGCCCGCGACGACTTCGGCACCGCGAATTGCGTGATCGTCGGCGGCGGCCGCCACACCCGCCGCCTGCGCGGCATTGCGCGCCACCTCCTGGACAGTGGCCGTCATCTCGTTCATGGCGGTGGCGACCTGGTCCGTTTCGCTCTGCTGCTGCTGGAGTGCGCGATTGGTTTGCGCGACCGCGCTCGCCGTCTGCCGGCCGGCATCGCCGATCGCTTCGCCGGCTTCCTGGAGCCGCGTCAGGACGGTTTGCAGGTGGGCGTTGAGCATGCGATTGGCCAGCACCAGGGCGCCGATCTCGTCATTACGGCCGCTGTATACCGCCTGCATCAGCCGGTTGTCGATCTGGGTACGGGCCTCCGCCGCCGCCTTGCACAGGGGATTCGCGAGCAGCCAGCCGGCGATGGCCGAGAGCGCACCGCCCAGCACCACGCCGATACCGCTTTCAATCCAGGTCAGCGTGCCGGTGAGTTTCGCGACGGCCGCGAGTGTCGCCACCACGCCGAAAATGGTCGCGATGAAGCGAGCCCGGCTGCCCAGGGTCCAGGTGACCCGGTTCAGACGTTGGCCCTTGCGCAGTTTCGCGTACAGGGCCAGCGCCCGCTGGCGGACCTCGGGTGCCACCATCCGCCGTACCGACTGATAGCCGATCACATTGCCCCGATCGTAAGTGGGCGTGACGAAAGCGTCGACCAGATAGTAGTCGCCACTCTTGGCGCGGTTTTTGACTACCCCCATCCAGGATTTTCCGGCCTTGAGGGTGGCCCAGAGATCGCCAAACGCCAGTGGCGGCATATCGGGATGGCGCAGCATGTGGTGATCGTTGCCTTCCAGTTCTTCCCATGTGAAGCCGCTGATCCGGACGAATTCTTCGTTGCCGTGGTTGATGCGGCCCTTGAGGTCCGTAGTGGAGACAATCCGGGTGCTGGCATCCAGGGGTATCTCGCGATCGCTTACCGGCAAGTTCAGTTTCATTGCCAACCATCCTCTATCTGTCGGTCTCGTTGTCGGCCGCGCGGGTAATGCCAAAGACACATAAGGCCCCTGAGGTTACCGCCGCCTGGAAAAAATGGGTCGCCAGCCTTGTACGACCGCCACCGTCAGACAAAATAGTCCACCAGGCCGGCACCCTTAAATTGAAGCGACTGGCGCTGTCGCTCACCGTCGTTATCGGCCCCGCCCATCACTTCTTGAGCGCCGGTTCCGCGCAATCCCGATGCATCCTGGCCGGTACTTCGTGACTGTTCGTGGCTGGCGGAATGGTGCGAGACATTGACGTCCGTCAGAGTGATACCTCCGTCGGCGAACATCTCGCGCAACTGCGGCAGAGCACCGGTCAGGGCATCGCGCACCGCGGTGTGGTTGGACAGAAAACTCACACTGGCGCCTTGATCCGGCTGCAACGAGATGCGCACTTCCAGTGGCCCCAGCTGCGGGGGATTCAAGCGCAGCTCGGCGTATTGCTGGTTGTCCTTGGCGAGCCAGAGAATGCGGCTTCCCAGTTCGCGCCCCCAGCCGGGCTGGCCTACCGGCGGGTCGATGGACTTGCTCGGTGGCCCGGTCTCGACGGCACGGCTGGCGGCGGGCGCCGCGCCCGCCGCATCGCCACCGCGCGATCCCCCCGCGTCCGGGGTCACGACGGGGAGCAGCGCCGGCTCCCGCGGCTCGGTCGTTTTGTTACGCATCGCATTTGCCGTGAGCAGCAGCGAAGCCATGGCATCAGTCGATTCCTCGACGGCGACCGGTCCGCCCGGCATCGGTCCGCCCGGCATCGGCCCACCGGACTCCGTCGCACCGGAAAATGCCGCCGCAAGGCTCTCTGGTTGCAGCGAATCCGTCAGTGCGACCGTCGCCCCCGTCTGGGCGACCGGTAGGGTAGGTGCCGGCTGGACCGCAACCCCGACCGGCAGTGGCTCCAGTGAAAAGCTGTCGGGCCACGACCAATCCGCGCGATCCTGCTGGGCGCCATCCACATCACCCTCAGGTTCAGCACCTGCTGCGACTGGCGCCGACCTGCCCGGCGCCAGGCCGGGCGGCAAGACATTGCCGCTTGCCGCCACGCCGGGCAGAGGTGCGGCAACCGTGGATTGTGGCGACGGTGACGCGCTCGGTTCGCCACGAGGTGCCGCGGCCTTCTGGGCGCTGGCGAGCGCCTTTGGAAATTCTTCTTTCCGATCAGCGGGTTGTCTGGACGAAACCGATGATGTCGAAGGACCCGCCGCGGTTGATGGAGGCGGTGGCGGGGTTGCGTTGAGCGTTGGTTCCATGGTGGTGGCCCGGATGCAGCTGGGTGGTTGCATCCGGTGTATCGCAAGCGACGTGCCAGTATTTTCGGATCGTCAGCTTGCGTCTAAGCTCAGGGTTGCGGGTCCGACCGTGACGCAAGGCGGCCCGCGCGCTCGTCGGTTTCGCGCTGCTCACGGGCGTCGGCGCTGCGCTGCTCGTCGCCGCGCAGCCGTTCCTGCACCTTGCTCAACGATTTCGCGCGCCGCGTTTCTTCCAGCCAGCGCTGCCGATCGGCAGTCATTCGCTGCTGCGCTTCCGTCAGCGCCGCGCGTTGTTGCTCGATGGCGCGGTTGAGCCGGTCGAGAAAGGCGCGGTATTCCAGCAGCCGTCCCATGTCCATGCCTTCCGCGCCGCGCTCCTTGAAGCGCTCCTCATATTCGGCGCGATAGCCGAGCAGCATTTCCAGGCGCTGTTCCTGGACCGCCAGCCGGTTGCGGCTTTCGGCAAACATCCCCACAGCGTCGCGCTCGCGATCCCCGGCGATGCGCACCACCGTATCCAAACGCTTCGAGCGCATCATTTGTGGCTCCCGTCCACGCGGGCCGTCGCGATTGCTCTCGGTGCATTCATGTCCCACCTCGCAGGCTGCCAATCCGCCGTTTGACGCGGCGCTTGTTTGTCACGGCTGTTTTTGTCATGTCTGTTTTTTGTCGCGGCTGTTGCACATCGGGAGTCCATTCTGGCCGGTCTTCGATTCGATCCAGGCCTGGCAGGCGGCGGACGGCGCTAGCCCGTCAGGCTGTGAAGATCCAGCAGGCTGCGCTCCAGCGCAACCGGCTCGTGCATGTCCTGGCGCAGAAACTCCAGCAGTCGCGGATGCATCCGGATCGCTTCGTCGAGCCGAGGGTCGGCGCCCTGCTGATAGGCGCCCACGCTGATCAGATCCCGATTCTGCTGATAGCCCGAATACCATTGCCGGAAGCGCCGCACCGCGGCCTGATGTTCCCGGGTGGTAATTTCGGTCATCGCCCGCGAGATCGATGCCTCGACATCGATGGCCGGGTACTGGCCGGTCTCCGCGATGCGCCGCGCCAATACGATGTGGCCGTCGAGAATCGCGCGTGCCGCGTCGGCAATCGGCTCGTTATGGTCGTCGCCTTCCACCAGCACGGTGTAAAACGCCGTGATGGAACCGCCGTGTTCGCCGTTGCCCGCCCGCTCCACCAGCTGCGGGATCTTCGCGAATACCGAGGGCGGATAACCCTTGGTAGCCGGCGGTTCGCCGATGGCCAGGGCAATTTCGCGCTGCGCCTGGGCGACCCGGGTGAGCGAATCCATCAACAACAGCACCTGTTTGCCCTGGTCGCGGAAATATTCGGCGACGGCGGTCGCGAGCATGGCACCGTGGAGGCGCATCAAGGGGGTGCTGTCGGCTGGCGCGGCCACCACCACCGCGCGCACGAGGCCTTCCGGCCCGAGCGTGTTGTTGACGAAATCCGCCACTTCGCGCCCGCGCTCGCCGATCAGCCCGACGACGATCACGTCCGCCGTGGTGTAGCGCGTCATCATGCCCAGCAACACGCTCTTGCCGACCCCGGAGCCGGCGAACAGTCCCATGCGCTGGCCGCGTCCCACGGTGATCAGCGCATTGATGGCGCGCACACCCACGTCGAGAGGTTCCCGGATCGGACGGCGCGAGAGCGGGTTTAGGGTGCGGCCGGTCAGCGGCACCTCGGCGTGCGTGCGCAGCGGTCCCTTGCCGTCGAGCGGCTTGCCGGCGCCGTCGACGATACGCCCGAGCAGGGCTTCACCCACGGACGCACGTATCACGCGGTCGGTGGGGATGACGCGCGCATTGGGCGCCAGCCCGGCGATATCGCCGATCGGCATCAGAAACAGGCGCTCGCCCGAGAAGCCAACGACCTCGGCTTCGATCTCGAAACCATCCTGCCCCACCACCAGACAGCGGGCGCCCACGGCGGCCTGACAGCCCACCGCTTCGAGCGTCAGGCCCACCATGCGCGTCAGCCGCCCCTCGACCACCAGCGTTACCGGCTTGATGCGCCGCTCGCAGGCTTCCAGCCGGCCGCGCCAGAGCGCAGTCCGATCACTGGTCGGCACGGCGTTCATCGGGCATTTTCTCCGGCTTCATCGCGGACCCGCTCGTCGCCGAATGTCTGGGCAAACAGCTTTGCCAACCGCGAATCCAGGCTGGCATCGATATAGGAATCGTCGGTGGTCACCTTGCAACCGCCGCGACCCGCCAGCGGATCCTCGACCAGGCGCCAGGGTCGCTCGTCGCCGGAACCGAAGCCGGCCAGCGCCTCGCGCACCAGGGTCGCGTCGTCCGGATGCAGGTGAACACATATATTGCGCGCGGCCACCGGCAGCAACGCCATCGCCTCGCGCACCACCGCGACGATCTCGCCGGGTTCCGTGCGAATTTCCCGGCGCAGCAATTGGCGTACCAGCGTCGTGACCAGGGTCGCCAGCGCGCACTCGATGCTGTCGTCCAGCGCTTCGAAAGGGCGCGTCAGGGTGGCCAGCAGGCGCTCCAGTTGCTGCCCTTTGGTCGCAAATTCGCGCAGCCCGGCCGCACGTCCTTCCGCCAATCCGGTGGCGTAGGCCTCGTCGTAGGCACGGCGTTGCAACTGCTCGTGGAGGGCCGGGTCAGGGGCAGGCTCCGCTGCCGGCGCGGTGCGGTCGCCCATTTTGGTGAATTCCCAGGCGCTGGCCGCCGCGACGGCGCTGCCGGACAGGATGGTGTGTTTCAGGTTCACAACGGCCGCTGCCCGCATTTACACATACTGCTCCGCTCCCTTGCCGCCCAGCACGATGGTGCCCGCGTCGGCCATGCGGCGCGCCACGGTGAGGATTTCCTTTTGCGCCGCTTCGACATCCGCGAGGCGCACCGGTCCCTTGGCCTCGAGGTCGTCGTTGAGAATTTCAGCGGCGCGCTTGGACATGTTGGACAGAATTTTTTCCTTGACCGCCGCATCGGCGCCCTTGAGCGCGACGATCAGGGTATCGGACGATACTTCGCGCAGCAGCGCCTGAATACCGCGATCGTCGACTCCCGCAAGATTGTCGAACACAAACATCAGATCCTGAATCCTTTCGCCCAACTCGCTGTCGGCCTGCTTGATGGCCTCGGAAATACTCGATTCCGTCGCGCTATCCATGTGGTTGAGGATATTCGCCGCCGCTTTGAGCCCGCCCACCGACGAGGACTTGACGTTCGAGCTGCCCTGAAACTGGCGCTCCATGATTTCGTCCAGCTCCATCAGCGCCTGGGGTTGGACGCCCTCCAGGGTTGCCACGCGCATCAGGATGTCGGGGCGCACCCGCTCCGGCAGGTACTGCAACACTTCCGCCGCGTGGTCGCTTTCGAGATACGCCAGCACGATGGCAATGATCTGCGGGTGTTCCAGACGCACGACCTCGGCCACGGCGCGCGGGTCCATCCATTTCAGCGCCTCCAGGCCTTTCGAGCTGTGACCGAGCAAAATCCGGTCGATGAGCCCGCCGGCTTTGTCTTCCCCCAGCGCCGACACCAGCACCTTGCGGATGTACTCGTCGTTGCCGAAGCCGAAATTGGTCTGCTCGTCCACGGTCTTGATGAACTCGTTCAGCACGTCATCGACCTGCTGGCGCGGAATATTCTTGAGGGTCGCCATCACGGTGCCGATTTTCTGCACCTCTTTCGGTCCCATCAGTTTGAGCACCGCGGCGGCATCGTTCTCGCCCAGGCTCATCAGCAGTATGGCGGCACGTTCAGTGCCGGAGATCCTTGCTTCAGCCATCGCTGCCTACCCAGTTTCTTACCACCTGCGCGACGCGGCCGGGATCGGTGCTGACGACCTGTCTCGCCGTCGTCAGGCGATCCGGCGCGCTCTGTCCCGGCCCCGCCAGCTGCGGCTGGCTGGCGTGTTGCAGGCTTAGCCGATCGTCGCCGACATCGCCGCCCTGGGCCGGTAGCGCAACCGCCTCCGGTTGCCGCGGTCCACGTTCGGCGAGCTTGTTCAGCACCGGACGCAACACGCCCAGCACCAGGAGCAGAATCACCACCCCGCCCGCGCCGACCTTGAGCAGGTCCTGCAACCACGCATGATCCCACCAGGGTTGCGGCGGCAACGGCACTACCTGCGGCGACTGGAACGCTTGATTGCTGACGCTGATGGTGTCGCCGCGCGCCGCGTCGAATCCCACGGCATCCTTCACCAGCGCGGTGATGGTCGCGAGATCTTCCGGCGTCAGCGGGGTGCGTTGAATGCTGCCATCGGCGGCCGGAACCTGACGATCGTCCACGATCACGGCAACCGATAGCCGCGTTATCTGCCCGCCGCTCGATTGCGTATGGCTGAGGGTGCGGTCGAGTTCGTAATTGCGCGTCGATTGCTGCGTTCTGGCCTGCGTTTCCGCCGACTTGCCGGCTTCGCCTTTAGCGGCGGTCGGGTCGGTGGTGCCGCCCTCGGGAGGTTGGTTGGTCAGTGCGCCCGGAACGCCGGCGGCATCGGTCCCGGCGCGTGTCTCTTCGTACAGTTGCTCGCTGCGCAACGCCTGTACTTCCGGCGCGTAGCGCTCCTGCGCCTGCTCGACGCGGGTAAAGTCGATGCCCGCCTTGACCTGCGCGCGCACGCCGCCGGGGCCCACCACCGGCATCAGCAGATGTTCGATGCGATTGACGTAGGTTTCCTCGACCTGACGGGTGTAGTCGAACTGACTCGCGGTCAGCGCCAGGCCGTCGCCGTTGTCGCGTTGGGTCAGTAGACGACCGCTTTGATCCACCACGGTCACCTTGTCGGGACTCAGGTTGGCGATGCTGGAGGCAACCAGATGGACCACGGCGGCAACTTCCTCTTCCTCAAGCCGGCGTCCCGGGTACAGATCCAGTATCACGGACGCTGTTGGTTGATCCTTCTTGCGCACAAAGACGCTGGGTTTGGGTATCGCCAGGTGGACGCGCGCGCGGGCCACGTTGCGCAGGCCGGCAATCGAGCGCGCCAGTTCCACCTCCAAGGCACGCTGGTAACGGGCTTGCTGCACGAACTGGCTGGCACCCATCTCCTGGTCGTTTTCGAGGAACTCGAGTCCGGTGTCCGCGCTTTTGGGAAGGCCCTCGTTGGCGAGCTTCATGCGCGTGGCGCGCAACTCCTTGGCGGGCACCATGATCGCGCCGGTGCTCGCGTCGAGGCGGTACTGCATCCCGCTGCGTTGCAGTGCTTCAACGACGGCGGCCGCGTCCTTGTCCGGCAAGCCTCCATACAGGAGGCTGTAACCGGGCTCTTGCGACCACAGCGCCACGGCGACGCCAAGGGCGACGCAGACCGCAAGACCGACCATCAGCCCGATCTGCTGCACCACCGGCAAGCGGGCAAAGCCCTGAGCACTTTCCGCCTTGATCAATGCCATTTCTCTACGCGCTCTCGTGTTCGACAACTCATGTTCCACGGGTACATGCGACCCGCTCCACTATCCTGCTTCGACCTGTGTTCAGGTTTCCGCAGCCGTCATTCACAGCCTTATGGTGTCCGTGACATCAGACCTGCATGCGCATGATTTCCTGGTACGCCTCCACCAGTTTGTTGCGCACCTGGGTCATGGCTTCGAACGAGACACTGGCTTTTTCCACCGCGACCATCACATGCGCCAGATCGATCGACGGATCTCCGGCCTGAAATTTTTCGCTGAGCTCGCCCGCCCGGGCCTGGGCGGTATTGACCGCCTCCAGGGAGGTTTTCAATACGTCGGAAAACATCGCCGGTTCATTTCCGGCCGGACCTTCGGAGAGCTTCACGCCGGCGTGGGCCTGGCCGGACATCACCCGGATCTGGGCGAGCACCTGGGAAATATCGGTCGAATTCATCGCATTAACTCCGGTAAACGAACTCCAGTAAACGAACTCCGGTAAACGAACTCCAGCAAAAGATCCCGGTTAACCATCGAGGCGCAAGCATCCGGCGCAGTTCAGGCCGGCAGCGCCACGCCGCCCGCCCGCATCCGTGCCAGCTTGTAACGCAACGTGCGCGGGCTGATGCCGAGACGCTCGGCGGCTTCGTTGCGCCGGCCATCGACAGCCCGCAGCGCGTCCAGAATAAGCACATGCTCCCGGCTCTTCAGGCCATCAACCAATTCGTTGCCGCCACTGGCGAGACCCGCGGCACCGACGCCCGCGTCGTCGGGCCGCGCCGCGCACGGGGTCAGTCGCGCAGTGGGATCGGCACCCAGAGCGAGATCGGCGACGTCGATTTCGGTGCCGTTGTAGAGGACCAGCGCGCGTTGCAGCACATTGTCCAGCTCGCGCACGTTACCCGGCCACGGGTGAGACAGCAGGTGCTCGGCAGCCGCGGCGGTGAAGGCGGGTACCGGCCCGACGCCGCACCAGTGGCGCTGCACCAGGCGGCGCGCCAGGGGCAGAATATCCAGCCGGCGCTCGCGCAATGCGGGTAGCTGTAGCGGAAAGACGCTGAGACGATAGAACAGATCCTCGCGAAAACGTCCCGCTGCCACTTCCTCGCCGAGATTGCGATTGGTCGTGGCGAGCACACGCACATCCAGCGCAATCAGCTTGCGACCGCCGAGACGCTCCACTTCACGTTCCTGCAAAACCCGCAGCAACTTGGCCTGGAGCGCGAGATCCATTTCGGAAATTTCATCCAGCAGCAGGGTGCCGCCATTGGCCTGCTCGAATTTGCCCGGGCAGGCCTGGAGAGCGCCGGTGAAGGCGCCCTTTTCGTAGCCGAACAGCACGGCTTCCAGCATGTTCTCCGGAATTGCGGCACAGTTGATGGCGACAAACGGCCGCTCGCGGCGGCTCGAACAGCCGTGGATGTGACGCGCGAAAACTTCCTTGCCGGTTCCGGATTCTCCACTGAGCATCACCGTGATGTCGGCGCGGGCGACCCGCTCCGCCAACGTGATCAACTCGCGGGTACGCGGGTCTTCGGCCACCAGATCGCTGTGCGTGGCGACGCCTGTCGGTGCGAAGAAGCGTCTTACCGTGGCGATCAGCGCCGGCGCGTCGAACGGCTTGACGAGATAGTCGGAAGCGCCCTCGCGCATGGCCGTAACGGCTTTTTCGATGGTCCCGTACGCCGTCATCAGCACTACCGGCAGATCGGGATGCTCGCCACGGACCTTGCGCAGCAACGCGTGACCGTCGCACGGTGCCATCTGCACGTCGCTGAGCACCATGCTCACCCCGTGCGGCTGGCGTTCGAGCACCTGCAGCGCCGCGGCGCCGTCCGCCGCGGCCCGCACCGGATACCCGGCCAGCTCCAGTGTCTCGCACAGGGCTTCCCGCAGCGTGGGATCGTCTTCCACCACCAGAATCGAACCGTCACTCATGGCGCTGTCCTTTCGTTGTGCGCGACTTGCGCGCGATGATGGTCGGGGAAAATCCGCGCCCGCTCGTCGCTCGCGCCACTGGCGAGCGTCGTCGCCGCGCGGGTGGGAAGCCGCAAGCCGAACGTGGTGCCGGCATCCGAGGAGCGCATCCACAGGTCGCCGCCATGGGCCAGCACGATCGCCCGCACCACCGGCAGGCCGAGGCCGGTACCGTCGGCGCGGGTGGTGAAAAACGGCGTGAAGACCTTTTCGCGCAGGTGCTCGGGAATTCCCGGTCCGTTGTCGCTGAGTATCAGCTCGATGAAATCGGGGCCGTCGCGATCGATCTCCAGACGCAGTCGTAGGCTGTGCGCGCAGGCCTGGAGCGCATTGGTGGCGAGATTGAGCAGCGCGCTGTGGAGCGCCTCGCGGCTGCCGTGGAGGCTGGCACCCGGCATCCGGTTGTGGACCTGCAAGTCGGCACCGGCCCGCTGCAACTGCGGTTCCAGGGTTTTATGCAGGTCGTTCACCACATCCTGAACCGCGATCTCGGCGGTGTCGAAGCCGCCGCCATGGGCGAATTGCAGCATCTCGTTGACCATGCCTTCGAGGTGCCGCAGGCGTCCGACAATGCGCTCGACAAAGCGCGTTCTGGCCGCCGGCGCAATATCCGGCGAGGCGAGCTGCGAGCTGTACAGCAGCGCGGAAGAGAGCGGGGTGCGAAGCTGGTGGGCGAGACTCGCCACCATCTCCCCCATGAGCGACAAGCGTTGGTGGCGGCTCAGCATCTCGCGTAGCGAGTGCTGGTCGGTGACGTCCAGCAGCAGGACGATCTGACCCGGCTCGGGATCGAGCGGCCGCCGCGAGACGCTGATGCGGCGCCCGCTGCGCAAGGTGATTTCGCCGCCGCTCGCGGCCTCCGGCGACATCGCGCTTGCGATGACTTCCTGCCAGCACCGACCGACCAGGGTTGCGCCGAGCAACGCCAGCGCCGCCGGGTTGCCCTCGACCACCGTGCCGGCGCCGTCCACGACCACCAGGCCGCCCGGCAGGACTTCGAGCAGATGTTGCAATCGATTGGCGATGCGTTCCTTTTCGGCAAGCTGACGCAACCGCTCGTCGCGCACCGCGGCCAGCTCGGCACTGAGTTCGGCTACCCGATCTTCCAGCGCGCGATAAGAACCCGCGAGTTGTGCCGAGGTGTGGTTAAACAGTGCGAAGGCGCGCGCCAATTCCTGCGCGCGGGCCGGATGTGGCGCGGAAGACGTGGACTCGGCCGGGACGGGCTGGGCCATGGTTGCTCCTGGTGGCAGCGGACACCCGTACTGGATGCCACAAATCTGATGCTGAAAACCAATGGAGCAAAAACCATGCCTCTATAAAACAACAATGCAAATCAATCGGTTAGGATTGACTCGCCGGCGCCCGTCAATTAATCGTCATGTCCTCCTCGCGGTGCAGGCCGTATTTGCGCAGCTTCTCCACCAGGGTGGTGCGGCGCATTTGCAGCAAGGTGGCGGCATGGGCGACCACGCCGTCGGCGTTTTTCAGCGCCTGGCGAATGAGATTCATCTCGATGGCGCTGAGGTGATCCTTGAGATTCAGGCCAGCGCGGGGCAGGCGTGCGGGCTCCGGAGTTGCCGGGCCAAGCAATCCCAACCCCTCAAATGCGGGTTCGGGAAACAGTTGTTCGGGGGACGGACGATGTGTGTCGTCCGGGCAGGAAGGTGAGGCCCTGTGTTCCGGCGCCTCGCCCGGCGCCCCTGCCCGATATTTTTCCGGAAGATCGCCGAGGTCGACCACGCCCAGCGGAAACAGAATGCTGAGCCGTTCGATCAGGTTGGCCAGTTCGCGCACATTGCCGGGCCAGGCGTACTGGCACAACGCAATCACGGCCGCCGGCGTCAGCCGCACCGAACCGCGTCGGTCCGCCTCGATACGGGCTATCAATTCCTGGATCAACAGCGGAATGTCCGCGACCCGCTCGCGCAGGGACGGCGTCTCGATGGGAAATACGTTGAGCCGGTAGTAGAGGTCTTCGCGAAACCGGCCGGCCTCGATCAACTCCTCCAGGTTCCGATGCGTCGCGGCCACGACCCGCACATTGGTCGGAGTCGACCGATTGCTCCCCACCCGCTCGAATACCTTTTCCTGCAACACCCGCAGCAGCTTCACCTGCATGGGCAGCGGCATGTCGCCGATCTCGTCGAGAAACAAGGTGCCGCCTTCGGCCATTTCGAAGCGGCCCTGACGCGCCGCCACCGCGCCGGTGAAGGCGCCTTTCTCGTGCCCGAACAGCTCCGACTCCAGCAGTTCGGACGGAATCGCGCCGCAATTGATGGGGACGAAGGGACGTTCGCGGCGTGCTGAAAAGTAGTGAATATTGCGCGCGACGACCTCTTTCCCGGTCCCCGACTCGCCGTGAATCAATACGGTCGCATCCGAACCCGCGACCTGTTCGATCAACCGGCGCACATCGCGCATGCCGCGACTGTTGCCGACCAGACAGCGAAACAGTTCCAACGGCTGGCGCTTGTCGGTATCGGCGCGCCGTGTGCGGTAGAGCCGCGCGCGGCGCAGAGCCTCGGCCAGGGCCCGGTGCGTGAGGGGTGAGTCGATATGGCAGACAAGCTTGCGCTCGCCGGCAACATCAATACTTCGTTGCTCCGGGTGACCAAGCAGCAGTACCGGCAGATCGGCGTCGCAGCGCCAGGCTTCCCGAACCACCGCGTCAAGGTCGCAAGCTCCGAGAATCATTGCGTCCACCGGCAGCCCCGATAACAGATGCGCGCGCCAGTCGTCACTCTCGTCCAGCATCACGGCGTTGCGCTCCATGAACGCCAGTAGCGCCGCAAATCGTGCCCGTGACTCCCGATTCCGCTCGATTACCAAGACCCGCCCCTCCGTGAGCAGCGGATCCTGAAACAATTGACTCATATTGGGTTTGCTCGACCGGATTCACTGCTATTTTTTTCGCCTCCCTGCGCGCATGCCAGATGACCTGCGTCACCTCCGGCAGCCCTGTCGCCCAAAAACCTCCTGCGACAAGATCGGTACCCTGGTTGCGCAATAACGCACAGGCGGCGGGAGCGAAGGACATTTTGCTTGAAAGCGGGGCGCGACTCCACCCCGACGAGGTCCGGCGGTCAGGTGGGATCGCGCGCCGGTCGGGTCTGTGCAACCTGGCGCCGATGACGGCGGAAAATCGTCTTTTCCAGAAGCTCTACCAGGGTTTCGCTCAATCCGTCGAAGCGCGCCTCGACCATCTCGCCGGCGCTGTGGATGACCGCCGGCAGGCGCAGGGGATAGGGCAGGGCGGCGTGCAGATAAAGAACCATCTCGCCGGCGGCTGGCGCCGGCGGTATCGCGGCAGGCGGCTGCCACCGTACCGTGCGGGAGGAAAGGCGCGCCATGATCGGGGCCGGCTGGTCGCGTTGCTGGGCCAGCCAGCCGCCTACCAGTTCGAGAATCAGATTGATCTTGAACTCGAGCCGGGCCAGATCGTGACCGGAGGCCTGTTCTTCCGAGGTATCGGCGTGATGCTCTTCCAGCACCGCCAGCAGCCGCAACGCCCGCTCGTTCGCCGCGTTGAGTTGTTCCCGTTGGCCCGCGGTGACCGTTGCGTCCCCGGCGCGCCACTCCAGCGCCAGCTCGCCTTCGTAGGCCAGGCTCTGGTCAAGCGGATATTCGGCAGATGTTTCCACGCATCCTCGCTACCGCACCGGGCGGCTCATGACGGGACCATTATGCTATGCGTCTCGAACGCCGCGCTGAAACCTGTACCACCCGGATCCCGGTTCACCCGGAGCCGGTGCCTTCATAGGCCTGCCGCGCGATGCGACCGGTCCGCAATGCGCCCAGCTGGTCCCGCAGATCGTCCATGCCGGTCGTCGCCAGCCGCATGATCTGGTGATCGATGGCCATCAGGGTCTTGATACGCTCGGCGATCACTTCGGCATTGCCGTGCGCGTCAGTGCGGGCGAAGCAGGTAGCGATCTCCTCGCGGCGCGTGGCCTCGATTCTGGCAACCTCTTCCCAGTCGCCCTCCAGGGCGGCATTCAGCATGGCCCGCGCCAGCCCGATTACCGCAGCCAGAGCGGCTTCCCGCGCTGTCGAAGGCGCCAGCCCGACACCGTCAACTCGCCCACTGTCGTTCATCTGACCGCAACCTCGGGCCGGTCGGCGATTGCGTCCCAGGCCGACTGGACCTGGCCCAGCAAGCCGGCAACCTCCACCAACCGCGCTCCATCGTTTTCCAGATTGGCTTCCAGCAGGCATCGGTTCATGTATTCGTACAGCGCGGCAAGATTGGCGGCGATCGCCTCGCCCCTCGCCGTGTCCAGGCAGGTTCGCAGCGCCTCGATGATGGTGGCGGCCCCGCCGATATGCCGGCCTTTTTCCTGATAGTCGCCCCGTTCCAGGTAGCCACGGGCGAACGCGATCTTGTCCTGGGCGCCGCGCATCAGCAGCTGGATCAGGCGGTGCGGGCTGGCTTCGGCAACACCGCCGTGAACGTCCACCTGCCGATACTGGTTCAAGGCACTCTGGCTATTGGCGTAGCGCATTTGCATTCCTCGCTGAAGTCGGTTGGCTGGAACCCGATTTCCTTAGCGGCAGAGCGGGAGGAAACTGTAGTGTGAGTGCATCAACTGGCTCTGCTTCCGGGCAGAGCGGCGAACTGTTGAGTGAGGAAATCGCTGGTGCCCTGCAATTGGCTGACCAGCCGGTCCATGGCGATGAACTGGGCGCGAAAGCGCTGGTCGAGCGCCGCCAGCCGCCGGTCTAGCTGCGCGCGTTGGTCGTCGATCTCGTCGATGCGCGTCTCGATACCCCGGGTGCGGGCGCCGACCAGGTCTTCGCCGCCGATCAGGCTGTCCACGAACTCGGTCAGGCGGGCGGCGATGCCTCGGGTGAAGGACACCGTTCCCCGGTTGCCAGGGGCTCCGCCCTCGATCTCCAGTTGCAGCTCCGCGGCCCGGCCGGTTCCGGTCAGACGGCGTCCGCTGCCCGTGGCCGGCTCCCCTGCGATGCTGCCGGCGACGTCGACCCCGGCGGTCGCGACACCGCCGGCGAGCCCGAGGGTCGCGGCCGCGGCGCCCTGGGCGGCCACCTGCGACGCGCTGCCCCAGCGTGCCGATACCAGGGTGAAGCTGCCGCCCTCGAAACTCACCTCCGCGGCGACGCCCCGCGAACTCAGGGCGCTCGCGCCGCCGATGCGGGCCTGCAACTCGGCGGCCAGTTCCGCCCCGCTGTAGCTGCCGCCGGCGAGCCGGAGCTCGCCCGAGTCGACCCCGTCGATGGTCAGGGTCAGGGTGTCGTTGACCCCGGGAGTAATCACCAGCGGCTCGGAAACCGCGCCGCCACTGAGTTGCCCGCGGGTTGCCATGCGGGTGATCTGCAACTCATGGTTGCCGACCGCCGTGGCCGGGCCAGCCCCCAGGTAATGCACCAGCGAATCCGACGCGCTGCCGGCATCGGCGAACAGCGGCGCGATATCCTCCAAACCCCCGGCGATGGCGCTGGCGAAGCGGGCTTCGTCCTTGACCAGCTTGCCGGTCTCCGGATTGGTGCCGATACCCAGCGAGGCCAGCGCGTTGTGCATGCCGGCGAGGCCCGGCACGGCGCCGGTGGTGAGCGCATGCAGCCGGTTGGCGGTGCTGCGCAGCATGGCATCTCCGGTCAGCACCGAGCCCTGCCCGGTACCGGGATCCACCCGGGTCAGCGCGCCGATGTTGTCGATCAGTGCGTTGTAGACGCGGACGAACTCGTCGATCGCCTTGGTGGCGGCGCCCTGGTCCGCCGCCACCGTGAAGTTGGCCGAGCCGATGCCGACGAGTTCCAGATCCAGCCCATCGAGCACACCGGAGAGGCTGTTTCCGGCACTGCCGATGGGGAGGCCGTCGATGCGCAAGGCGGCATCCTGCGCCGCCTGGGTCTGCACCAGTTGGGTGGCGCCGGCGTGGTAGGCCAGGCGCGACAGGCCCTGGTCGTCGGTGTTGTCGCCCGCGGTTTCCTGGACGCTGATCTCCAGGCTGTTGGCGGCGCCCGTGGCGGCCGCCGAAAACACCAGCCGGTAGCCGCTGCCGTCCTGGATGATGCTCGCGTTGACCCCGATGCCGGCCCGGTTCACCGCGTCGCGAATGCCGGCGAGGGAATTGTTGGTGGCGTCGATGGTGACCGTATGGGTGGTGGCCTGCGGGTTGGGCGTGAAGCCGGTGTAGGCCCCGGTGTCGGGGTCGTGGCTGGTGGTGCCGAAGCGAAACGTCAGGGTGCCGGTGCCGAAGGCGTCGGCCTTGCTGGCGACCGCGGATGCCGCCAGGCCGTGCGCGGTCGCCAGTTGGGTGACCTCCAGGGCATGGCTGCCGACGGTGGCGCCCGGGTCGGCGCGAACGCTCAGCACCTTGGAATCGCTGCTCTGGGCGCTGACGCCGTGAAACAGCGCGCTCCCCGCCAGCCCGCCGACCGCCGTGCGGAAGCTCGACAGCGCGGCCTTGAAGGTGCCCAGGGCCGAGAGTTGTGCCTGCAGACCGGCCTCGCGCCGATCCAGTCGCTGCTGCGCCGGCTCGCGCTCGGCGGCGACCAGCTGCGAGACCAGGGATTCGATGTCGATACCGGATCCCGCACCCAGAGAGGTAATCATCACGGCTCCTTTGGCAATGGCCCTTTAGTACAGCGGCAAATTGCGGGCCAACTTGCGGACCGGCGGGCCAGGCCGCCTCAGGCGAGGCCCAGCACCAGCAGCCCGCGCCGCGGCAGCTCGCCTTCCGCCACCAGTATCTCGGCCAGCGCCAGCAACTGATCCGACGGCATCTGGCGGATGACCTCGCCGGACCTGGCATCCAGCACTTTGACCACCTGGTAGCCGGTGGCGGCGTCGACGCTGAACTGCAACTCGCGCTGTACCGCCTGCACCCGTTCGTTGAGCCGGGTCACCGCCCGGACTATGCCGTCGGCATCCATCTGCGCCGGGGTTCCCGGCGATTCCTTGCCGGCGGCGGCAACCGCCGGCCGCGCCGCCGGGGCCGCAACCGCGGGATCGGTCCGCGCCTCGGCGGCCGGCCGCGACTCCCACGCATGCACCATGGGGCGCACAACGCTCGCGTCATTCATCGCCCGATCTCCCTGTTACCCACGCCCAAAGGGGTAGGCGCCACTGGCGCCCACCCCCGGTCGTTCGCCGATGATCGCCGGCCCCAGTGGTTGGAGCCGGCGTCCCCGATCGCCACTACCGCAGCAGCGCCAGCACGTTCTGAGGCAGCTGGTTGGCCTGGGCGAGCATGGCCACGCCAGCCTGCTGGAGGATCTGGGTGCGGGTCAGCGCGGCCGTTTCGGCGGCGAAATCCGTATCCTGGATCCGTCCCCGGGCGGCGGAGAGGTTCTCCACCGTGGTACCGAGGTTGGCAATGGTCGATTCGAAGCGGTTCTGGACCGCGCCGAAGGTGCTGCGCAGGTCGCTGACCGACTTCAGCGCGGCGTCGATGCGCTGGATGGCCGTGTTGGCGCCGATGACCGTGGTCACGCTGGTGCCCTGCAGGCTGCCGGCCACCGCGCTGCTGGCCGCGAACCCGAGCGTACCGGTGGCCGCCGTGCCCGCTATGGCAATGGTGTCATTGGCGGTGATGGACAGCACATTGGCGCTGTCGAGGGCCGCCACGCCGTTGCCGGCCAGGGCGGTATTGACCGCGTCGAGCAACTGCTGGGCGGTGGAGTAGGTGCCCGCCGCGACCGACAGGGTGGACCCGGCGGCGCCGATCTGGATGTCGAAGTCGCCCGCCGCCAGGGTCACCGTCTGCGCGGGCACCGCGGCCTGCGCCGTCACCCCGGCCACCGCGGTGCCGCCGGTATCGAACTCGTCCGCGCCACTGATGCTGATGCTGCCGGTGGTCTGCGCATCGTTGGCGGTGAAGGCGATCGAGGCGCCGCTCACCGAGGCGGTCACGCCGCTGGCGCCATAGCCGGCGGCGCTGGTGATAGCTCCCAGCAGGCCGTTGATGTTGGTCACGTTGGTGTTCAGGGTGATGCTGACCGGGGTGCCGGTGATCCCGCCGACCGTGAAGGTGCGGTTCTGGGAGGTGTCGTCGGCCACCGCGGCGGCATTGGCGGTCACGGTCGCATTGGTGAGGCTTTCGGTCACCGTCTTGGCCACCGCGGTCTGCGAATCGGTGAAGTTAACCGTGCCGGCGACGCTGTTGTCGGCGGTGATCGATCCCAGGGCGCCGGACGTCAGGGGGTCCGCCTTCGCCGTATTGAAGGCGCTTGTCAACAGCGTCGCGCTGGAGTTGGTGGTGGCGGCACCGATATCGGTGGCGATGTTCACCGTGGTGGCATTGGCGACGGTGGTGGTGGTGGCGCCGCCGACCCCGCTGTCACTGAAGTTAAAGGTGACGCCGGCCACGGTCACGCTGTCCCCGGCTGCGACCGCGCCGGTGAAATCGACGTCGTAATCACCCGCGGTACCCGCCACGGTGGCGAAATCGAAATCGGTGATGGCCGCCGTGGTGTAGCTCGCGGTGACCCCGGCCACCGCGGCCGAGCCCGCGCTGATCACATTGTCCAGGTCCACCGAGCTGGCGCTGGCGACGCCGCCGATGGCGCTGGTGCGCATGCTGGTGGCCAGACCGACGCTGATGGTCTCGCCGACATTGGCCCCGATCTGGAATGCCGCGCTGCCGAAGGTGCCGTCGAGGATCTTGCGGCCGTTGAACGAGGTTTGCGCGGCGATGCGGTCGACTTCCGCCAGCCGCTGCTGCACCTCGAGATCCAGCGCCGCGCGGTCGGAGTCGCTGTTGGTGGCGTTCACCGACTGCACCGCCAATTCCCGGATGCGCTGCAGGTTGTTGTTGATCTCCACCAGCCCGCCTTCGCCGGTCTGCGACAGGGAGATGCCGTCGTTGGCATTGCGCACCGCCTGGTTCAGACCGCGGATCTGGGTCGTGAACCGCTCGGAGATCGCCAGGCCAGCGGCATCGTCCTTGGCGCTGTTGATGCGCAAACCGGAAGACAGTCGTTGCAACGAGGTCTGGAGCATGCCCTGTGAGCGGTCCAGGTTGTGCTGCGCGTTGAGTGACGCGATATTGGTGTTGATGGTCTGAGACATGAGTGCGCTCCTTGGTTCTACCCGCGCATCACCGGTGTGTGCGCATCAGGCTTGCGTTAAGCGGTGGTGCCTTGCCTGCGCAATGACGTCTACCGCTCCCGAGGAAGGTAACGGCAGGGGTGGAGAGAACTTTAGGAATGTTGCGGAAAGAAGTTGGTGTGGAGGGCGACCGCCCCGCTAGCCGGCGCGCCGTGCCGCACCGCGGGTCCGAGGGAAAATCCGGGAGGCTTCCGGATTGACGCCGGTCGCGAGGGAGATTGCACCGCGCTGCGTATCGGAGCGCTGAAAATGCGGCTTTCTGAAACCGGCGGCACGAAAAACCCGGCCGCGTTATCGGATCGCGATCAGCCCATGCGATCGAACAGCGACAGCCCCTGAACCCGCAGATAGGCCTGCTGTGCCGCCGAGAGCGCGACCTGCTGTCGATTCAATTGTGTGATCGCCTGCGCATAATCGAGATCGCCGACCTGGGCCAATAGCGCCCGGGTCCGCAACAGTTCGTCGGCGTTACTGGCGCGTTGACTGTCGAGCGCATTGAGTCGTCCGCCGACGCCGGCATTGACACCGGCGATGTGCTGCAACGCCTGATCGAGATCCGTCAGGGCCCGGCCGATGTCGTTGTGCTGGGCGGCGCGCGCCGCGGGATCCGGCGCGGGCGCTGCGAGCGCGTTGGCAAAGGCTGCGACGGTCGCAAAGATATCCTGCTGCTGGCTGGGCGCAACCCTGAAGGTGTCGCCCACCGCGGGAGTGCCCGTCAGGGTCACCTGGATCCCCTGGAAATCGATTGCCGCGCCGCTGGCGTAGGCCAGGGCGTCGGTGGGGGCTACTGCGGGCGGCGCCGGCACCACCTGGCCGCTGGCCGCGCCGGTTATCTGATACGCCAGCTGGCCCGCGCCGTTGGTTACGAAGGTAATGGCGTATTGATCCGGGTTCGCCTGCCAGGTGGCGGTGTCGAGGACGGTGCCGGGACCGACGATCGCCGTCCCCGTGTTGGCGCCGCGCTCGATCACGAAAGTCCCGTTGCCGTTGCGCACCGCCTGAAACACGGCCGCGCCGGAATCGCCGACCGCGATGCGGCGATCGGCCCCGATCTGCAACTGGCGTTGACCCTGGTCGCCCGCGTAAACCACCGCACCGTCGGGCGCGACGCTGAAGGGTTGGGTGGTGGCACGGTAGCCGCCGAACAGAAATTCACCATTGGCATCCTGGCTGTTGGCGATGCCGACCAGTTCGGACAGGCGCTCGCGCACCTCGACGGCAATGGCCTCGCGGTCTGGCGGGCTGAGAGAGTCGTTGTTGGCCTGCACCGCCAGCTCGCGGACCCGCTGCAACAGATTTGTCGTCGCTTGCAGGGCATTGCCTTCGGCGCCCAGTCGCGCCTCGGCGACGTCGGCCGTGCGCTGGTATTGCCCGGCGGTGGCGATCGTCGCGCCGAGATCCAGCATCTGCTTGGCCCCCGTCGGGTCGTCGGATGGCACCAGAATGCGTTGTCCGCTCGCAATCTGCTGCTGGGTACGCGCCAGTCGGGACTGCTGTTCGAGCATCGCCTGGACGGTCTGCAACTGTTGCTGACTGGTGGAAATCCGCACACTCACCTCCGCACGGCGTTCAGGATGGAATCGAACAGGCTGTTGGCGACTTCGATCACGCGCGTGGCCGCCTGGTAGGCTTGCTGAAAACGCAGCAGGTTGGCCGCTTCCTCGTCGAGATTGACGCCCGCGACGTTGTCCCTGGCGGCGGTTGCCTGGTCGAGCAATACCCCCTGCGCCTGGCTGGTGGCCTGGGCGCGCTGAGTGCGCACGCCCACGGTGGCGACCAGGCTGCCATAGGCGTCGGCAAAGGTGGATTGGCCCTGGTCCAGCGTGCGGGTCGACTGCAACGCACCCAGTGCCAGCGCATTGCGATTGTCGCCCGCGCCGCCCGTGTTGGCGCCCACGGAAAAGGTGTCGCCAGCCGCGGGCGGCCCGGAAATCTGCAGCGTCCAGCCGTTGTAGCCGATCGCCTGACCGCTGACGTAGGGGACGTTGGTGGGGTCGCCCGTACCCACGCCCGTCACATTGAAACTGGTGGGCGGATTGTTGAAGGTGATGGTGACCGCAGCCGTAAGGGCGGCGCTGACCGGCGGCGGACCATTGACCACCCCGGCGCTGATGGTGGCGCTGCCACTGTTGGCCGACCCGGCGCCGGTGCGTATCGGACTCGCGGCGGCGATGGCGTTGAGATCGGTAACGGCTACCTGTAACGACCCGGACGCGCCCCGTGTCGGCTGTAGCACGAAACTGTCGCCGTCGTCGATCGACCCGGACGCCAGACCGATACGCACGCCATCCACGGTGACGGCGACGCCCGGAAAACCCGCGGAGTCGAGGTTCGTGACGGTGCCATCGGAAAGCCGCGTCAGGGAGTAGCTGGTGCCGCTGCGGTCGAGTCGATAATCGCTGGTGGTGAGTGCGCCGACATCGGTTATCGCGACGTCCACCACCGCATTACCCGTATTGCCGGTACGCGGAAGCACTTGCGGCGCGGCGACCGTGAAGAGGTCGCCGCCCATATTGCCGTTGAGATCCTGGCCCAGGCGGTGCTGATCGTTCAGGGCAGCGGCAATGCCTTGCGCGAGCTGCCCGAGGCGATTGTAGGCGGGGTCCAGAACCTGATCGCGAAACGCCAGCAGGCCGCCGATCTTGCCGCCGGTGAGCTGTACGGTGATGTCGACCGGTGCGCCCGCGGAGACAAAGCCGATGCGCTGGCGTCCGGGGTCGTAGGGATCGCGCAGCACGGCCAACTGCTGTACATGCGCGCCGACCACGAGCGGCTGGCCCGCGCCAATGAAGACATTGCGGCTGCCGTCGTCCTGATCCACGACCGTTACCGAGGTGTATTCGGACAGTTGTCGAATCAGTTCGTCGCGCTGGTCCAGAAGATCGTTCGCGGCTCCACTGGTTCCGGTGGAGGACTGTATCCTCTGGTTGAGATCGCCGATCTGTTGCGCGAGCACGTTGACCTGATCCACCGCGCTGGTCAGCGTGCTGTTCACGCCCTGGGAGAGGCTGTCGAAATAACGGGCAAAGTCGCGAAACCGGCTGGCCAGCGTCTCGCTCGTATCGAGCACCACCTGACGCGCGGCGGTCGAGGTCGGATCATTGGCCAGGTCCTGAAGCGCCGAAAAAAACCGCCCCGTCACCGGCGTGAGGCCGGCGTCGGGGTCGGCCAGCACGTTGTCGATCTGACCGGCCAACTGATGGAGCGTGTCCGCTTCGCTGCGGCTGGCGGTGAGGTCGCGCACCTGGGTGGTGAGAAATTCGTTGTAGATGCGGCGGATGCCGTCCACCGCAACGCCATTGCCCTGGTAGTCGCCGCCCCTGTACTCGGGCAACTGGGTGCCGAGCTCGACCTGCTGGCGGCTGTAGCCCGCGGTATTGACGTTGGCGATGTTGTGACTGGTTGTATTCAGCGCCTGCTGGTAAGACAACAGCGCCGAAACCGATATGTTGAAGGGATCAGCCATGGGCATCCGTCCGTGACCGCGCGGCGGCGGACCTGGGTGTATCCGTTATAGCGGCTGTCTGGCTCATGGCTTGAGCGCCCCGATGGCCGCGCCGAGGACATCCCCGTCGAGGATGCCGAGAATCTTCTGCCCGTAGGCCGGGTCGGTGGCATAACCGGCGCGTTGCAGGGCCTGGGCAAAATGGCGCGGATCGTCGGCCAGCTCCAGAGCCGCCCGGTAGCGCGGGTTGGACTTCAGCAGCCGCACATAATCGTTGAAGCCGTCCGCCACCGAGTCGTAGGCGCGGAAGCTGGCGTTCTCGCGGCGGACCACGCCATCGCGAAACTCCAGGGTCGGCACCGCGACGCGATCGCCGGACCACTTCGCGCCGGCCTTGACCCCGAAGAAGTTGTTGCTGCTGCCGCCATCCGGGCGTTGCGGCACATGACGGCCCCAACCGGTTTCGAGAGCGGCCTGAGCGACCAGCAGTTTCGCTTCGGTGCCAAGCTGTGCCGCCGCGGTGCGCGCCTGATCCCAGACCGCGCGCACGAAATGCAGGGGCTGTTCGAGCAGCCCGGGTGCCGGCGGCGCGGCGCGCGCAACGGGTGGCGGCGCGGCGGGCCGAGGCAGGGTGCCGGCCGGAGGCGAAGTCGGGCGCACCTCGCCGCCCAGTTGACGCAGGATGGCGTCGGTGAGACCTATACCGCCGTTTCCGGCCAGCATTGTGGATAGCTGACCGTCGAACATGTCCCGGTACATCCGGCTCTGATCGCTATCGAACAAGGTGTCGCCAAAGCTCGCTTCCCGCATCGTCTTGAGCACCATCTGAACGAACAGGCCCTCGAACTGCTGGGCTACCGCGCGTGCGCTGCCCTTGGGGTCGTGGTGAGCACTGGCGCGCAACCGACCGAGGCCGGCGAAGTCGGTGTAGGCGGTGTGAGCGGCTGCGGTGGGCACGTCGGAAACCAGAGGCGGCGGTGTGCTCATATCACGATCAGCTCGGCACGCAGCGAGCCCGCCTGTTTCAGTGCTTCCAGGATGGCCACCAGATCGTTGGGCGCGGCGCCCACGCCGTTGACTGCACGCACGATATCGTCGAGCTCCACGCCCGGTTCGAACAGGAACATGCGGTTGGTTTCCTCGCTGATGGAGACATCGCTGTGGGGTACGACCACGGTTTCGCCCCTGCGCGAGAAGGGTTCGGGCTGACTCACTTCAAAATTTTCCGCGATGGTGACGGTGAGGCTGCCGTGGGTGATGGCCGCCGGCGAGACGCGGACACGGCTGCCGATCACCACGGTACCGGTGCGGGAATTGACCACCACCCGGGCCGGGGCGTCGCTCGGGTCTACCTCGATATTCTCCAGCACGGATACAAAGCTCACGCGATCCCCCGTCGTGGGTGCGGTGACCCAGATGGAAGTCCCGTCGACGGGCTTCGCCGAGCCTTCGCCCAGGGTCCGGTTGATCGCCTGGGCCACGCGGCTCGCCGTGGTGAAATCGAAAGTGTGGAGATTGAGGACGATGCCGTCGCTGTGATTGAACGCGCTTTCCACCGCGACCTCGACGGTGGCGCCATTGGGAATCCGCCCGGAACTGGGGATGTTCACGGTGACGCTCGACCCGTCTTTCCCCTGGGCACCGATGCCCCCGACCACCATGTTTCCCTGCGCCATGGCATACACCCGCCCGTCGACACCCTTGAGCGGCGTCAGGAGCAGGCTTCCGCCGCGCAGACTCTTGGCGTTACCCAGCGACGAGACCGTTACATCGATGGTCTGGCCCGGCTTGGCGAATGCCGGCAGGTCGGCGTGGATGGAAACCGCCGCCACATTCTTGAGCTGGGGTTTGACGTTGTCGGGCAGCGTGATGCCGTACTGCGTCAGCATGCTTTTGAGGCTTTGCACCGTGAACGGCGTCTGACTGGTCTGGTCGCCGGAACCGTCCAGCCCCACCACCAGGCCATAGCCCATCAGCTGGTTGCTGCGCACGCCCTCGACCATCGCGATATCCTTCACCCGCTCGGCATGAGCGGTGCCAACGCAGCCCAGCAACGCGGTCAGCAGTGCCGATACGGCGGCGCGCGCGGCGCGATTCACAGTTTGGCGTGGGTTCACGGAAATTCCTCTAAAAGGGCCAGATCACACTGCTGAAGAAGCGCCCCAGCCAGCCGGCGGCGTTCGAATCCGCAAGCTCCCCGGTTCCGGCATAGGTGATGCGCGCATCGGCGATCCGGGTGGAGACAATGGTGTTGGCCGGGGATACGTCCGCCGGGCGCACGATGCCGCTGATGCGGATGTGCTCGTCGCCGCGATTGAGCGCGACCTTTTTTTCCCCGCGCACCAGCAGATTGCCGTTGGGCAATACGTCCACTACCGCGACCGTCATCGTGCCCGTCAACGCGTTGCTCTGGGCACTGCTGCCGGCACCCTTGAAGCCGCGTGTGGCGTCAATCTCATTGTTCAGAAAATCGAGGTCGCTGCCGGACTTGCCAAACAGCGTGGGCACCGGCAATGAGATGGCCGAATCCTTCTGCGTCGTCGTCGATGCCGATTTTTTGGCGTTCATGTTTTCGGCCAGCACCACCGTCAGCAGATCGCCCACGGCGCGCGCTTTCACATCTTCAAACAGCGGGCGAGCGGTCGCGCGATGGTAGATGGCGCCATTGACGGGACCGTAGTCCGGTAGCGCCGCCGGCGGCGGAGACTCCTCGGCCGCGCCGCGGTGCGCAACGCCCGTACAACCTGACGCGAGCAGTGCCACTGCCGCCAACAGTGCTACCCCCGGTGTCGAGATGCCGCTGCGGATCATTCGTCGGAAACCTCGGGTGTCAATGATTCGACGCTCACAGTCATGCTCAGCGAAAACCGTGCCAGTTGCCTGGATACGACGTGCTACAGCGTCTGCGAGACGTACTGGAGCATGCTGTCGGCGGTGGAGATGGCCTTGGAGTTCATCTCGTAGGCGCGCTGGGTTTCGATCATGTTGACCAGCTCTTCCACCACGTTGACATTGGAGCTTTCGAGGAAGCCCTGCGACAGGGTGCCCAGCCCGTTGAGCCCGGGGGTGCCGGCTTGGGGCGCGCCGCTGGCGGCGGTTTCCCGGAACAGGTTCTGACCCATGGGTTGCAGCCCGGCGGGATTGACGAAATCCGCCAGTTGCAGGGTTCCCACCTGGCTCGGGCTGGCATCGCCCGGCACCGTGGCACTCACCACGCCATCCGAGCCGATGGTGATCGACTGGGCGTTTTCGGGGATGCTGATCGAGGGTTGCACCACATACCCACTGGCGGTTACCAGTTGACCCTGATCGTCCTGCTTGAAGGAACCGTCGCGGGTATAGCCGATCGATCCGTCCGGCAGCAGGATCTGGACGAAGCCCCGACCCTGGATCGCCACGTCGAGCGGATTGTCGGTGCTGACCAGATTGCCCTGGGTGAACAGTTTCTCGGTGGCGACGTTGCGCACCCCCGTCCCCAGCGACAGTCCCGACGGCAACTTGGTGTCCTGGGAGGATTGCGCGCCCACCTGACGCACGTTCTGATACAGCAGATCCTCGAACACCGCCCGACCACGCTTGAATCCTGTGGTGTTGACGTTGGCCAGATTGTTGGAAATGACGGCCATGCGCTGCTGTTGCGCATCGACCCCCGTTTTGGCAACCCATAGTGCTGGATTCATGAGTTCGTTCTCCTGTCTGCTGTATGCCTGGTCATTTCCGGCTGGCGCGTGAATGTGGTGTTCGCAAGCGGCCGCCGGACTCCGCTCAACCGAGTTGCATCAGGGCGGCGGAC